>JAWBXT010000050.1:0-9538 GCA_038867695.1 Thermoproteota archaeon
CAGCAATCATGATAGTCATGTCTAGAAGGTAAGCAAGCGTATCGACCTTTTTCTCAAGCTCTAGAACCTCCTCTGCAAGCTCCTTGTCGTTGAATAGAGCAGCGGAGTAAGCCAGGTCTATCATCAACTCGGAAAGGTTTTTCATCTCTAAGAGTATTTCCCTAACCGGTTTCGGCTTATATTCTACCTTCTCAAATTCGGGCATTTCTATTTTTAACTCTCTAAATAAGTATTGCAAGGAGTATTTTAAATCTTATTCTTCAATAGCCTATTATAATCAGGGAAATGAGTAGAGCTATAGACGTAATGCTGTCGGCTAAAGAGCTTTCAATAGGTATTTCAAAATTATCCGGGTCAAAACCCTTTTTATAAGTAATTATTGCAATAGTGTAGGATATCATTATTATGCTTGATGCAGCTATAAAATTAGCAGAGAGTAGCAGAATTGTAAATCTGAGAAAACTTGTGATAGTGAAAACTCCTTGGATAATCAAAGAAAGCGCTGAGTAAATACAATACATTATTAACGAAGCGGCCCATACACTAGAAATCTCTAAGTAATGGTGTTTTATTGAAGAAAATGAGGGCTTTAGGGTGCCGAGAGCGAGTTTTGTAGTTGCAGTAGAGCCAACAACAGCTCCAACATCACCAATAGTATCGATTAAAGCCGGGTATACCGTGTATATCTCTCTTCTCTCTTCAACTTTTTCAGCTATTTTTCCGAATGTAGATCCGGCTACGTTTATAATCAAGGAGACTATGATCATCGTAAGTAGAGATTCTTTTATTGTTTTAACGAATTCCTCTTCTCTAAAATCCTTAATTACGAGATACGTTGTAGAAAAAAACAATACTAGGCTTATGAGAAGAAGCAAGTATTTCCCAATTGAATTATCAAAGGAGAAGATATTCAATACTCCGATGTAGAGTAAAGTTATTATAAAATCCGATATTGTTGACTCCACTGGGTACAATATGATGTCAGGGTCCAAACCGTGTTTGAAAGAAAGGAAAGAGGTTACTATTGCAAGTGGGGAGATGACAAGCAGGGATAAAGCCATCGTCGATATTATCACTACTAGAATGTTGAAAAACAATTCTGGGATAAAGGCTCCTTTAGACCCGATGAAGATTATAGCAGCAACCGTGCCCATGAACATACTTGTTTCAAAAGTTAATGCGACGATCGCGTGAAACAGTAGGTTGAAACTCTTAGTGTTCTTCCGGAAACTCGGTTTAATAATACCGAGGTGTAGTCCAGTACTTAGACGTCCGCAGAATAATCCTCCTATGACACCTCTGGCACTTAAGATTGGAGGATAGATAATGAAGGCCCATGGAAACATTTGAAAAACACCGAGGAAATAAGCAACGACACTGCCTGCGGCAATTCCAAAAATATTAAAGGCATAAGCCATTAAAGCCTGTTTCAGATTAACGATAAACTCTCGAAAAACCTTCGTCTTATACAGCGTATTGGTTGATGGAGAACGGTGTACCGTAGGATCGGCTGAAAGCAGGACGGCGCTGGTATGACCAGTTATTAGAATGTTGGTTAGTTTCATCGGGCACACCTTCCGCCTCCTCTTGGCAATCCATGTTCCTCACCTTGTCCCTTGAGATTGCGGGAGTTTTTAACTGTTTAAAATACTTTTCTATCAAACCATTTAACTTAATATTGTCGCAGATGGGTTTTCCAATAGCTCTTCCAACTATTTTTCAAATATCCGAAAGATCATCGTTTTAAATAATGTCTAGGTTACTGAGTGAAATATCGCCGCCCTTTATGATTCTTCGGGTTATGAGGAAGTGACACAAACCTTTTTCAATGGCTTTCAGCATTTAAATATCGGGATTGAGCATTAAGTGCATTAAATGCGGAGCTGAAGGGGTTGATCGGGTTAAGACTTGGAAAACGGTAATAGTTCCCAAGGCTTCTAAACAGGCCTCGGTCCTGACGACAGGGCTATACTATTGTCAAAAATGCGATGCCAAGTTTAAAGTTAAGCTGGAAATTAAAAAAGTAAGCTTTGCCGACGCCATGAAAACCATTAGGAGCCTAGAGGCCCAGCTCGCACAGGCGGGGGAGGAGAGGGCTCTGCTAGAGGATAAGGTTAAAGCCTTGGAAGACGAGAGAAAAAGGCTTTTCGAGGACATAGAAATGTTAAAAAGTGTCGCTAAGACAATTAACATATTGGAGGGGGAGCTTATGGAACTTAAAGCTAGGAAGGCTGAGCTTGAGGAGAAGATTAATGCTTTGACGAGAGAGAAAGAGGAGCTTTTGAAAAGGATAGAGGATCTAAAAACCCAGTTAGAGATAAAAGAATTGGAGAGTAAGGCTAAAACGCTTGAGGCAGAAGTCGAGGCTCTAAGGGCTGAAGAGAAAAGCCTTACGGAGAAGCTTGCCCCATCAGAAACAGCAGGTTGCGGACAATAACGAAACACTTTTTCTTTTTTTCTTAAATTTCATAAGCCTCTCGAACATTTTAGCCTTTACAGCCTCGATGATCGTATCACAATATGTAGCTTCAAATTCATTATCTCCTTTCAGATATGACTTCCTCTAATCGATGAAAATTTAGACAATCAGCTTTTAAAAATCTAAGCCCCTTAAAGTTTATAAATAAAACCTTTTTATATATTCCCGACCCATGAGAATGTTATTTAAGAGTTCAGAATATCTTATCATCCTGACAATTCTGACAATTCCAGTTTATACAGTACTTCCAACCCCTCAGGCTGAATACGTCTATTATGGTGTTATTCCAGAAAGGACTTATCAATATGTTCCAGTTGAGGAGACGGATTTATCAAAAGGTTGGATGTTATTATTGAACTCTATAACTGATCACGGCTACATTTCTATCCTTGCACTGCAAGACAATACCTACGTTAGGGTCTACACTCTGCCAAGTAAAGAGCTGGTTTCCGAGGCCACGCTCAACAGGATGCAGAAAAATTATGTTAGGCTTCCCAATGGCACGATGTTCAAAATAATCTCAAACAATTTAGTTTCAGTCACTATAATATCCCCACCGCCCCGAGGAGGGATCCCAGGAGTCAACGCTACGGAGTCTCCTGGTGTGTTAGGCTTCTATACTTCTGTCGAGGGTGCATATGTGGGTAGGGAGTTTATGATAGAAGCTTCACAAGGGCTCGTGGGCTTCGGTTATATGATATTTGCGCTCGAGGATGCTAAGGTGACTCTAACTGATGAAAAGGGTGAAACACAATCTTATGATCTAAAGGCTAATTCGTTCAAAGAGCTTATGCTAAAACCGTTAACTGCTTACAGGATAGTCTCTACTGGAAACATAATGATTCAAGCCGGCACTCCTACTCTCTGGGGTTCAAGAAGTTTCTTCATACCTTCTGCTGAAGGAGGCTTTATAGGCCGAAGGTTTTATACGAGGACGTCTCAGACATTCGATATAAAAGAAGAAAACTTCTTCATAATCTCTGCTGTCTCTGAAGATTCTAAGGTTACTATTTGGGACTTGTCTTCTCGTAAGGTTGTTTCAGTGCTTAATGTTAGGGTGGGAGAACCCGTTAGCGCTAAGCTGACAGCTGTAGAATATACTCCGGGAGTTGCAGCAATAATGTTTGATAGCGATAATCCAATAGTAGTTCAGTATCTTCACAGTGGTAACATTAGGAGAAGTTATGGTCTAGCAAACTGGGGTGTGGGTTTCACCTACATGAGTATAAGGCCTGGTGAGGATACTCCATTCATGCTTCCGACAAACTCCACTATTTATACATACTTATTCGTTAGCGAGGAAGCCAGTATTTTGATCGACGACATACCGATTACAGTTAGACCAGACGAACCGTTCATAATAAACACTCCGGGGCCACACGTAATAAGATCCAATAAGAATCTCGTACTCCTCCTATTGCACTATCCCCTAACTCCTCCTAACCAAGGAATAAACGGCTTCGGAGTCCCAGTACCATGCGTTCAAACAGTAAGTGTAACACCCAGTGTCACTCTGTACCCAATATCGAGAGAGGGTTTCACAATATCGCCGGTGAATTACGTAATTATAATAATTATTGTAGTCTTAGCAGTTGCTGTAGCAGGTATATTATTGCTTAGGAAAAGAAAAAAGAAATAACTATTTTAATCACTCTCTGATGTTTTTCCCGCAAGGCTTGTACATAAGTTGGATCGATGTGAATAAAATGGGCATATACATAACTCATGGATTACAATGAGATCAAGTAGCTTGACTACTGCTAGTGACTGAACTCTAATTAATAATATCTAGTTCTTGTCATCTCCATTCTGGAATAAGATATAAATAATTATTTAGTTTGTGGCACGTTTCATGAATACTGAGAAAAAGTATAGGAATTTTAAAGTGGCAATTTATTGTACGTCTTACGATGTTAACAAGATGGCTGACTCTGCTTGGTTAGAGGAAAGCTTTAAAGCTTTAAGTAAAAACATGTGGTTTGACAAGGTTTATCTTGAAACATTTGGTTCCGGAAATCTGGTAGATAGGGACCTAATGCTTAAGGTTAAATTCTTCTTTAACAATAAGGGTATTGAGACATCTGGAGCTATAGCTACCAGCATGCCTGGTGCTAGGTCTCTTTGCTATTCTAAATCCGAGGATAGAAAGCTTCTCGAAGATGTTGTAAAATATACTGCAGAGGTGTTCGATGAAATAATTTTTGACGATTGGCTTTTCGCAAATTGTAAATGTGAAGCATGCATCAAAGCTAAGGGTGATAAGAGTTGGACAGAATATCGTTTAAGAGCCATGGAGGATATTGCTGAGAATATTATTGTTAAAACGGCTAAGAAAACAAACCCTAAGGTTAAACTGATAATAAAGTATCCAAACTGGTATGAACATTACCAATTCCTCGGCTACAGTCTTGATTTCGAGTCCCGACTCTTCGACATGATTTACACGGGGACTGAGACTAGAGATGCGGAGTATACCCATCAACATCTGCAAGAATATCAGAGTTATGCTATAATGAGGTTTTTGGAGAACGTTAAGCCTGGGATGAACGGTGGCGGTTGGGTAGACCCCTTGGCAAGAAGGTATCTAGATAGGTTTTCGGAGCAGATAAGGCTGACGCTCTTCGCTAAAGCTAAGGAAGTGACGCTCTTTTGCTACAGCCTCCTCTTAGAGCCTTTTAAGCAAAACGGGGAGAGCACGCCCGCTAGCACGATTGCACCAGTAGTTGGGAGAGTCTTCGAAGACATGGATTCTCTTATCGGAAAACTCGGCCAGCCTTATGGTGTTAAAAGCTACAAGCCTTTCAACTCTTCTGGCGAAGATTTCCTCCACAACTATATCGGGATGCTCGGTATCCCAATCGAAATGACGCCTGTTTTTCCTGAAAGTAATGAAACAGTATTTCTAACCGAATGTGCCAAATTCGATAATGCGATAATTGATAGGATTAAGAAGCATCTTATCAATGGCGGAGACGTTATAATAACATCGGGATTTGTAGAAGCGATGCAGAATGAAATAATCAAAGAATTCGCAGAAGTTATACATACTGGCGGTAAAATAATTACTAGAGACTTCTCTCTGGGATTATTCGTATTCGGAGATGTCTACCATTCAGACGTGGAGATAGTTATCCCACACTTCAAATATCCGACTAATGATGTATGGGAGCTTGTCACGTGTCTGAGCAAGGGGAACGGGTACCCGTTGCTGATGAGCATGAACTATGGTAAGGGGGTTATCTACATACTTACGATACCCGATAACTTTAATGACTTATATCATCTTCCACCGGAAGTTTTAAACAGTATTAGAAAAGTTTTCTCTAAGAATGTTAAAGCTTACTTAGAGGGACCAAGCAGAGTCTGTATTTTCCTCTATGATAATGACGTGTTAATCCTTCATTCTTTTCTCCCGCATGCTTGTGAAGTCAGGGTTGTTGTTAAGGGCAAGGACTTTAAAATGCGTGAGCTCACTTCAATCTATGGATTCGGCAGCTTTAGGATGAAAGAAGTACTCAACGGCTTTGGAAGAGAAGGCGAGACAGTATTTCCAGTATATTTACAGCCCTACTCTTACAGGGCTTTTAAAATCGAATAATTTACTTCAAATAAATCTAATCAGAAGTTCTCCTAACTATAAAAGCTACGTCTCCAGCGAATTCGGGTCCATTAACAGTCAGAGAATCGTTAGCAACGTAAACGTTTTGGGTTGAGATAATAATTCCGGAGTAAGTGTTGAACCAGACTACTTGGTACTTTCCCGGGGCAAGTTCATACACCGTTAATTGGAGATTTTTGACAATCGGAGCCTGGTATCCGTTTTTAACGTTTAGCCAAGTATTGTTAGAGTCCTTTATCCAGCCCACCACCATATTTTGGTTTCCAAGTGCCATGGTTTTAATTCTGATTTCAGACTCTGCTTTAACATTCCAATCTCTGGGAAATATCAGCGGAAATCCACATATCTTAGTGAATTCGGAGAGTGGTTTAAAGACGGAGAATAGGTTTCTTGGCTCAATGTAATTATCCCACCACCAAGACATTCCTGTGGCTGCTGATCCAGCTAACGCCGTAGACCAGATGCCGTCGTGTATATTTAACCCGCTTGGATCTGCCATGTAAGGTGGACCCCCTGCATCGATTGAGAATTCTCCTATTATAACCGGCTTATTATATCTATTATACCATTCTCTAATATATTTTGGAAACATGATCGTGAAGTCAATGGAGGTGTATATGTGAATCTGCGAAAAGTCAATCACTTGTAAGTTCCACATGATTGGATCTGCATTGGGATTTGCAAAACTGGTCGACACTAAGTGTTTATAAGGGTCATTCTGTTTAAGCCACTTGCCTATCTTATCGTGCCACTCCCTAACCAAAATCGGATTATAATCGTCCGTTAAATCAACCTCGTTCCAGAGCTCCCATGCTAATATGTGGGTACTGTAACCCCACCTCGCCACGATATACCTAAGCCTGTTCAAGAATAGTCTTTCAGCTTCTTCATTTGTGAAGAACTGTGAAGGATGATCAAGCGGGCCTCCTCGTTTAGAATTATAGGGATTATATGGCCATTCAGGATTTACTTTTGCACTGAATTGACCGTGGTTTATCAAGCATAATATGATATATATGTTGTTCTTCTCGGCCTCGTTAAGAATCCAGTCAAGCATCCAAGCTTTCTTAAGATCATAATATCCCAGCTTCTCCCATTCTATGGCAAAGCTCCAAGAAGCCATCCATATTCTAGCTAGGTTTATACCATTTTCATTCATTTTCTTAAACCATCTTTCATAATCATACGTTCCATTCTCCCCAGTATACCACCCAAGGTTTATCCCTGTAAAGAAAATCGGTTGACCATTATCCAGTTTGAAGAATCTCCTGTCTTCTTCACAAACTCTGACAAAGCCACCGTTGGTTGAGGGGATAACATTAAACTCGCCGGTCACATTATTGATATTCCCCGGATTTCTACTACTCACTTTAAATGTATATTTACCGGTTTCGCAAGGCGTGAATCTGATTTTCCATACGGGTTTTCCAAAGACTCTTAACAATTCTCTATTCCCCCTTCTAGTCCTATTGTACTCCTGATAGTAGAAAGCTGGTACGTAGTATTTTAAACCAGATTCTGATTGGAAAATAGCAAAAATATCAATTTCGCTAGGATCAAACGGGTTAGTAAAATTGGCTTCAACTTGGAGGGTGATTTCAAACTTTGAATAAAGAGTTATTTCCCTTGCGCTCTGTGAAAAAGATATTATTCTGATAGGATTTCGCTTAACTTCCTCAGCAACTTCTTCAGGCTTCTCTTTAACTTCCTCCTTTGACTGTTTGCTTATGAAGTAGGACGTCAATGTTATTATGGTTAATAAAATAAATAATGTTGCTAAGATTTTAACCTTCAATTTCCATCTACAGTTTTCGTGCCACGGTCATTAATAACTTTTTGCACACAGCTTAGTGATACTCGTATTCGATCTTAAATTTGTTTTCCGCTTGTCTTTACCCTTTTCCTATAAAAGATTATTGCTGCACATGCAAGGATGCAAACTAAGGTAACAATCAGAATAAGTGGAGTATAGTCTTTTCTCCAGACTACTCTTATGATTCTGTTTTCGTCAACATAGACTTCAATAGTCTTATCGTCCACAATCCTGTCTTCTGCTTTTAATCCCTCGAAATGATCTAAGACGCATGCTATTGGAAATCCTATCTGCACCTCTTCAAACCTTATTGTTGCATAGGACCCTTTGTCATACCATCCTTCTCCAGTAAAGCTTCCACAATCTGTTTCTATCGAAACATAGAACTTGCCTCCCGCCCCAGGTATCAAAGCGTTCAAAAGCTCTTCTCTCCACTTTTTTCCGACAGGATCATAAGCTCCAAAGCTGGAGCAAAACTCCCAGTAGCACCAGGCTATGCCTCTCTTCTCCGCCTCCCTGGCTACGAAATAGGTCCATTTCACTCTCGACTCCATGTCTGCTTTACTGTATGCTCCAAATTCACCCATTAAAAGCGTGATATTGCCATGGCGTTTAGACCACTCGTAAGCAATATCTAGTTCTCTCCTTATCTGGCTTTTCTCGGCTTCAGTACCAGTCCACTTCCTGCCTACTGGAGGACTTGGACTAACCCATTCGGCTCCTTGATGAGTGAATTCGAACGGAGTGTAAAAGTGAAAAGTAACTATGATGTTCGGATCGTCAGGGACTTCCAGCATCCCAAGGTTATAGGCACTATTCCAGTTAGCAGGACCGATTATTATCTTTCTGGTGGGATTCGTCTTTCTTATAACGGCAATGGTTTCTTTAACTATTTGGCTCCACACGCTGTCGGTTAGTTCTCCATGAGGTTCATTAAGCAATTCAAAATAGAGATCCTCAGGATAATCCTTATAGCGTTCAGCTATCTGCCTCCACATTTCTAGAAAACGCTCTTTATGACTAGAAGGACTCTGCATAATCTCGTCATAATTATGCATGTTTATTATAGTGATGAGGCCTTGTTCAAGAGACTTATTGACAACATGGTCTATTCTTTTAAAGAAGCTTCCAGCAATCGTATAGGGTTGCGTCCGCTTTGCATATGCTGACCACCTTATCGGTATTCTCACTGTATCAAAACCAGCGCTCTTTATTATGCTGAAATATTCGTCTCTTATGTAAACCCCCCAGGCTCCTTCACTGGGAGCTTCTAAAGCATTTCCAATATTGATACCTCTAAACATTTTTTTACCGTTTAAGTTTGTTTGAGACTTAGGTATTGATGTTTTTCTACTACTAGAAAGATCTTTCTTGAGAATATGAGGTGAAACGATGAAGCTATCAATAATAATACATAAGGTAATAGTGAATATAACTAAGCTAAAAGCATTTCCAATCCTCATATCCTTTAGCAACTTACCGAACAATATATAAGTTTTAATCAGATTTCTTCGGCATGATGAGTTTTTTATTCCCAATATGATCCCACAAAGAGATTAATAACCTTTGCCATTTTTCTAAAAAGCCTTTAAGAAAATAGATTTAAGTTCATATTGCATCGCATCTG
>JAWBXT010000051.1:0-9178 GCA_038867695.1 Thermoproteota archaeon
AGATCTCAAAAACAAGTACTCGTTTACAGTAATGCTGCCCTTGTATTCCAGAGGTGCATATACGGCGGGTTTCTTGAAATAAGCATTGCCCCATATCCTTATTGGGTCGTAGAATTTAAAACCTCCTATTCTCTCGGCAAAATACTCTACCATTTCATCTCGTCTCTGCTCACCGTCGCTTGGAACATCTACGCCAGCACTCTCTTGATCCCTCACGACGCTTACTACAGCATCGTCAAAGGCCTCTCTCATATGCTCGTCTCCAATCTTCCCCGATTTCCATAGCCTTATCATCCTCCTGAGCCAGGTGGGCCTCGGATAGCTTCCAATAACTGTAGTCGGTAAGACAGGTAGCCTAATTTCACCCATTTTTAAAACCTCCCACAGCTAGCCCCATTCTCTTAATCTTCAAATATGCTATTGAAACGGGAATAAAATCCATCATCGCGTTAGGTGTTATATAGATTTTATTAAATTTCTCACTAACTTTCTCAATTAACATTCTCAACTGTTTAACTGTTTCAATCTTTGTACTTCTAGAGTCGACTGCACCCAATCCGATCCCCCATTCAACTCCAAAGCTTAGAACTTTTTCAAGCTGTTCGGGTGCTTCTACAACGTCTACTCCAATAACATCTAGCTTTAACCTTGACAATTCTTCGAGTAGATTGCTTACCGGACCAAAGTAAGTCTGGATCCATAGTCCCTTAGATATTTTCGACACTATTCTTCCATATGCTTTTTCAAAAAGTCCCATATCAACTTTCTCGGAGACGAGTAGTGGTTCATGAATCTCTATGAAGCTTATGCCAAACTCCTTGAGCTTCTGAGCTTCTTTACCAAGTGCTTCAGCAATGTCAATTATAAGCTCTTCCTCGGAACCATAATACTTGTTTTCACACATTTTTATAAAAGTATATGGACCCGGGATAACTGCTTTAATTCTAACTCGTATCCTATTCTTCTCTATGATTTTTTTAACAGTCTTTAGAGTAGTTAACGTGGCATCTCTATGTTTAACTTTTCCCTTTATAACTGGAATCCTGTAGTAAAAATTATTATCCAGAAACCTATAGAGACCTCCCCTCTCAATCCCTTCAAAAGAGCTCGCAAAGGGTTCGAAAATATCGTCCCAAAGAAACATATTAAAAGGAACTAAGGAAACTTTTGAATCAGCTATTCTTGTAAGAACCTTTATTAATTCTGATTCAAGTTTTTTCTCATAAGTTTCTGAGTCTAGCTTACCGTCTCTATACCTACTCATTAATCTACCCAAGTTAAATGGTCGAGGAAAGCTTCCCACTAATGCTGCTTCAACAATCATATTACACCACCAACTCAGAGCCCCCTTAGAGTTTTTATCAGCTGAATAGCATGATTATATCCTCCTGGAGACGATATCATAAATCCTTCAAAAAATCTTTCTAATTCGGCGATAAAGTTTACATTCGTCTCGATATCCAGTTTAAAACTTGGTGCTTCGAAACCCATTAGCCTAGCCACTTCTTTAAGGGTTGCTAAGTTTTCTTCGCAAAAAACGAGATGAGTACAGTACACTGGGGGAAACCATTCTACTCTCTTAGCAGCTTCGTCAAATATACTGCGAAATCTTTCTGCATCTTCAATACTTAGAAATATTTGTGTAAAAACATAGTCGGGTTTTGCTGAGAGCTTAGAGACAAGCTTATCTATAGAGATGGGCCAGCTTACTGCAAGCCCCGTTTCAACATTCAGCTCTTTCTTAGCCCATATAGAGAGCTCTTCTGGAGATATGTCTGATATGGATGATCCTTCAATAGGATTGTCTCCACGCATGAAGAGAAATTTTTTAACGCCTGCAGCAGCACATCCATATAGCACGCTTTTTAAATTCGTTAAATTCATGTTAACAGTCTTATAATGTACTATGGGTTCAATTCCAAGTCTTTCTCTAAGTATTATGGCAAAAATGAACCCAGGTATTCTAGGTTGTCCGAATGGAGTATCAGTAATGTTTACCGCATCAACAACATCTCCCACCTGCTTAACGATATTCATCGCTTTCTCGACGTCTTTTTTAGGAGGAGTTATCTCTAGACTTAGGAACATTGGAGCCGCTGGCATAATACAGTTATTAAAACTTTCTATCATATAGGGATATAACGATGATTCTTTAGTTATACAAAGAACATAAAGCATCAGGACTTTTCCCTAACAACCCGCAACACGTTTTCTCTACCTTTCTTCTTCTTTTCAATTAAACCGTATGCTTCTAACAAGCTTAGAGCTTGACTAACCTTCGTCGTCGAAAAACCCGTTTTCTCAATAAGCTCTGATTGAAGGATTACACCACTGTTCCTTATAGTTTCATAGATTTTAATCTCATCCGGTTTAAGGAGTCTTAGTAATTCTGAGATCCCTAAGCGTCTCAAGAGAGGATGCTTTTCTTCGATGGTTATGGCTCTGAACATGGAATAACCAAAGGTTATTGAAAGAAGACATACGACTATTATGTCGTTGAAAGTGTAAATATTTGGTATTGGATACACCTTAGGGCTTCCGCTCTCTTCAATCCTCAATTCGAAAATGCGAGGAGTCAATATTGTAACCGTTAGAAGTACACCTGAGACGATCATAAGAATAACCCAAGAGGGGTTAAGCCTCATTAGGTTTTTATAGATGACATTTGTAAGCTTATAACCATTTCGTTATATAATCTATCATCATAAATGCTCTCCTTCCTCAGTTAGCATTTACCGAGTCTTCTTGTAAATATTTTTGTATATTTTTGCTGCCAAAAAAGGAGGTTTTTAACATAATTATTTTAAATTGGAAAGAGGGTTTTTAGATAAGCGAATATGCAATAATAGTTCTTTAATCCCATTTTTAAAAATTAATCTCTATGCAGGCGTAATACTCCTCAATAATTAAAATGAAAAACCTATTGATTGAACTTTTCTGAACATTATTAAACATTTTAAAAAAGTAATTTGCTAATGGAATAGGACAGCATTTTTCTTGATTAGACAATTTGTCCAACCTCGCCATATTTTGAAATAATTCCAAATTATTTTGTAAAAGAATATTTAATAAAAAGATTTTCGATCACATCTCAGGCAAATGGAAATAGCAATAAAAATAGATGAGAATAGATTACTCTTAGCGATATTCTCTACGGTAGTAATGACTTCCATATTTTTAATACTGTTTAAATCATTTTGGTTTAATTTTGTTTCAGAAAGCTTAGGGATTACCGAGTTTCAACTAACGTTAACTCCTGAATTTGTTATTGTCAAAAACCCCTATGGTAGTATAATTAACCCTTACATAATTTCCGAATCAGGCAGCAAAATTAGAGAAGACTCGTTCCCGCTTAAGCTTCCCAGATTTATTAAGATTCAAGATAAAACTATAAACATTAAAACATGGAATCTTAAAATTTGTAATGCTCTGCTTTTGAAGAATACTGAAATAAACAGAGATAGAATCGTTCAAAGAGCTCATATTATTGATTTAAAAATTCATTTAAGAGTGGAAAGTGAAGAAGCTTCAAGCTCAAGTTCACGCTTCACACTCTCATTTGAAAATGTTGAGACTCCGTATGAGGTTGGGTCTAACGAGGCTTTTTCAGGATCGCTAGAACCTTTAACAGGACATCTTTACGGAGGCTTTTATCCACATTCAAAGTCCGAGATAAAGATAATTATCACTTGGGAACCCGTGGACAAGCCAGTCCTTCTAACACTTTACTATGAAAATAACGAGGCTCAGCATTATTTGCTAACCGGTGGAGAGTGGACAGGGTCAGATGAGATTTTGAAAGATGGTTTAAACTACTTAGTAATTGGAAATCCCGATCAAATAGAAGAGATAAGCTATTTCATTACTATTATTAAAAGTTTTAATTAATGTTTATTAACTTTTCCAAAAGGGGAAAAATGATGTTCAAGAGAATTCTGGTTGCGATCGACGGTTCACCTAAATCAAGAAAAGCTTTGGAAACGGCCTTAAGGCTGAAGCTCCAGTCTCTAGATACGGAAATAACAGTTATTCATGTTTCTGAAACGTCCTTAAAAACAATTATAGAGCCCTGTGTAGAATCTTCCCCTAAAATCGTGATTCTTCCAAATTCCACTAGAATGAATATAATTAGAGAGAAAGATGAAATACTTGAAGAGGCGAGGCTAATTGCAGAAGAGATGGGCGTTAAAGTGAGGCTTCTTAATAGAGTTGGCGATCCAGCTTCAATAATAGTTGAAGAAGCAGAGGAAGGAGGATATGACCTCATTGTTATTGGAGGAGAAGGACTTGGAAAATCTGGTGGGATTCTCGGAAGCGTTGCAATCAAAATCTTAAAGCAGTTTAAGGGATCTGTACTCGTGGTTAAATAAGATTTTCATTATCTTAAATAATTTCAAGCCAGGTCTTCTCATGCTCACATTCTACACTCGAAGCACATTTCATTTGAGGAGCTCTTTTAAGCGGACATCGTATAGCACTACTTATCGCACTTCTAATATCCTTTCCACTTTCAAAGGCATCGATCAAAGCTCTAATAACATTAACCGTAATTACTAAATCTGCGAAGAATGATGTAAAAAGAAGTACCCCATCCTTATCATATGAAGGACCATTTGCATGAAAGTAATATGTTGAAGGGTGACGAGGATCAAGACGTTGGCTAAACACGTTTAAAGAAAAATCCGATGCTAAATAACGAAGTTCTGAAGGTGTTTTGACAGAATCTATCTTTTGCTTAATATAATTAAGCCTTTTAAATCCTCCGCCACTACTACATATTCCTAAAGCCTCACTAATAATATTTAAAAGACTCTCCTTATGTTTAACAAAATCTTCAAGACTAAAAAGGTCCTGCTCAAAAGCAAGATTTAACATGTCACCGCCGCTTTCAACCTCACTCTCAACGCCAGCCAATATCTTTACCTTTCTTTCATCTTTAACAAGTGCATAAGCCATTTTAAGAAGACCTTGGGCTCCTAAACCCGTTAGGTAATTTGAGTAAATTAACATAGTTACGTATGACTTTGGCAACATTTCGTGGAGACCGGATACTAATCCTAATGCTTCCAAATAAAGAGATTTAGCAGAATCCTTATTTATCATTCTAATTAATCTTCCATTCATTTCTCCTCTAATACTATCTGCTACAAATTCTTTGAGTATACTAACTTCAGGAAATTCAATTACCCTCATTTGAACTAAAAGGGGGAAAGCCTCTAAAAGAATTAGAATATCTTTATCTATTTTAAGCGGAAAGAAGGGGAAAATTTCCCTTATCTCGTTGATCAATTTCTTAAACTCCGCACTTCCAAAGGTTAAATCTCGAGCAGACTTAAAAAAGTCTAGGTAGCTTATAGTCTTCCCTGAAGCAGTCTTTATTAACGATTTAATAGTATGAATCAATACTTCTGCACTTGCATATTTACCCATTACTTCGAGATGGCTTATCTGATACATGTGGGTGGCCTCATGGATACTACAAGAGTAAACAGTTAAAAGATCTATGGGCCTACCGCTTAGCGTTACTGTAACATCATCAACTGGTATGACTTGAACCACCGCTCCGGGGAGGGTTTGAGTAGTAATAAAACTGCCGAAGACGTTAAGAATACATAAGGGAGGAGCCAGTAGTTTAGTGTGTTCAACGTCTATAAAGCTGTTCAAAACGTTTTCTGAATAAGCCAAATCCTGTACAGAGGCCGGACTAGCTTCTGCAGCAAGCTCAAATCTTGGCAAACGATACCCCAGACGGGAGTCATAGGGGAGAGTCATCTAAGGCTTCCCTTGAATTATTTTGTCTAAAGAGAATATTTAAGATTTTTAGACGGAGTGTAGAGTATCAAAAACTCCCTTTTAACAGGTTTTTATAACAGGATCCTCCATCGATTATTTATTGATTTTATCTGAAGAATGTTAATTTCAATCCGTATTATTACAGTATTTAACAGAAAGGGGTTAAAAATATGAAGAAGGTTAAATCTAAGCTCATCCATGCTGACACCTCTATGCTTCCCTATCAGTACAATATTAGCAAGCAAAGTAAGGCGATACATAAAATAATGAAGCATAAAGTATAACGTGCAGATTCGTAGAAGCATGGTTGCCGAGATAGAGGGAGCCCTTGAACACGTCGATTCCGGAGTAGCAACGGTAGAGAAGACTGTTAACACGCTGAAGGGAGAGATAACAGATGCATAGCCCATGCCAAGGTATAGTTTAAGCCTTTGTTAAACTCGTTTTCTTATACATAGATGCTAGTTATTATCTTCCTTCTCCTTCAGAAAACGGTTCCGCATTTTCCTTAACATAGTCCACTACCTCGTCAACGTATGCAAAAGCTAGTGAAACATATGTGTCTGCAGAGCCGTAGTATATTGCTATCCTTCCCGTGTCAGCATCCGTAAGAGCTGCACAGGGGAACACAACGTTTGGCACGAAACCGCATACTTCATACTCCTTCTCAGGAGTCAGAAGGTAATTCTTACACCTGTAAAGTACTTTAGAAGGAGTGTTTAAATCAAGTATTGCTGCACCACAACTGTATACGTAGCCATTGCAGGTTAGGACTACTCCATGGTAGAATAGAAGCCATCCTTCAGTTGTTTCAATAGGCACGGGGCCTGCTCCTATTTTGAGGCCCTGCCACCAGCCTGAGCCCCCCCTGCTCATAACCCTCCTGTGCCTACCCCAATGAATCATGTCCGGGCTCTCACTTAGAAAAATATCTCCGAATGGCGTGTGCCCAGCGTCACTGGGCCTTGAGAGCATGACGTATTTCCCGTTTATTTTTCTCGGAAAGAGAACACCATTCCTATTGAAAGGGAGAAAAGCGTTTTCAAGCCTTATGAACTCTTTAAAATCCTTAGTCATGCCCACTCCTATAGATGGACCATAAAAGTCTGTGCACCAAGTTATGTAGTAAGTGTCTTCTATCTTGACAACTCGAGGGTCATAGGCGTAGTTGGGCTGGTATATTCTTCCCTCAGTATCCTTCCAAGTTATCACTTCATCTTCAATATCCCAAGATATGCCGTCGTCGCTCCAACCTACATGAAGCCTAGCTTTCCCATCCTTATGGTCAGCCCTGAAGACTCCCACAAACTTGCCCTTGAAAGGCACTACAGCACTATTGAATACTCTAGCAATGCTTTTAGTAGGATTCCACTTTGTTAGAGGATTTTTATCGTACCTCCATATAACGCCCTCATAGCCTTCAGGCTTATCCTGCCAAGGAATATTCTTCAAACTCTCCCCTATTATCTTTACTTTCCCCATCCTACTCACCCTAAGGACTTTTTCTAAAAGCAGATTTATATGATTTTGTCAGAATTTTAAAGGGCTATTATTTCTTTTTGAAAAACAACCATGTTTTCTCACCCGCTTTCCTGAACTTTATCAATACGAAACACCCCTTTAATCGTTTACCATGTATCTCCACTTCGAAGCCATTTTCCGTCTTCTTAATGAGTTCGTAGTCTCCGAAATCCCACTTCTCAACCCTCCCAGCACCATAGTAACCTTCTGGAATAACTCCTTCAAAGTCAGCATATTCGAGAGGATGATCCTCAACCTGTATTGCTAGCCTCCTGACTCCGGGCCTGTTTTCAGGTTTCTTGGGAATAGCCCAGCTCTTCAATACACCGTCCATTTCAAGCCTTAAATCATAATGCAAGTGAGTGGCTTCGTGCTTTTGAATGATGTAAATCAATTCTAAAAAAGAATATTAGAAGGGTTCTTATTAACTCTTCACTTCGATGACATATTTACATGCAGGGTCTCCTTTTGCAATACATTCAACTTCTGTTACTGAAACCTCCTTGTTAAACAATTGACTAAATATTCCTGCTAGATATCCTCTGAAGAAGCTTGAGAAGCTGAAGTAGCTGAAGAGTTTCAGCTACTTCACCCTTTAGATTAGAAATGTCTAGGAAAAGCCCTATTTGGAAAAGGTTTTCCTCAATCTGGGTGATAAAACCCGAAGGAGGCTTTATTCCTTTTTCAGCAAAAACACCCAATACATTTCTCATTACAATAGAAGCATTTTTAACTTTGAGAGAGACCTCAATCATTTTAGCATTAGCATGATACTCACCGGAAAGAAGCTCCTTAGGATATCTTCTTAGCGATCCTCTTTCATCCCCTAATGGGTTGATCATTTTAATAGGTTGTTTAATAATATAAACCTTCAGTATTCAGTATTTATAAAGAATATTCTTAGATAGAACGATTACCGAGTTAGAGTTACGTTTCCACAGTACCGTTTTCAATTATCCTTCGTAAAATCTCCACGCTATTCCTCGGAAGCCTTTTCTTAGATTCTAAATCAACGCTGTAAAGACCGAATTTCATACTGAAACCCTTCGCCCATTCATAGTTATCGGTTAAAGCCCAGTGGAAATACCCTCTGACATCGACACGTTTCTCTCCTATCAGGTTTTCTAATACTTTAAGATGCTCGACTATGTATCTTGGTCTGAGCCTATCCTCGGAATCAGCAATCCCATTCTCAGTCACGTAGATTGGTTTAGCGTACTTGGACATTTCAACGAGAACCCTCTCAAGTCCTTCTGGATATAGCTCCCAACCATAATCGGATGTCGGCCTATTATCCTTAGAGAAATCGTTAGCCTTACATGCGAAGCCATACCCTTCCATTATGCTCGGAATAGCCTGAATACCCATGAAAACCCTAGCTAAGAACGATTTCTTCCCACTGGTAACCATTCGAGTATAATAGTTTAAGCCCAGCCAGTCCAACTTGTTACCCAAGTAGGTCTTAACTTCACCACCATCTTTGACTCCATTCAGGTTTGCGTCAAACCAGCCTGATGCAACTGCCTCTATGAAAAACTTGCTATGCATATTCTCTACGAATTGGGATGCTTTGATATCAGCCTCCCCAGAAGAATCATACGGCATTACTGGAATAACGTTTTGAATAACTCCCACTGAAGCAGGTTCAGAGCTATCAGCGTCAGCCCGTTGATTATCGAATTTTTTAATGGCTTCGAAAGCTCTGGCGTGAGCAATACTCATATTCAGGGAAACACGTGTAAAAGCTTTGAAAGCATTCACCATGTTCATCTCAACACCCGGTGGAAAGCCTCCTAGATTTGTGAGGTAGCTCATCGCTACAACATTCGGCTCGTTAAAAGTAACCCACATGTCGACCAGGTCT
>JAWBXT010000052.1:0-8636 GCA_038867695.1 Thermoproteota archaeon
GAACTATACCATGTGGAGTGGCGAGGTATTTCCTTACTGAATCAAGAGCTTTAATAGCTCTACCATCTTCTAACCCTATCCCTGCCATTATGCAAATGCCTTGGGGCTCTATGTAGATGCGACCTTCTTCACACTCCTTAGAACCAACTTTAGCACCAAAAGCATCATATGCCCTCAGGAACCATTCCTCATCCCAACCATATTTCAAGACTTTTTCAGTCATTTCATCGGCGAGTCTTCGATACTTCTCAGCATCCTCCTTACGTCCGATACGTTCAGCTATACTGGCCATTTCTTTAGCAGCGAGTACGAATAGCCCTCCGATGAAAACGGATTCGGCTGTTTTACCATCAGTTCTATCTGGGGCCGTTTGGAAAGATTCCTCTGGTATTGTCGACATACAATTGAGGTTTAGACAATCATTCCAATCGGCATGGCCTATCAGCGGTAAGCCATGTGGCCCAAGTCTGTCCATAGTGTACTTCAAGGCTCTTGTCAGATGCTCATATAGGGGTTGCTCAGTTCCGGGAGTATTCTCGTAAACTACTTTCTCATCCAAAATGGTGAAATCGCCAGTCTCCTTTATGTAGGCTGCAACGGAGAGAACAAGCCACAGCGGATCGTCGTTGAACCCGCTTCCTATCTCCTTATTGCCTCTTTTAGTAAGAGGCTGGTATTGATGATATGCTCCTCCATCAAGTAATTGTGTCGCAGCCAAGTCGAGTATGCGCTCGCGAGCCCTATCTGGTATCATGTGTACGAATCCCAAGATATCTTGATTGGAATCTCTGAAACCCATTCCCCTTCCTATACCTGATTCATAGAGTGAAGCGCTACGGGAGAGGTTGAAAGTTGCCATACACTGATACTGGTTCCATATATTAACCATCCTGTTAACATCCTTATCGGGAGTTTCCACACGATATTTTGAAAGCAACTTTTCCCAGTGATTACGCAGCTCTTGAAAAGAGTCATCCAGCTTAGTAGGATTCGCGTATCGTTCAATTATTCTCTTCACGCGAGTCTTGTTTATAACATTAGGTGCAATGAATTTCTCCTCCTGAGGATTCTCCGCATACCCTAGTAGAAAGACTATCTCACGAGACTCTCCTGGGGCAAGCTTGATTCTTACATAATGAGATCCTATAACCGCCCACCCATGGGCAATAGAGTTTCTAGAGTTTCCCTCTTCAACAGCAACCGGGTTCTCAAGCCCCCTATATGGTCCAATGAAAGCTTCTCTTGAAGTATCGAAGCCTGTTAAAGGCTCTGAACAGGCGAAGAATGCAAAATGGTTCCGGCGCTCTCTATACCCTGTCTTATGGTAGATAACACTGCCCTCGACCTCAACCTCGCCGGTGCTAAGGTTTCTCTGGAAATTCGTCATATCGTCCAAAGCATCCCATAGGCAGAACTCTACATAGGAGAAGAGTTGGAGCTCTACAGGCTTACTATTGTTGTTACTTATTTTTAAGCGCCAAACTTCTAGGTTTTGTCCTAAGGGTACGAAATATATTACCTGGGCTTTAATCCCACGGTATGAGGAGCTTATGCGAGTGTATCCAAGGCCATGGCGACACTCGTAACTGTCTAGAGAGCGTTTAACCGGTTGCCATGTGGGAGACCAATACTCTCCTGTTTCTGCATTTCGAATATAGATGTATCTCCCAGGCTGGTCTGCTGGGACAGAATTATAACGATAGCGAGTAATACGCCTATAACGTGCATCCTTGTAAAAACTGTATCCTCCGGCAGTGTTAGATATCATTGCGAAATAGTCTTCTTGACCTAGATAGTTTATCCAAGGTGTTGGAGTATCTGGCCTTGTTATAACGTACTCCTGTGCCTCATCATCAAAATAACCATAGTGCATTTGCTTCTTCTGCTTTGAATGTATTTATTAAGTTTTTTACATCTTAACTTAAAATATTCTCGTTTGGGAAATGTTGTAGCAAGCCATGTATTATCACTCATAAATTTCCTAATTTTAGAATTAAGATTCTTTAAACTGGCATTCATTCCGTCTTTCTCTGACTATGCATTTCTCGTAGAATGGGGATTTCATCGATTTTCTCAGGAGAGATCAACCCCCAATATATCCCCTTAGGCTTCTCTCTCTTTCTTATTATGCTTAAAACCCTAGAAGGCGTTACAATATAATCCATAGGTAGATCATATGGTGCTATTTCAAAAACATCCTTAATCAGTTGGATATCGTGTATTGTAGTGACTATTGGAGTATCCTCATCGACTTTTTTAAATTCTCTTGCTATTGTCCACTCTAACTCAGAGTATCCTCCACCTTTCCCTATTCTCTCGCCTTGTTCATTTACAACAACGCTTCCCGCAACCACTAGGTCGATCCTAGGTAAATCCTCTGGCTTAACTTCCCTACCATAGAGGAAGGCCCCCGTGATAGTTGATGCAGAAGCATATTCTTTCCTGTCTATTCGTGAAGGCTCTAACAATAGAAAGCCGTTTCTAAGCCTTGGAGTAGGCATTATGAGGATCATATTACTCATTAATGCAAGCTTTCTAACTGGTGCTTGCGGCGAATCAGGATTCACCTTAATCACTTGAGCCGTTTTCCATTCTTTAAGTTGCGTGAGCATGGAAGCCGCTTTTTCAGCACCTATGAAATTAGGAATCCTCCCAAATGCCCCTGGGAAACGAGCTATTTTAAGCTCACCCATTCTTCTCCACATCTCTTCTCTCAATTCTTGTTTGTTTTTACTCACATAGGGAAAAAAGGGATACTGGAAGAAAAAGGTTTCCGGTTTTAACATGCTTGACAAATGCTTATATTCTTTCTAAACCAGCATTTTTCGATGAGCAATGTTCATAGGTTTCCTAACCGGCGGACAGCTAGGTGACTTAGAAAAGACACTTGAATGGGCTGAGGCAAATGGCTTTAAATCTATCTCAATAGCCACGGGCCCTGGGAACAGTTTTTTCAACGTAGAGGAAATAGTTTCTAATCCCAGTATAGTTAAAAATGTGCTTAACTCTTCGAAAACAATCATATCCGCAATAGGCTTCTACGGTAATCTCCTAGACCCTGTTGAAGAGAAGAGGAGGGCTTCTAAAGAATTCTTCAAAAAGATTGTCGAGGTAGCTTACAAGATCGAGATCCCAGTCGTAACTGGTTGGATCGGTCTTTATCCCGGTAGTGTAGAAGACAACATCAGGGAAATGAATAAAGTATGGCCGGAGATAGTTAACCTAGCTGAAGACAGGGGTATTAAGATAGCTATTGAAAACTGTCCTGGAAATATTGCTTACAGACCAGACATATGGAGAAGGATTTTTGAAGCATTCCCTTCCAGAAACCTAGGCTTAGAATTCGATCCAAGCCATCTAATATGCCAGATGATAGACGTAATTAAGGCTGCTGATGAGTTTGGAGACAGGATATATCATACTCATGTTAAAGATGCTAGAATACTCTGGGACAAAGTTGCTGAAACCGGGATTAGAAGCGAGGGATGGTGTCCTCATAGGCTGCCTGGCTTCGGTGAACTCGACTGGCCTAGCTTCATAACCGTCTTAAGAAAGCATAAGTATGACTATGCTTTGAGCATAGAGCACGAGGATCCTTTCTTCGACTATGAGGAGGGGCTCCTGGTGGCGAGGAAATTCCTAGAGCAATTCGTCCCTTAATATGCTAAAAACGCCTTCAGAGAAATGAAGACGCTAATAATCTATGTTTCTATACATCATGGTAATACTGAGAGGATAGCTAGGGCCATTGGGGAAGTTCTTAAAGCCGATCTCGCTAAGACAGCAGAAGTGGATTCGGAGGTTATTTCAGGATACGATTTAATCGGATTCGGCTCAGGAATATATTTTGGAAAGCATCATTCAAGTCTATTCCATCTCATAGATAAATTGCCCTATCAAAATGGTAAGATGGCTTTCATATTTTCAACAAGCGGGTTGAGAAAAATATGGTTGATACACGATTTCGACAAGCCTTTACGGAATAAATTGCTTGCAAAGGGATTTAGAGTCATAGGCGATTTTAACTGCAGAGGTTGGGACACGTATCCTTTCTGGGTTAAACCGTTCAACGGTATAAACAAGGGAAAGCCTGGTATAAAAGAGATTGAGGATGCTAAATGTTTTGCGAGACGACTGGAGAAAAAAATGAAGGTTGATTCTACTGATATTCCCTGCAAGTAGGGCAGTACCATCTCTGATATTGCTGAACGTAGGTTAATGGTGTTCCGCACTTTGGACATACTGGCGTAGGTGCACTCGATACTTGGGTGGCTTGCGTTGCTACAGGTTGGGTGACCATCGTTTGCGAAATCTTCCTCGTCTCGTCAACTATGAGTTCAGTAAGGATTTTAAAATAAGAAGCGTATGATCCAAGGTATATTACTAATATGCCAATTATCCAAACGATTGCTACACCAACTATGGCTCCCCAATTAATACCTGTAGGAATTGGAACCCCATAGTAATACTCATAAGTAATGGCACTCGGTACTAGAGCAAAAGTACCAACACCTATGATAATTGCACCTAAAATGCCCCAAATTATCGTAAATACTAAGAGAACAAGTGCCGCTTTAAAAGCCCTTCCCCAAGATACCATTTTTTCAGTCGTTAAGTAATACTTCTTTGGACTTATAAGTTTTTAAATAGTTTTAAATCAATACGCACAAGAAAAAGCCTCAGCCTTCTCGGATCCAGAATTCCATAGCAAAACTTATTCGCTATTGAACATTTCTACAGTTTCCATGTAGTAAAAATGTATTACAGTAATACTTTTGATAAATAATGGCGATAATAAGTATTGGGGTTAGTGACAAAGAAGCGTATGGAGAGGCTTAAACACATAAACTGGAGAAG
This sequence comes from Thermoproteota archaeon, assembly GCA_038867695.1. GTDB lineage: Archaea > Thermoproteota > EX4484-205 > EX4484-205 > JAAOZP01 > JAAOZP01. The sequence continues at coordinate 4,858 of JAWBXT010000052.1, forward strand.
TTTTGAGGAACGCTATAATGAAGAATCTTGCTATGGCCCTATTACTCAATAAAAAGTACGTAAGTACCGGAGGGGTGGGATAGCATCATGCTCATAGGGTATTGGAGTAGACATCGTTATGATGAAGGTAGTTGGTGATACAAGTGTAGTAGTTAAATGGTTTATAGATGAGAAATATTCTGATAAGGCTTTAAAACTGAGAGATGAGCTATGAAAAGCAGCATAACGGTGTACAGTGCTTTTTATGTAGCTTTAGCAGTAAAATTGGATAGTGTCCTGTATCCTTCCGATGAAGAAATGTAAAAAAGACGCGTAATCCATATGTCAGAAGTCACTTAAGGTATTTGAAGCGTGGAAAATGATTTCTAAGGTTTTTTTCAGTTCCGATCCCAATAGATATCTTTAAAAGCAAGCATTATGGTGTATCAGCTGGACTGCTTGTTTTTCTTAACAAGGAGACAAGCATCCAAAATTCAGAAGGAGGTGAAACAGTTGAATTCAGGGTATGGGGACAGGCCGAGAAAGACGTATAAGATAATATGCTCAGACTGCGGTAAAGAAGCTGAAGTTCCTTTCAAGCCGACTGAGGGCAGGCCTGTATACTGTAGAGAGTGTTTTCAGAAGCATAGAAGATAAGACTACATAGAGTTATCATTACCACTCCTATTTTTAATCTTTTTAAAATCTGATTTTAACTTTTTTTAATCGTTAAATACTAAAAAGGAATTGTTTTAACGAGATTATGTTATTATTGTTCTTCGAATCTCTCAATAACTGCCTTCCAATCAATGGCTTTAAAGAAAGCCTCTATATAGTCTACACGCTTCAACCCATAGTCAATCATGTACGCATGCTCGAAAACATCCATTATTAAAATTGGCTTAGCACCCGACAAATGTCCTATGTCATGTTCATTAATCCAGGTGTTTAACAGTCTCCCTGCTACTGGGTCGTAGTATAATGTAGCCCATCCTATCCCGCGCATTGTTCCAACAGCCTTAAAGTCTCTCTCCCAGTTTTCATATGAACCGAAATCTTCAACAATCTTCTTATACAACTTAGAGTTTTTATCTAATTCTATGCCATCCTTTGTCATGTTTCCGAAGTAATATTCATGAAGCCTCATTCCATTCCACTCCCAGCCTAACCTGCGTTTAAGCTCAGCATACTCTGGCGTACCGATCTTTCCTTCTTTCAGTAAAGCGTTTAAGCTTTCAATCAGCTTATTTGTATTATTGACATACCCTTGATACAGGGTGAAATGGTTCTTCAACAACTGGTCGCTAAAACCCCTCAATCCTAAAAGATGCTCGAAATTCTTAGGCTGATACATCTCTACTCACATTAAATAAAAAACCCCTCTTATTTATGCATATCCCGAAAAAATCTAAAAGTAAACTTCGTAAAAGGCTTATCAACAAGCCTCAAAAAGTTTCTTCTATGGACACTAAGTTCTTCAAAAAGTTGGGGCGTAGCGTTCCCAGCTTAGGTCTTGGTACTTGGAGAATGGGTGAAGACAAGTCTATGGACGATATGTGCATCGCTGCGCTTAGAAGAGGTATTGAATTGGGAGCTACGATGATAGATACTGCTGAAATATATGCTAATGGGAGGGCTGAAGAACTCGTCGGCAAGGCAATAAAGGGTTTCGACAGGGATCAGTTGTTCATAGTTTCTAAGGTATGGCCTACTCACGCGCGTTACGAGCAGGTCCTGAAGGCTGCTAAAGAAAGCTCTAGGAGGCTTGGAACATACATAGACCTATACCTCTTACACTGGCCATCTGACGTTCCTATTTGCGAAACAATGAGAGCTATGGAGGAGCTTATTAAAACCGGCTTGATTAGACACATAGGCTTAAGCAATTTCGATGTAAAGGGGATTGAAGAGGCAAGGGCTTGTTTGAAGAATAATGATATAGCTGCTGTCCAGAATAGGTTTAGCCCAACCTATAGGAAGGATTACCCTGATGTGATCCCTTATACCCAAAGGGAGGGTATAATGTACATGGCTTATACACCTATAGAAAAAGGGGCTTTAGCAGGAAACAAGTTGTTGAGGAGGATTGGCGAGAAATATGGTAAAACCCCTATTCAAGTCGCGTTGAACTGGCTCATCTGCATAGAGCCGGTTGTACCGATTCCGAAGGCTTCTAGGATTGAACACGTGGAAGAGAATGTGGGAGCAATGGGATGGAGGCTCAGTCGGGAGGATTTCACGGAGATTTTAAACAAGCTCTAAATAGCTTCTCTTAATCATTATTTAGACGGAAAACAATATATTCTATGCTTAATTTTTCTTATTATGGCTGTTAAGAGCAGGATGCAGGCTGTTATATGCTATGGCCCCGGCGACTACAGACTTGAGAACGTTGATACCCCTAAAGCTGGGCCTGGAGATATTCTTGTGGAAGTTGGTGCCTGTGGAGTATGTGCTAGCGATGTGAAATGCTATCGCGGAGCGCCTTCTCTCTGGGGAGGCGAACACCCCTATGTTGAACCACCGGTCATACCTGGCCACGAGTTTATAGGAAGGGTTGTTGAAACCGGTCCTGGAGCAGAGGACAAGGGTATTAAAGTTGGTGACAAGGCTATAGCAGAGCAAATATTTCCATGCTATAAATGTCGTTTCTGCAATAGTGGGAGATACTGGATGTGCGAGCGCAATTACGTTTTCGGCTTCCAAGGAGGATATGACGACGGTGGTTTCGCTGAATACATGAAATACCCTAATGGATCGATAGTTCATAAGGTTCCCAACGATATTCCAGACGAATTTGCAGTAATGATAGAGCCTTTAAGCTGCGCGATCCACGCTGTTCAGAGAGCAAGAATAGAATTGGGGGACGTCGTTGTGATAGCAGGGATGGGGCCCATAGGATTATGCATGCTTCAAGTAGCAAAAATGAAGTCTCCAGGCAGGCTTATAGCGCTTGACCTTAGAGAAGAAAGGCTCGAGGTGGCTGAAAAACTAGGTGCGGACATTGTGATTAACGTGGCGAAGGAGGATGTTGTTAAGACTGTTAAGCAAGTTACTGACGGATACGGTTGCGACGTTTACATCGAGGCTACTGGCCATCCTTCAGCAGTGTTGCAGGGTCTCGAGATGGTCAGGAAGTTGGGGAGGATGGTTGTGTTCGGAGTTTTTAAAGAACCAGCTATAGCGGACTGGTCGATAATCGGAGATAGGAAGGAGCTTGATATCTACGGGTCGCACCTCGGCCCATATTGTTATCCGCTTGCAATAGACTATATTAGCACAGGCAAAGTTAGGGTTAGTAAGATTGTTACTCACAAGTTCCCACTGTATGAGTTTAAAAAAGCATTTGAATATAGTGAAAAAGGCTTAGAGGGTGCTATAAAAGTTGCACTTATACCTCCATAATGATATGCTCAGGAGGTTTGGGAAATGAGTGTCGTAGGCTTCGATGAGAAATCTCTTATTGTAAATGGCAAACCTGTGTTCATATATAGTGGCGAGATACATTATTTCAGAATTCCCAGAGAGCTTTGGGAAGATAGGATTATAAAATTGAAAAGGGCCTTCCTAAATTGCGCGAGTATATACTTTGCTTGGAATTGGCATGAGCAGAAAGAAGGATGCTTCGACTTCTCCGGATGGCGTGACATCGACGAATTTCTAAGACTCTGTGAAAAACACGGATTATACGTTATAGCTAGGCCTGGACCTTACATATGTTCAGAATGGGATTTCGGAGGCCTTCCCAATTGGCTCATAGGCAGGAATATTGTTCCCAGGTCTCTTGACAAGGAATTTAT
>JAWBXT010000053.1:0-8551 GCA_038867695.1 Thermoproteota archaeon
GGACACTGTGGAATCTATGGAGGAGGAACACTATACCGGTTACGTGTATGATTTGGAAGTGGAAAACGATAGCCACTCATTCGTAGCTTCAGACGGTTTTCTAGTGAGCAACTGTTTCTTCTTCGCCGAGAAGTCTGGTTACGTGTATGAGCCCACGTTGGAGCAGTACAGGATGATGATGAAGCATTTGAGGAAGCAGTATCCCTATGGTGCTAAGGCGATTCAGCTTACTGGCGGCGAACCCTTGATGAGGGACGATCTTGTTGACATAGTCAGGATAACCAAGGAAGAGGGCTTCACGCATATTCAATTAAACACTCACGGGATCTTCTTCGCGTTGGATGGTGGCATAGAGCTAGCCAGGAGGCTGAGGGAGGCTGGCGTCAACACTGTCTACCTTAGCTTCGACGGCATCGACCCTAAGATAAACGTGAAGAACCATTGGGAAATACCGTATATTTTCGAGGCGTTCAGGAGGGGAGGTATGACTAGCGTAGTCCTAGTGCCCACAGTCATAAACGGCTGGAATACTCACGAGCTTGGTAAGATAGTCAGGTTCGCAGCGGTTAACAGCGATATTGTTAGAGGAGTTAACTTTCAACCAGTATCCCTCGTAGGCCAAATGCCTAGGAGCGAGAGAGACAAGCATAGGATAACGATACCTGATGTGATCAAGCTTGTCGAAGAACAGACGAATGGGGAGATAGACAGGAATGCCTGGTACCCCGTCCCATTCACCCTAGTCTTAACAATGTTCCTAGAGAAGCTGACCAGGGGGAAGGAAAGGTGGCACATGCCTATTCACCCCGCTTGCGGAATGGCCACGTATGTTTACTTAGATAGGAGCAATGGTGGGATTAGGTTCATACCCATAACTAGATTCGTCGATGTAGAAGGTCTCTCTGAATACTTGAGGGAGAAGACTGCTGAGATGGAGAAGGGTAGAAGCAGGTATCTCGTGATGCTGGAGCTACTCCGCAAGCTAGGCAGCTTCATAGACAAGGAGAAGCAGCCCAAAGACCTCAACCTCGGGAAAATACTCGCCAACATCATCCTAAAGAGAAGCTACGGCGCGCTAAGCGTATTCCACTATAAGTTCATCTACTTGGGTATGATGCATTTCATGGACCCTTATAATTATGATGTTGAGAGAGTTATGCATTGTGGTGTCCACTATGTTACTCCGGAGCCGAATGTTGTTCCGTTCTGTACTTTCAACGTTCTCCCTGAGCTCTATAGGGATAATGTTCAGAGGGAGTTCTCGGTGAGCCTTGAGGAGTGGAGCAGGCTTAAGCCTGGGACGGTTGGCGATAAGGCTAAGTACAAGAGGGATGTTAAGAAGCTCGAGTCAGGGGAAATCTACAAGAGAACCTATGAGGGTTTTCTTTAGGGAACCAGTAAAAGTATTTAAAACTCCTAGGATTTTTAAAAGTTGGAATGGTCAGGTTAGGGGAGCCTGTTCCCGATTTCGAAGCCCCTACGACAAAGGGCAGGGTTAAACTCTCTGCTTTAAAGGATAAATGGATCCTGCTTTTGACGCATCCTTCTGGCTTCAATCCTGTTTGCACGACTGAGATCATATCCTTATCTCAGCGTATTGACGAGTTTAGGAAGATGGGTGCGGAGGTCTTCTCAGTATGCTCTGGAAGCCTGCAGAGCCATATCGCATGGATAAGGGATGTTGAGGAGAAGTATGGTTTGAAAATACTGGTCCCGGTAGTGGCTGATCCCGACAATAAGATATTGAGCTCTTACGGTGCTTTAGATGCTAACGGCAATGTTTCCAGAAGCGTTTTCCTCATAGACCCGGCTGGTGTTTTAAGGTTCGAGGCTCATTATCCTCCAGAGGTCGGTAGGAATGTTAAGGAGCTTGCCAGAGTTTTAAAGGCTTTTCAAACCAGTGTTAAATCCGGCCTCTTGGCTCCTGCAAACTGGGAGCCCGGGGAGCCGATGGTGATGCCACCGCCATCTACTGTAGATGAGGCTGAGAAGAAGGTTAGGGAAGGGGCTGAGCGCTGGTACCTGCAGAGGAAACAGGTCTAGATAATACCTTTCTCCCTAGCCGCTTTGGCTATTGATCGGAAGAGTATCCTTACTGCAGCCGCTGTTGAAGACCCACCGTAGTCCAGTAGAGGATTTAGCTCGACTAAGTCTATACCTAGGAGCCTGTCGGTTATGGAATCATCTAAGAGGCGTAGTAAGATGCTTGTGGAGAGCCCGCATGCCTCGGGATTTCCAACGCCAGGCGCGTAAGCAGGGTCGAGGACATCAAGGTCGATGCTAACGTATAGGCTATCGGCCTCTTCTACAACGCTTCTAAGCATGCGGGATGTTTCGGAAAAATCTTCAAGTATTAGTTTCGAAGTAAAAAATTTCATCTCCCGGGCATATTCAACCTCCTCTCTGCAGGCTGCCCTAACCCCTACATGTACAACCTTACAAATGTCCTCGCTTATCCTCCTCATAACTGTAGCGTGGCTAACTTTCACCCCCTGTGGATACTCCCCCCTATAATCGAAATGGGCATCGAAGCATATTACGAGCTTGGGCTTTAGTCCCCTAGCAGCTCCCAATGTTATAGTGTGCTCTCCTCCTAGTAAGATGGGGATCTTAGAGTCTTCGTGCAGCTCTCTGCAAACAGTCTCGATTCTTCTCAAAACCTCTTCTACGTTGAAGGTTACTGCAATATCTCCCAAGTCTGCCATGGGCACTTCCTCCAAATCTATGTAGTCATCTAGGCTTAGTGTTTCAGCTTCTGCTGAGAAAAGCCTTATGCTAGACGGCCCGAATCTTGAGCCGGGTCTGAATGAGGTCGTGCCGTCGAAAGGTACTCCGACAACTGAGAACAGTGATTCCTCGTAGCTATGTCTTAATCCTGAGAATTGGTACGGGTTTTCAACTAGGTGGAGCCTTGCTTCGTTCAAACCGGCTTCCAGACAAGCCCGATCTAGATAAAAGTTTCTCAGTGGAGGTTTTAAGCGTAACGATACATAACGAAGTGTAGGTATGCTTCATACAATCCTTTTGAAGCATGATTTCGAGCCTTTTACTATTGTCAAGAGCTTTCTTCCAGTAGTACTCCTATTTAATGCCGCTATACAGGATTTCAGGCACAGAGAGCTCGATGCTTCAGCGTGGGTTCCTATAATCATCCTAGGCATCTTCTCTCTCGGGTTTGAGCTATTAGCCTCATTGAATGTAGGTGGTGTTGTCACAAGGCTTGGAGTTACCATCATAACCTTATCTCTCCCCTACTTTCTTAGACTCTACGAGCTTGGAGACGCTATAATAGTTATTGGTTTAAGCCTCACCCATATTTCCACTACAAGACCATTTTTAGGAGGCGGTTTCCTCAGAACATTATTCCCGGATTTTGGCTTAACAGTCCTCTGGAACACTGAGATTATTATGCTTCTAATCGTCTTATCTAAAAGATTCTTAGATCTTGTTTCAGAGAACTGGTGGGAGATCTTTACAAATAGTAAACTCTTACATGCTAGAATTACCCATGGAATTACTTTAAAGGCTGTTAAAGAAAATAAGCGTGAGGGTTCTTTTTTAAAACAGAAAATACCGCTTGTCACGTTTATATTGCCAGGGTATGCGGTAACGATTCTTTTCGGAAGCCTTATCCCACCGTTTTTTCAACCTTTGATCTAAATGCCTTCAAGGAAAATGAGAAAAGGTTGTGGACAATATTTTTATGGAATTACGGTATGAAGACCGCTGCAGCAACTACTGTTGTCCACAGGCCATCCTTGTTACCTACTGCAGACTGGGTTATGTTCATCGTCTTGACCCTTTTACCGCTTATCTTCCATATCTCCTTCTGCTCATCCCAGCTCTTATCTATGTCAAAGGGGACTCCTAGCGTAGATGCCAGCATGAAGGCTGCAAGATCTTCAGCATAGTCACCAGCCTTCTTTTCAGTCTGGCCGAATGAATGGTGCTCGCTCAAGTAGCCGTAGCTTTCATCATCGAGTGGCTTAGCCATGCCTATGGAGGCAGCTATAAGCCTATTAGGCTCGTTCGTCTCATTCCTAGCTAATACAACGAATATTATCTGTCCAGGTTTAAGCTTACTTAACCCCTCTTCTCTGCTTATCACCTTGCAACCTGGAGGAATTATGCTTGAGATTGGAACTAAGTTAAATTGGGCGATGCCAGCGTCTCTCAACGCTATCTCGAATGAGGCAAGCCTCTCCCTATGGATGCCAACGCCCTTTGTGAAGAACATTTCCCTCGGAACGAAGCTAAACCCTTCCATCCTCAGTCTATTGAAAGAAGATTGCGTAAAAGGGTTTAAGATAAAGTTTTCCTCATGCAGTAAAAACGTATTAGGAAGCTTTTTGCAGAAGAATGTTGAAAATGACCCCACAGGGAACGGTCAGATTAATGATAGTCGGATGCGGTGGAATATCTCACATGCACATCAACAACTTGGTTAGGCTAAGTAATGCTGAGATAGTTGGGCTTTGCGACGTTAATCCGGAGAATATCAAGATTTTGAAGGAAAATTTCCCTGTTCTCAAGGGAGTGGAGGAGTTCAACGACTATAGAAAAATGTATGAGTCTACGGAGGCCGATGCTGTCTTAATCCTAACCCCGCACACATTACATTTTAACCAAGCCATAGACGCTTTAAATAAAAGAATGCATGTTCTGGTTGAGAAACCCTTGACTACTAAGGTAGAGCATGCGAGAATACTCGTTGAAAAAGCATCGGAGAAAAATATGGTTTTAATGGTCTCTTATCAGAGGCACTATGAGGCTCCCTTCAGGTTCATAAAAGCAAGTATCGAATCGGGGGAAATCGGAGAAATACAGTTTGTATCATCTCTCTTAACCCAAGAGTGGATGAGGCTCACCAAGGGAACGTGGAGACAGGACCCTGAGCTGAGCGGCGGCGGGGAGCTTATGGACAGCGGAAGCCACATCGTGGATTTCATACTGTGGTCAACGGGCTTAAAGCCATCTGAGGTTTTTGCCAAAGTAGACTATAGAGGGTGTAGAGTAGATATTAACAGCTCGCTCACCGTTAAGTTTTCAAACGGAGCTTTGGCTAGCATAAGCATAGTTGGAAACGCTCCACGTTTCGAAGAGTATCATGCAATATACGGTACGCAAGGGGCAATCTTCTATTGCAACGGTAAAGTGAGCATACTGGATGGAGAAGGCGCTTTTTCGAAAACACCCTTAAAAATTCCTTTTAAACCTAATAATCCTGATAGAAATTTCGTGATGAGTATTCTTGGGCTTGAAAAACCGGAGTCTCCAGGTGAGTGTGGCCTAAGGGTTATAGAGCTTACTGAAGCAGCTATGGAAAGCGCTAGGCGTGGTGAGAAGATAAGCCTCGGAAACAACTAGGGGAAATAGGGACATGCATAGGTTTGACCTTCACATACATACTTTTTTATCCAGGGATTCGTGGATAGACCCTAGGATCCTTCCTAAGGTAGCCAAATACAGAGGCTTAAGAGGCTTTGCTATTACCGACCATAATTGCTTTGGAGCCCATAGGAAAATGGAGGCAAACAATATGCTCGTTGTACCTGGTATGGAGATAAGGACTAGTGTGGGAGACTTAATAGCCCTATTCATACAGGAGCCTGTAGATTCCGAAGACCCTTTTGAAGTATGTGAAAAAGTCAAATCGCAAGACGGGGTCATAATAGCAGCTCATCCCTTCGGATTTCCGAGACTCCATATGAGTGCGAGTGAGAAAGCCTACGAGCTCCTAGATGGGGTGGAGGTAGTAAATGCTAGAAACTTCCTTAAGAGGCAGAATAAGAAAGCCCTAGAACTTGCCAGGAGGCTTGGAAAAGCAGAGGTTGGCGGTAGCGATGCTCACACGCTAAGAGAGGTTGGAAAAGCTTACACTTTAGCGGATGCTTCGAGCATAGAGGAACTTCGTTTAGCAATTAAGAAGAGGATGACGAAAGGAGCGGGGACAGTAAGCCTACCTCTAGTACATCTAGCCAGCTTCGTCATGAGCATTACGCATATTTTTTCGCGTTAGATTTTTTTATCTTAATATTTCCATAGACTAAAAAAAAGGAAAAAATAACGTGGAAGTGAAAAGCCCTAGCACTTCTTACTCTTTTTGGCCTTACTCTTCTTAGATTTTTTCTTCGCGGCCATTTTACAGAAGATTTAGTATTAAGCATACACTTAAACTTTTTGTTTTTTAATGTTTTAAAATTCTTGCTAAGAATTACTATAGGTCAACTAACATGTCAAAGGTTTTAAGAAACTGCTCCTCAGTATTTACGGGAATAACTCCTGAAGCTGCTACGCTATGTCCGTCTCCGAAACCATCGTGCCTATTGCAAGCTTCTGGTAGAAGCTTTGACAAAGGAGGCTTAACGCCCTTCTCTATCATTAACCTTAATCCTGAAGGAGCTCTTGCTGAAACCTTTGTGTAATCTTTCTCGAGTAAACCGTAGCCAGGCACCTCCTTAGATATCCTCATAAATCCTAGAAGATACTTGTTGCCGTCTACGAGATTCTGATAGCTCAAATAGGACGTGAAACTTCCCAAAACCTTGCTGCCCATGTTCTTAAAGAACCCTTTAGAGTCGAACCATTGAACGTTCTTAACTTTATTCAAGCCCTTCCTAGTTATAGTTGCCAAAAGTGCCTTGTTAGCTTTTTTCCTCTCTTCTTCCAATTCTTCTGAAAACTTTAAGATTTCAGGAGTAAATCCCTTGATACAAGAATCCAATGCCTTTTCAACACCACCCCTGTAATATCCTACTGAGGCGAGTATGGTAAGTATCTGAGAAGCCCTCGTCCTTGAAAGCATGAAGCCCTCAATAGAAACCTTAAACTCCCTACCGGACTTTTCCACAACATTTTCCATTAAAGCATCATCCAGAGCAAGCTTATTCAACCCAGAAGGTTCTCCAGGTACTTCTACGGAACCTACTACAGCCAAGTATGCAAGTTTACTGAGCTCTTCATCTACGGTCTTAGCAAACAGATATGCTACCGTGGAGGCTGAAGCATCCTTCTCCCCCATATACCCATACAGTTCGGGGTTAATGTTAAACACATTACCTTTAACCGCCGGCTCGGTATCATGATGGTCGATAATAACCGCTATACTATCCTCTTCGACAAGCCCTTCTATCTTTCTAATGTGGGCTGAGCCGATGTCGGTAAAGACAGCAACTCTATAGTTGGATAGCGTTCTCTCAAGGACCTCTGGGAAAAGCTTGTCCAAACATATTGTTCTAACCCTGTAACCCATCCTTTCAAGAGCAGCCTTAGCCAATGCTGCAGAGCACACGCCGTCAGCCTCATCATGATGTATTAGAACAGCCTCGTCAACCTTCTTTCTCAGAGCTTCTAAAGCCTTCTCCAAGCTTGCTTTTAACGTTTCCAACTCTTATCATTTAACATCGGAGGCAGGAAATAAACTTGAAGCAGAGGGTTATTATGCCTAAGATCTACATATTTCCCCTCTCGACGTCTATTGGCATAGCAATCTTATTCTATGTCATGAGACGTTAAAAAATAGGAGGTGTACAATTAGATGGTGAAGAAAGCTTTACCTTTTCTCACCTAATAGTCGCAAAAACAATAATGGTTGAACCCGCTAGCTCAAGGACCTATCCTGAGAAGAAACCTCCTACAACACTATTCTCACAAACTTAGACAAAGAAAATACGCATATCCTAAGCCTAGAAGGCCTCGGCCGAGGATAGTGTATTTTTAACGAATCGACCTCAATTTTTAAATATTCTTTGAGGTTTTTATACAATGGATGAGAATAGTTCAGTTTGAAAGAGTATTATTACTCCTCATGTTAACTATTCTTATCTTAATACCTTTTATAAAGGTTCTATCAGAGTCTGAGAAACGTGGTTCGTTCCTCCTGATGTTCAAGAATGACCAGCAACATATAGAAAGTTCTATTACTTTATACTCTAGTTCTGATAATTATACCCTATTTACAGGTGAAAAGAATAAGACCTGCACAAGTATAAACTGCTCCGTATTATTCGATCCGATTTTTGGCGATTTCATAATAAGTGGAAGCATTTCCGTACCAGTTTCTTCAACCATATGCATTTGGTATTCACCTTATGAAATTTGGTATTCACTCCTTAACTCGCCTAAAGCTTGGATATTATTGGGAAATGCTACTAGTAGCAGCGACGGCTCGTATTACTATAGAGTGAGCGTGGTCGATGTGGGTTTTGCAGCACACTATAAGACTTCATGGCCTGGAAATGATGATTATTATGGTGCAGAAAGTAAGGAAGTGTCTATTTCTATTGAAGAGTCTAGTTCCTTAATGAGAAATTTCATTATAGTTCGTTTATTCATGATAATAGGCATGATAGCTTCAGAACGCATTGTGAACATTCTAAGACACCATAAAGAGAGGGTGGGAAAGGCGATAATGTTATTATTGGATTCAAGCCTCTTAACAATATTCTATTTATTAGTCTGCTGTAATCTGGCTACGATATTAAAAATAATATTTAAACTTTTAAATGTATACTATGCTCCGAGTTTAACTCCCGAATTATCGCGACTCGTA
>JAWBXT010000054.1:0-8406 GCA_038867695.1 Thermoproteota archaeon
CATATAAATAAGTTGTCGAGACCCGCAGTATGCGGGTTCAAATCCCGCCCCCGGCTTTTCCAATAAGCATTAGAAAATTGACGGAGAGAAATATTCAGCTATTAAAGATGCTTCAGTATCGACGGATTGATTAAATCAAGAATAAATGCTTAGGTAGGCTTTAAACAAGGATTTGTGGCGGCTCATAGTCTACTAGCTTACCCTCTAAGTATTCTGCATAGCCTTGGAGATCTAATAGACCGTGGCCACTCATGTTGAACAGTATAACCTTCTCCTCACCCTTCTTCTTACATTCTAAAGCGACGTCTATGGCTGCTTTTATCGCATGGTTTGTCTCTGGGGCGGGGACGAGGCCTTCGTTTTCCGCGAGGATTTTACCGGCTTCGAAAACCTCTGTCTGATGGAATGCTACAGACCTCATATAGCCGTCGTGTATCAGGAGGCAGAGCGACGGGGCCTTGCCGTGATATCTTAGGCCTCCGGCGTGTATTGGCGGTGTGAAGAACTTGTGGCCCACGGTGTACATTTTCAAGAGCGGTGTCATTTCCGCGGTGTCTCCGAAATCATACGTGTATTTGCCTCTCGTCGTAGAGGGAACTGCCTTCGGCTCTACTGCTATGAACTCGGCGTCAAGCTTGCCGGCTAACTTCTCTCGCATAAACGGGTATGCTAATCCAGCGTAGTTGGATCCTCCTCCTATGCATCCTATTATGTAGTCTGGCTTTTCGTCTAGCATTTCCATTTGTTTCATAGCCTCTTGGCCAACAATGGTCTGGTGGAGTAAGACATGGTTTAGGACGCTTCCGAGAGAATACTTCATGCCGGTTTTTACAGCGGTCTCTATGGCTTCGCTTATGGCTATTCCGAGGGAGCCGGGGTGATTCGGATCCTGTTCAAGCATCTTCCTGCCGAATTCTGTCTGATCGCTTGGTGAAGGGTAGACTTCCGCTCCGAATAACTGCATTAGTATCTTCCTGTAGGGCTTACTCAGATAGCTGCTCCTGGTCATGAATATCTTGCACTTCATCTTGAAGAATGCGCATCCTAATGCTAGGGCAGAGCCCCATTGGCCGGCTCCGGTTTCTGTTGTTAATCCTTTAGTTCCTTCAATCATGTTGAAGTAGGCTTGGGCTATGGCTGTGTTTGGCTTATGGCTCCCAACGACGTTAACGTATTCGCATTTAAAGTATATTCTGGCAGGGGTGTTGAGATACTTTTCTAAACGGGTTGCCCTCCTCAGCGGCGTCGGCCTGCCTATGGCGTAGTATGCTTGAGCGACTTCCTCGGGTATTGGGATATACCTCTGGTCTGAAACCTCCTGTCTTATCAGCTCCTTCGGGAAAATAACCTCCAGGTCCTGGGGGGAGATTGGCTTCATAGTGGCAGGGTTTAGTGGCGGGTCTAGGGGTCTTGGGAGGTCTGGGAGAATATTGTACCATGACCTTGGCATGTCTTCAGGTTTCAAATTGACAACTGGCGGCTTCATTTCGATCAGCACCTGAGCTTTTTTCAGCCAGTATATATACTCTATTGAACAATTGTATACTTCTGTACATCGAATCGGATGCTTCGAATCCTCATTGTAAAACGTTTAAAATACAATTAATTCTAGCGATATCAGGCTTGTGGAGTAAAGTGTATGAGAAGGTTAAAAGGTACCCGGCGAAAGTGAGGGTGGCGAGGCTACTGGTTGAAAACGGTCTTAGGATAGCTGACGACGGCAGGATATACTGTGGCCCGATACACATACCTGATGCCAAGATAGCTAAAGCAGCGAACGCTGATAGGCGTATAGTTAGAAACACCGTCGAACTATTGATGAAGGATGAGAAGCTCAGCAGGATATTCAGAACCCTTAAGCCAGCAGGTCCGAATCTGGCTGACGCAGCACCGTATTTGGGCTTTGACGTCATAGAGATATATGCTGATCCTAATAGGCCAGGTATAGTAGCTGGTGCCAGTAGCATTATAGCTGAGCTCGGTATAAGCATAAGGCAGGTTATTGCAGACGATCCCGAGCTTGTTCCAGAGCCTAAGCTTCAGATAGTTGTTAACGGTAGGGTTCCTGGCGAGGTTATTGAAAAAATGCGGAGAATAAGGGGTGTGAAAAGCGTTACTTTAAAATAGTTAAACTATTTTCTCATGAATTCTTCGACTTTCTCAACTAACGTCCTCGTTGTTTGAGACGTTATTGCTTCGCCTATTTCAACGCTCGCCTTGGAAACATTTCCTTCAACACCCATAGAGGAATCAGCGTATTTCATCCTATCCTCCCTTACGAGGCTCCTGTTTATGAAGAGCAGTTGAGAAGTCAAGTATGCACCGCCGGCACCGCCCTTGGGTTCCCCTTCGAGAGATTTAACATCTGGATAATTCTCCCATATATTCAATTGGAGAAGCTCAACATCCTTAAGAGGCTTCTTGCTAACAAGTTCCTTTAGGAAAGAATCGTTAACGGGATCCGCGTTTAATAGCACTATCTTCTTCAAACCAAGCTTTGAAAGGTTCTCTAGAATGCTTGTTAAGAGCGCGTTTAGAACATCTGGCTTAAGGGCCATCATGCCCTCAACGCCATAGGGGATTTCTCCAATATGGAAAACATAGGGTTGAAGTGCCTCTGAAACTTTAAGCGAGTAGTAGCTTGCAATTAACGAGGAAACGCCCGCTGGAAGATGGGGGCCCTGATTCTTAACGGAGCCCAACGGCACAAGTCCGATAAGCGACTGTCCAAGCCTATGTCTTACCTCGTAATACGTTTGCTCGAACATGGCCAATTAGCCTAAACCCATATTATTTAAACATTAGCCTTAACTATCGGTACTCCTAAGGTCAGCTCTCTAAGACATGCTTTAGAAAATCGACTAGTTGTTTCTCAGACCTCATTCCAACAAGCTCATGAAGGTCATTTACGACAAGCTTTGGAACCCCAGTAACGTTGTATTTTTCAGCGAGTTTTGGAAATTCAATTGCCTCAATCATCTCCCCAGTTATCATATCGTTCTCGAATGCGAATTGGTGAGCATAGAAAACCATAGTAGGGCAATATGGGCACGTGGGGGTTACGAAGACTTTAATGTTAAGCGGTTCCTTAATTCCCCTTATGAAATCCCTCGTAGAATCCCTGAGCATTGTCCTACTGTTGCTGACCATCAGTATATCCTTAACGTAGGTTTCAAACTCATAGCCAGATGGGATTCCGAAAAACCTTATGCCGTAATCCTTTTCAGGGGAGGCTATTATTGTAGCGGGGAAAAGCTTTACCCTATACTTCTCAGCTTCACTAACACTATTCTCATACTGGTAATGTTTAACCAATATATCTGGATTTAGGCCAGATACCTCTCGTGCTATCTGGAGGGTTTCGTTGCAGAACCTGCAGTCTTTCTCTTCTGTAAAAACGATTATATCTACAGGATCCTTAAAATCCCTGTTTAATACCTCCTTTAGCTTTCTCTTACTCTCCTCGTCGAGTAATGCCATTGCGGAGAAGGTGAGAAATTAGAATGCTTATATGTCTTTATCGAAAAACTACGTCGCCGACTCAAGCCCCTCCGCGAGTGATTTAAGGTTTCTAAGAGCAAGAATCCTATCCTTATAGCCGATCTTGGCCTTAGCTAAAGCTTCTTCAAGCATGCTTATTACATGATCCATCCTCCTCTTGTTAACAGGATAGGGGACACCGTCTTTACCCCCGAATGCGAAAGAGAACTTTATCGGATCCCTCCAACTCGGCGTAGCGTCGAAAACTATTTGAGCAACAAGCGAAAGCGCCCTTAAAGTACCTGGGCCAACCCCCCTAACGCTGAGAAGTTCCTCGTAGCTTCTTGGCTTAAGCTCGTAAGCCTCCTCTAAAGCCTTCCAGTTTACTTTTTTCTCCAGTACAACTCTATAGGCGGGAGGCTCAAGTCCTTTAGGCATCCATTTTAAAAGTGTTTCTGAAGAAGCCTCGTCTACCGTTCTAAAGTATCTCCTAAGCCTATACGGTGGCTCATTAACAATCTCTAACGAAGCATCTCTATTAGCCCTGCTTTCTTTAGCAGTTAGGTTCAGAACATTCTCATGCTTGGAAACGCCTATTATTCCGGAATGAGGCTCCTCTACAAGACTCTTTAAACCTTCGCTCAACCAATGGTATCTCCTAGCCCATTTCAGCCTAGAGTTCATGCCTTGCTGAACAACAGCCCAATTACCATCCTTGTCGAAAATGAATACGTGATGATAAAGCTGGTAGCCAGCTTGAATCATCGAGTTATCTACCTTGGCGCAAATCCTAGACAAATACGTAAGCCTATTGGGATCAGCATTAACTCCTTTCGTTTCAACTAAGCTCTTTATCTCGCTCGGAGTCTTGCGGGATAATGCTCCTTTTCCACCGCAAGCGTAAACCCCAATATCCCTCTCTAAGAGTATTGTTTTTAAAACTCCTGATGTTACTGTCGTCGAACCTGAGCTATCCCAATCATACCCGAGGACGTTGGAGAAACCCTGGAACCAGAGAGGATCTGAAATCCTTTTCAAAAGCTCCAGCGTACCGAATTCCATAACTATGGTTTCAACTATTGCGCCTCCTAGACGGATCATTCTAGAAACCAACCACTGCGGCGCCTTGCCGCCGTGCAGGCGAAGGTCGAAGAAGCCTCCTCTCGAAGACACTCCTAGAAAATAATACTGTACTTCCCCTCATAAAGCTTTTTACCCTCCTTAAACTATTCTTAACCAGCCATGAGCATTAAGCTTGAATCTGTTGAAATAAAGCCTCCTGAAGGGGTTCAAATAATAATAGGTCAGTCTCACTTCATAAAAAGTGTTGAAGACATTTATGAGGCCGTTGTAACTAGTATGCCGAAAGTTGAGTTTGCAGTTGCCTTCTGCGAGTCGAGCGGACCAGCTTTGGTTAGGTTCGAGGGTACTAGTGGGGAGTTGAAGAAACTTGCAGTTGAGTACGCTTTGAAAATCTCAGCAGGACATGTTTTCATCATAGTTTTGAAAAACGCCTACCCTATTAACATTCTAAACAGGATAAAAAACGTTGAAGAAGTTGCAAACGTTTTCTGTGCCACCGGTAACCCTGTTAACGTCATCATAGCCGAGACAGAGCTTGGGAGAGGAGTGCTCGGAGTTGTTGACGGGATAAAGACTAAGGGTGTTGAAAGCGAGGAAGATAAGAAGCACAGGTACGAGTTCTTAAGGAAAATAGGATATAAGAAGTGAAGAGTCTTGAAGTACGTCATGGGCGTTGATGGCGGGGGCACAAAGACTGGGGCAGCACTACTAACTACCGACGGCGAAATAGTCTCCTATGTTGAGAAAGGCCCATCGAATCATCATAACGTTGGCGTTGAGAAAGCTAGGGAAATCGTAGAGGAAGCGTGCCTGGAAGCAGTTAGAAATGCTGGAATAAGCGATAGGGATGTTGAGATAGTCGTTGCCTCTATGGCCGGGCTTGATTGCAGTCTTGATTTCAAAGCTTTAGAAGAAGCTATGGTTGGTTTTCCGCTGGGAAGAATAATTCTTGTGCATGATTCTATGGCAGCTCTTTACGCTACTAACGCTGGTGGGGAAAGTGCGATAATAATAGCTGGAACAGGATCCTCTACAGCAGGCATAAACAGCAGGGGGGAGTATGCTAGAGCGGGCGGGTGGGGGTATCTTCTAGCGGATGAGGGCAGTGGCTTCTACATAGCTAAGAGAGGTGTTGTAGCAGCTCTCATGGAGTATGAGGGGAGGGGGCCGAGTACTCTGATAACCAAACTACTTATGGAGAAGTTTAAAGCGAAAACGCCTGATGAGATAATATGGCATGTTTATGCTAAGGGGATGAGTATCGTGGAGTTTGCAAGGCTCGCTCCACTAGTAACCGAGGCAGCTAGAAATGGTGATGAAGTGGCAATAGGAATACTATGTGATGCTGCAAAGGAGCTTGCTAACACCGTCGGCGGAGTAATAAGGAAGCTACGGATGGAGGATGACGAGTTTCCAATAGGGTTGATAGGAGGAGTGTTCAGAGCGGGAGAGCTTGTGACAAACCCCTTGAAAGATGAGATTAAGAAGCTTGCACCCCGTTCCTACTTAACTTTTCCACGTTTCCCACCTGTTGCTGGAGCGTGTTTAATAGCGCTTGAGAAAGCAGGAGTCAGGTTAACTGAAGACGTGCTTAAATACATTGAAAATACATTGAAAAAGCAAGGTTTGAAGTAGGTAGTTACCACTTTCTTGAAGGCTTAACCAGCTCAGATATGTAAGAGTAGAATCTTATTAGAGCATAGATAGGACGGTAGACGAGCAGCATTACTGGGAACAGGCACCAATACTCAGTATCTTCCGGGTACTCCACTATGGAAATAGTACTAAGAGATGTTTGAAACTCCATCGTTGCATAGAAAATGAGCATGAGTAAACAAAGTAAGAGAGGGTTTAAAGATGTTAGAAGGAAGTAGAGTACCCAGGCTGGGCGGATGAGTAGCATTAGAATATCCATCAGCAACATGTCTGGAGCGCCTATTAGACCGGGCGGACCGAAAGGCCTTTTGAAAAAAATGTTTCTATGTCTTATCAACATTCTTATTTGGCTTCTGTGCCACCTTATCCTCTGCCTCATCCAGCTGCGCCAGCTCTCCGGAACCTCCGTCCAAGCGTAGGCTTCAGGCATAAAAATGACTCGACCCTTAACCTTATGCACTTTAAGTGTAACGTCAAAATCTTCACCTATCAGAGGATCGTAGCCGCCTAGCGATTCTAATACGTTTTTTCTCACCGCACCTACAGCACCGGGAATTATTAAAAGCGTATTGAAAAGTGATTGAAGCCTCCTCCCTATATCGAAGGCAACAACATATTCGAATGATTGCAATTTGGTTAAAAGATTTGAATTAGAGTTTGAAACCCTCAGGTTTCCGCTGGCTGCTATTATGAAGGGATTGTCGAAGTATGATGCAACAATGCTCAGGAAGTTCCAGGCGACTACAGTATCTGCATCAACAGTAACCACTACTTCTCCCCTTGCAGCCTGTAATCCATAGTTTAAAGCGTAAGCCTTCATACTGCTTTTAGATCTTTTTAAGAGCGTAATCCGACTTTTATAGCAAGAGGCGATCTTGTAAGTATTGTCGGTTGAACCATCATCGACAACTATGACCTGTTTCCAAGGATACTTGTTTTCCAGAACAGACTCTATGCATGCAGCAATATTCTTCTCCTCATTATGTGCTGGTATTATGACCGATATGTGGATTCCGCTCTTAATTATAGGAGGCTTTCTGAGGCGCTCACTAACGGGAAGGAGGAAAACTTTAGCAAGCATTCGTGGATAGTCGAATATAAAAGAGATCATACTTATTAGAAGGAATTTTTCGAGGGTTAATCCGAGCATATTGCTCAACATTATGACCGATAGGAGTAATATTGGAGTTAAAGCGATGTTTAGAATGAAGGCAACATCCTGTAGTCTTGGTTTTTTGCGCATACTACATTATTCGAGGACTTGCTTTAACAACGTTGTTTAAAACATTTAAAATCATATCATTAACTTCATTAATGCTTTTACACTCGACAATACTCATGTTCGGCAATAACCTATAATAATCAAATAGAGCTCTTGCCTTTTCCGTTAACCCGGGTATGAAAACCATTATCCTCTTGGAAGCATTTACATCTAATGCCTTGAAGATGAGGGAGAGCGCGGACTCATCTATGAGCTTATCGTTAACAAGAATGTCCACAAGAACAATATCATCACCCTCATCACCAGAGGCAAAGAGGCTGAATGTGTGTTCAACACCAGACTTCCCCCTTATCCTTGCGGGGGTTTTAATCGATAATCCCTTGGCTCTTAGGACCTCTGTCACTGGGGTAAGGTCCATTATCCATTTCCCTATGAGATCCTTCTTCTGAGGGTTAAGCTCGTATGAGTATAACTCTTTTGAAACATATTCATCCTCATAAAAAACATGCTTCTCTTTGAGACATGTATATTTTTTCTTGGGCTCTCCCGTAAACTCCTTGCAGGATAAGCACTTATACATTATACCTGGCTTCCTGTAGTCTATTCCGAGAGCTCTCATCCGCTTACTGCATTTTGGACAGATCATGTTTTTAACATCTTCTTCGAAACCAAGATATCCACATTCTAAGTGTTCAATAGTTGCACCGATCTTCAGCTTAGTAGAATCGCAATGAGGACATATGAACTCAACAATTAGTCTGTTGTCGCTGCAATAAGGACAGATGATAAATGTGTTTGATAACTCCTTAAGTAGAATACCTTCTTCTGAAAGTGCTTCTAGTATTCCTCTTATTGTGCGGGATGAGCTTCCCATTATCTTCTCGGCCTCAGGGTATGTGAAATCTCCGCTCTGGCTTAAAGTGGGTTTTAAAACGCTGATAGAGCCGTCCATAAGAGCCTTAAGC
>JAWBXT010000055.1:0-8364 GCA_038867695.1 Thermoproteota archaeon
GGGAGGAGTATTCTTCAGGCAGAATGTTAAGTGGAGAGATTAAAGAAATACTCATAGAGAAGGTAACCACCTTCTTGGAGAAGCATAATTCCAAACGCGAAGAGGCGAGGGAAAAGCTTAAACTAATGAAGTATGATGGCGAGCTTGCTAAAAGCATGTGGAGTCGAATAATAGAATAAATTAAGTAAATCTACGGTGATGGTCTTTTACCCAGTGTTACCGGAATAATCATTACTTGATTATTCCTTACAATCGTTAGATTAACAGTTTTACCGGGATAAGTATATTCTTCCAATATCATTGCAATATCGTCATTATTTCTAACAGGATGTCCGTCTATCGAGATTAACAAGTCTCCGCCGAACTTTATCTCCATGCCGAGAATTGTTACGGTTTTGTTTCCTCCTCTTAGACCTGCCTTATCGCAAGGGCCTCTTGGAATCACGTCTTGTATAAGCCAGCCATAAGTTATGTTTAATCCTGCGGCTTTAGCAATATAGTAATCCAAATTGATTCCTCTTAATCCCAGCCACGGATGCATATCGTATCTACCTGTTTTTATTAGGTATGGTAGTTCTCTTAAAATAGTGTTAGATGGGACTGCAAAGCCGACGCCTTGACTATCTGCGATTATAGCAGTATTCATCCCTACTACCTCTCCTTTAGCGTTAAGTAATGGTCCCCCAGAATTTCCAGGGTTTATCGGAGCACTTGTCTGAATTATGTTTGCTATAGAATATCCTCCAGTAAATTCGCTTGATATACTTCTTCCAAGCTGGCTTACAATACCCGTGGTCATCGTTCCAGTTAGGCCAAACGGGTTTCCTATGGCTATAACTAAATCCCCAACCCTTAAGCCACTGCTGAAAGTTATGTTTAAAGGGTAGTAAAGCTCAAGAGGTGCCGTACAATTTATAACGGCAAGGTCGCTATAGGGGTCAGTACCTACAACATTAGCCGGATAGCTTTCACCATTGTAAAAGGTGACTACTATGTCTCTGGCATCCTTTACAACATGATAATTGGTTACAATGTAGTATGAAGAGTCATATTTGACGACAAATCCTGAGCCTAAGCCAGTTCCTTCTGTTAGAAAATCTCTGACTATACCTTTTATCATTACAACCCCCTTAATGGTTTTGTCATATATTTCCGTAAAGCTTACGTTAAAATAAGCTAAGCTTGGACCAGAATAAATATTCTTGATCCTGTTAATCTCATCGCTTAAACGGTTTACGGTAGAACCTACTTCATCAACTTTCTTACCCAGTTCCCTTAACTCTAAATAAAGGGTAGAATAGGAAACAATTAATCCGCCTGCAATAAACCCGACTAAAACGAATACTGCAATCCAGTTTTTAGAGTATACTATTACTCTCTCTTCTCCATTCATCTCATGTTTCCCATATTCTGTCTTCTTTTTTAAACTATTCCTAAGCCCTGAATTTAGGACGTAAAAAAGAGACAGTTACCCAGAATGTTCCCTCTTACCGTAAAGCTGATAGGGTAATGCATAGAGCCTGACAGCACCGGTAGCATCTCTTTGGTCGAATCCGGATTTTTTGAGAGACCTCAACTCTGGAGAGTATAAGCTGTATTTAGATTCTCTTCCAATAATCTCCACATTACCCTTATACAGTTTTACATCCAGTCTTCCTGAAACATAACGCTGAGTGGAGTCTATGAAGGCATCCAAATCCTTCTTAAGCGGGTGGAACCACATCGCATGGTAAACCATTTCAGCCCACGTCTTATCCACTTCCTTCTTAAACCTCAACTGTTCTTTAGTAAGAGTCAACTGTTCAAGGTCTGCATGCGTTTTCAAAAGTATCGTTGCCGCCGGAGCCTCGTATAATTCTCTAGACTTCAATCCTAATATGCCGTCTTCAAGAATATCTATTCTTCCAACTCCATGCTGCCCTCCAACTCTGTTAAGGTAGAGTATGATTTCAACAGGGTCTTTTATACCATCGACGTCAGCAGGAACACCATTCTCATACGTTATGCTAATATTCTGAGGAATATCTGGAGCTTTCTCTGGTGGAACCGTCCAAATGTAATCCTCGGGATATTGCGAGTAAAGATCCTCAACCTGTCCGCTTCCTATCGAATGCGACCACATGTTAACATCTCCTCCAAGCTTCCCCTTCGGCTTCTTCGGCTCAATACCGTATTTTCTAAGAAGCTCCTCTTCTTCCATTCTTGTTAGATTTAATTCTCTTACTGGTGCTATCACCTTAAGCTCCGGTGCGATGTATTTAACAGCAACCTCCATTCTGAACTGGTCGTTACCCTTTCCAGTGCAACCGTGCGCAACCCCTTCAGCTCCTTCTTTCTTAGCTATTTCAGCAGCCTTGGAAGCTATTAGGACTCTTGACATTGATGTTCCAATAGGGTATCCCTCATAACTTCCATTAGCCTTTATACACCTGAATATATACTCTGTCGTAAACTCGTGTTTAGCATCTATGAAGCGTATTTTCAAACCGAGTTTCTCTGCTCTTTCATACGCAATCCTGATCTCCTCTTCCCCTTGGCCAACGTCTACGAGTACTGGAATCACTTCATCATAGCCATATTTCTCCTTAAGTAGGATTGTTATGAGTGTAGAATCCAGGCCGCCTGAGTATGTAGAAACAATCTTTCCCGGCATTTAGAAATCATGTATTCCCCAATGAAGTATTTAAACTATACTAATGAGACTAAACGGTTACTTCTTTCTTAAGCATAATCCAAATATGCTTCTCTACCCTCCCTATATCGATATGGTTGAGGAATGGGTTATTATAGGGCCCCACGAATATTTGCTTGAAAAGGCCGATTTGGAAGAGCTTGAGAGAAAAGTTTACGAGTTGATAATAAAAGAAGGCAGTTTGCCTGTTTCGAAAATCTGGAGATCTGTTTCATGTCATCTATGGGAACTTGACATCGTCTTGAGAAGACTTAAGGAGAAAGGTCTCGTAGTAGAGGAACAATAAATTTATATAGTGTATCGTAGCTGTCTTTTATATCCATGAACAAAGATCAAGCCTTAGGATTACTTCTTTTCTTAGGCTCAATAGTGGGCGCAATACTATACTTATGGCTCGTATTCCTCTCCCCGTGGCAAATGCTCGTGCTCCAGATAACTGCCTTCGTTGCAGTGGGGTTCATCCTGTTCATACTTGGCTGGATAGGTTACACGCTTGCTACAACTCCTCCACCGAAACCTATTGAAGAGATTGAGAAGGAAATTGAAGGTATCAAGGAGGTCCCTCCACCGCCTCCAGCACAGGAAACCACTGTAATACCCGGGTCCGAGGAAAAGAAGCCTTAAGGACTAATTAGGAAACTAAATGAGTTTCGAATGTGATGCGTTAATCGTTGGGGGAGGCCCCTCAGGTCTAATAACTGGATCGCTTATTTCAAAAAAGGGTTTTAAAACAATAGTTCTTGAAGAACACGATGAAATAGGTAGGCCAGAGCAGTGCACGGGTTTAGTCAGTTGGAGAATAGGAGATATTCCTCAAAAACTTGTTTTAAACACTATTGAAACCGCAAGATTTCGTTTTGGAAAGAGGTATTTCGAAGTTTCTTCTAGGAAGAAGATGATGGTAATAGATAGGATGGGATATGACAAATATCTTGCTGAAAAAGCGTTTGAAAATATGGTTGAAATAAGAACGGGAGAAAGAGCCATAGGCCTCAAGGATAATAGGATAATTACAAACAAAGGTAATTTCTATTCGGGAAGAATACGGGTTGGAGCAGATGGTCCTCATTCTATTACTGCTAAATTATTCGATTTAAAACAGCCAGATAATGTCCTATTTACGCTCCAATGTGTTACAAATGGTTTTTTCGAACAGGATGTTGTAGAGCTAAGGTTTGAACCGGAGTTTTCAAAAAACGGGTTTGCATGGGTTGTTCCCTTAAGTAGCAATAGGGCTAAAGTGGGATTAGCAACTAGAGATAACCCTTTACCCCGACTGAGGCTTCTTTTAAAGAGACTTAATTTACAGGCCGCAGGGAAGCCTGTGGGGGATTCTGTGAGGTTTGGAATAATGAACAAAACTGCTGCACGTAAAATGATCCTCGTGGGAGATGCCGCATGCCAAGTTAAGCCTTTTTCATTCGGGGGGCTCGTCTATGGAAGGATTTGTAGTGAGATTGCGGGGGAAGCGTGCGTGAGAGCCCTTGAAGAAGGTATTTTCGAAGAAAACTTTCTTGTTGAAATTTACGACTATAAATGGAAGAGTTCTATTGGAAGAGCATTGAAAAAGGGACTTTGGATGAGAAGGTTTTTCAATTCAATTAGGAGAACACCTGATTCCTTTACACTCATCAAGGTCATGGGCCTCGATCTGTTAGCTGAAAAAGTCTTGGATCCTGATTTTCTGAAAGAAGAGGCATAAAAAGCTTATAATACTTTCGAGGTCTCTAATACGATGGTGATAGTTAGAGAAGTAGAGTGCAAGTCTCTTCTTAATAAGAGTGCAATAGCTGATTACTGCATTAACCCCTACGTCGGTTGCCAGCATGGGTGTTGCTACTGTTATGCTTCAGGAATCACTTCTAGACTTAGGAGGAAGAAAGAGAAGTGGGGAGAATTTTTAGATGTCAAGATTAATGCTGTAAGCATTCTCTCTAATGAAGTGAAGAATAGGAAAATTGGAAGAGTCTACCTGAGCTCTCTTACAGACCCTTATCAACCAATTGAAAAGAAATATGAATTGACTAGGAGAATAATCGAGATTCTTATGCAAAACGGTTTTCCGTTAATAATACAGACTAAATCGAGCTTGGTTATAAGAGACCTAGACCTTCTAAGTAAGAATAAATCTAATGAGGTTGGGGTTACAATAGTCACGATGGATGAGAAAGTAAGTAGAGATTTCGAGCCTTTTTCATCAAAGCCTGAGGAAAGGCTTGAGGTAGTTAGGCTTGCAAAGAATAGTGGTTTAAAGGCGTATGTTTTCTTCGGCCCCATTCTTCCCTTTCTCTCGGATAATGATGTTGAAAATCTGTTGCTGAAGTTTAAGGAATCGGGAGTGGATTACATCTATATCGATAGACTCAACTTAAGACCAATGGTTTGGAGCATGGTTTCTAAAGTAATATTACAGAAGTATCCTGACCTTTATGAAGAATGGAGAAAAATTCTTTTTTCAAAATCCTCGTATTATGATGAAGTCAAGAAAAGTGTTCTAAAAAAATCCGAAGAAATAGGTCTTGAAACCGTTTTCTGTTATTGAAAGCAACTGGTATATGTCATGGAAGATAAACCAAAATAGTTTTTAAATAAGCTTAGTTATATTCGGAGCATCTTGAGTAATATCCGACTGAGGTATTCGGGGCTGATTAACTTCGCTTCCCGAATAATATCGGTTGCAACAGGACTAATGTTTACGCTAATAGTCACTAGGAGGCTTAGTGAAGAAGCCTTCGGAACTTGGCAATTCTACACGAGTATACTCCTTTATTTTACGATTCCCTCAGGTATTGTAAATTACTGGCTTGTCAGAGATTTAGGTAGGGGTAAACCTGTTGCAAAATCAGGGATACTCTTTACCAGTGGAATGTCTCTAATCTCAACAGTATTATTTTTAATACTCTTACCCATTATTTCTTCAGAAGTATCCATCGATATCCCTACAACATGTGCATTCGTACTTTGGATTATAATTGCCTATCATACTTGGTGTTTTGGATCAGTTTTCCAAGGAGTCAAGCCACAAGTAATTGGCTACGGTACCATCATCTTCGAAATTTCCAAGGTAGTTATTGGAACGATACTCGTAGGCTATATGAGACTTCAGCTTTTTGGAGCCGTTCTCTCAATAGACCTCGCACTCTTAATGCAAACACTATACTATTCTCTTAGGCTTCCTAAACGTTTCCAAGGAAGATTTTCTTTAGATGATGTGCGTAGATGGTTAAAAATGGTCCTAGTGCCACTGATCTTAAGGGCACCTGGGCTTGTGGCTATGCTCGATGTCGTTATATTAACTCTTATAACTGGGTCTTTGCTGCCAGTAGCGTATGTTAAGGCAGTAAGTATTTTCGCCATGACGATAACTTTTTCTGAGGCACTTACAGTAGGATTGTATCCAAAGCTTCTCTCAGGCGGAGCGAGTAAGGATATTGAAGACTCTATAGAAATGGTTCTGATGTTTCTCATACCTATGGTGCTCGGACAACTGGTTCTAGCTGAGCCCTTGCTATACCTGTTGAGGAAGGAATATGGTCCTCTACATAATGTCCTTAGGATAGCATTATTATGTTACGCAACTATTGTTTTTAAAGAAATATTCTCCATGGTTATACAGGGCATCGAAAAAATCGATGCCAGTGAGAATATCGCTTGGAAAGAAGTCACTAGATCATATCTCATGAAGATTCCTCTCATCGAACTTTTCGGATCTCTTTCATATGTCGCAATACTCTATTTAACAGTTAAAATACTTAATGATCTCCACTGCTCGCCAGCTCTCATATCTCTGGCATCGATATTCTGCTCCTTATTAGTAAATATCATACTTGTATCCTATTATCTTAAAATATCTAGGAATCTTATTAAGTTTCACTTCAATTTTTCTAGAATATCTAAGTTTCTAGTATCTGGAGTGGTAATGTCTCTTATGCTCTTACTTTTCTATCCCGAGTCGGCTAAAAGCGAGCAGATTTTTATTGCCACTGCTTCACTGATGCCAGTAATCCTACTCGGGGTCATCGTTTACTTCACCGTATTGTTTGCCATAGACAGTAAGTCAAGAGGATTTTTAACGGTTGTTTTAAAGTCCCTTAAAATTAGGAAGTCTGAGTTATAAACTTTCTTCTATTGCGGCGGCAAGTGCACCATAAAGAACTATGTCTTCTCCCAGTGGTGTTATAATTATCTCAGGCAGTCTATTCATAGCATAATCTGAGACATGTTCTCTTATCGGTTTAAGTATGATTTCACTATTGTAAAGAGCTACTGAGCCTCCTACAGTTATTAACTCTGGATCATAGACGTCTATGGTATTGGCGAAACCGATCGCATTCAAAAGTCCGACCTTATCTAGGATCTTTAACGCTAAATCGTCTCCTTCTTTAGCTGCTTTGAAAAGCGTTTCAGGAGTAATTTTGGAAAGATCGCCTTGGAAATAGTGGTTTATGGAACGCTTGTCAAAACTTATACTTCCTTCTTCAATTAGGATTCTAGAGTAATTTACAATCCCTCTCCCGCTGCAATACGCTTCCCAATGTCCCCGCTTTCCACAGCCGCACATGAGCAAACCCTCCTTATCTACTACTGTATGCCCTATTTCATGTGCATTACCGTCCTTACCCAGAAGAAGATGCCCATCCACGATTGCTCCACCACCTATTCCTGTGCTTATGGTAATATAGACTATGTTCTCCAGCCCCTTTCCGGCTCCAAACTTTTTCTCGCCAAGAACCGCTGCAACGCAATCGTTTAACAGCCTAGTTGAAACATTGAAACTTTTCTTAATCTCCTCGACTATCGGAATCACGCCTACTCTTAAGTTAGGGGGGTTAACTATCAACCCCCTCTTCAAATCAAGCGGCCCTATTGAGCCTATGCCAATGCTTTTTACATCTTCTTTTCTGAGTTTAAGAGAATTTAGAATCGCATCGCTCATTCTGAGCACCTGATTCATCATGTCCATTCCTGATTTTTTTACAGTTTTTTCAGAACGCTTCAAGAGAATACTTCCATTTAAATCGGCAGCAGCGACTCTGACGTTAGTTGCTCCAATATCTATTCCGAGTATTACGCTCAACCCGTTTCAAGCTATAAAAAGAAGCTTATTTATCTTTTAAATAGGCTTTTAAACTGTCTCCTTAAGTCTTTTAGGTCGTCTATAAAAATCCTAAACCCCATCGTTATGGTTCCAGATCCCAACTTTGCTGGAAGACCCATAAGCCCGTTTTCATAAAGAAGAACTGTAAAGTTTTGAAATGGGAGCATAAACAATCCTAGAAAGGCAATTACAATCCCAACAAACCAGTGGTGGATTCTCATTCCTTTAACAGAAAACCGAAACTCTCTATTCCTAATTCTTTCCAGAATTATCCGCGTAGTCTTATCGTAAAACCAGAAAACTGCTACTAACTGGGTTGTACCTAAGACGGCTTCTGAGATTTCTACTGGTAGCAATATGATTCGCTTTTACATAGGCTGGTTAAAAACTTTTCTAAATCGTTATTAATGTTTAAGAATAAGGTAATAATGCACGGGATTTAAAAATATTTTTATTAAAAACATTTTCGGGTTTTCTTCAATATGTTTTTCTATGATATGCTTTCTCAGGAGGTACTCTCCTCTTCAAGAGTTCGCTGAAAACATTATATAGCCATTCGTAAAAGCTTTTTGCA
>JAWBXT010000056.1:0-8194 GCA_038867695.1 Thermoproteota archaeon
ATACTTGGCTTCCAGACGCCCATGCTGAGGCCCCAACACCTATAAGTGCGCTCTTATCGCCAGCGATGATAGGATTGGGCGGTTATGCGTCTATAAGAGTGCTCTACACGTGTTTTCCGTCAATCTTAAACCTGTGGTGGTTCACAACGACTCTGACGGTTCTCGCTTTAATTACACTCATTTATGGAAGTTTAATGGTATACGTCCAAGATGATATTAAGAGGTTTCTAGCGTTCTCTAGCATAAGTCAGATGGGTTATATGTTTTTCGGGATATCAAGCCTTTCAACAACCGGGGTTTTAGGGGCAATCCTCATTTACATAAATCACGGTTTATGTAAAGCCGTCCTCTTCATGGTTTCAGGTGTATTCAGCCATGAAGTTGGAACTAGACGTATAAGAGAACTCAGCGGTGTAGCTTCTAAAATGCCCTATACTACGGTGGCTGCTGTAATCAGTTTTCTCGGGTTGGCTGGTGTTCCACCACTTGTAGGATTTTGGGCTGAACTTTACATATTCACTGGCTCCATCTACACGGCTTTAAAAGGCTCCCCTACCCTGGATATTACTAGGCTTGTACTGACGGTTGTTGCAATAATCTCAGCTATTCTGACAGCTGGTTATGGACTATGGATTATACGTAGAGTTTTTGCTGGAAAACCAAGTAAAGCCGTTGAGAAATCGCATGAGCCATCTATGTTAATGTTAATGCCGCTGTTTATCTTAGCAATATTAGCCATAGTTTTAGGCGTATATCCATCACCCCTTATGGGCCTAATATCGTCTACTACTGGTGTTGGATTATGAATTCTCCATGAATAATACTGGGGGTTACATATGTTACCCGTCGCAAATGCGAGCCGAATCATTGATATCCTCTTGGTTACGACAATCGCATCCTACATAGTTGGCCGCAAATTGAAGGAGTACACTGGTTTTATAACAGCTTCAGGGTTAATAATAACCACGTTAATCCTTCTCAAACTTATACCTGAAGTCTTAGAATCTGAGATTTACGAAGAATATACTTTTCTATCGGTTGTTCCTCTAGGATTTAGTTTTAGGATTGACGGGTTGAGTTTAACTTTAGCC
Source organism: Thermoproteota archaeon (assembly GCA_038867695.1). GTDB lineage: Archaea > Thermoproteota > EX4484-205 > EX4484-205 > JAAOZP01 > JAAOZP01. The sequence goes on from JAWBXT010000056.1 coordinate 1,092, forward strand.
TTAATCATAAGCTTTATTTCAACCCTCTCTTCCATATACTCAATTCAATGGATAAAGGGCAAGGGTGCTCATGAAATTTACTTCAGCCTCATCTCTTTCTTATCACTTACGATGACGATAGTAGTCTTCACAAGCGATTTAATCATGCTATTCCTCTTCTGGGAGCTTACAGTTACCATTCCAGTCTTCTTAATAGCAAAATGGGGTTACGAAGGAAGCTTAACTACGGCCATTCGATTCTTCCTATTCTCTAGACTTGGCGGGGTGCTTCTTTTAGTCGGGCTAATCCTGGCCTACATATCCTTAGGATCATCGAATATGCACGTTCTAGCAGGTATTAGCCATGATTTGAAACCAGGAATCGCCACTCTAATAATTCTCCTAATGATTTTGGGATTCTCCGTTAAAATGGCGATTTGGCCATTCCATGGTTGGCTTCCGTCAACATACGTAGATGCACCAATACCTGTAACCGTATTGCTAAGCGGGGTTATGAGCAAACTAGGAGTCTATGGTGTGATTAGAGTCCTGCAAATCTTCCACGGATTTGAATCTTTAGAAATTCAAAGTATTCTAACATCCTTAGCTTTAATCACCGCTTTATATGGTGGAATTATGGCTTTAAAAAGAGACGAACTAAGAGAAATCTTGGCATTTTCAAGTATGAGTCACATGGGCTATATACTCTTCGGTTTCTCTGCGCTTTCAACTCATGGACATGGCTTTTCAGGGGCTCTATTGCACATGGTAAACCATACGATAAGTAAAAGCATCCTATTCTTCTGTGCAGGATTCATGCTTCAAATCTTTGGGACAGCCAACGTTAAAGAGTTGAGAGGTAACTTTAGGCATCATCATCTAATACTCATATCCGCTATAATAGGTGCATTGGGGCTCATGGGTCTTCCACCAGCTATTGGATTCTGGAGCAAAGACATGCTCCTAGGCTTCTCACTAGAACTCGGATATCCTGTTACAATTCTTATGTTTATTGTAGCTTTTCTATCAGTAGCTTACAACTTAAGATGGATTTTTTACGTTTTTACTGGGGTGAAATCTGACGGTGAAATCGGAAGACCTCCTCTCACTATGACCGTACCAGTGATACTACTCGCCGCTCTAGCAGTTACACCATTAACTTACATGGATGTATTAACGCACCTTTTAAAAGTAGAGCATGTTACAATAGAATCCATCCCCCTCTTGATGACCATTATGGCTTCAGTCTGCGGCTTTCTATCCGTCTATCTAACAGCTTACAAGCATAGGCTTCAATTAGGCTGGCTTACTGGGATTTCAACTACGCTGTTAGATACGTTATCTCTCGAATGGCTCTACCTCGGTATTTTTGTGAATGGGTTGTTAAAGGCTGCGCATTGGATTTTCAACAACATCGAAACGTCTATTGATGCTCTCAACTATCTGACCGCGAATAACCTACTTAAGTCTGCAAACTGGATTTTCAATAACATCGAAACGTCTATTGATGCTCTCAACTATCTACTTGCGAGAAGTGCGTTTCATCTTTCCCAGCAAGTGAGAAAGCTTCAGACTGGAATGCTATCCTACAATGTTCTAGCCATACTTTTAGCTATGATAATTCTATTGCTTCTTATACTACTAGTATAATATGAGGGCCTTTCTTATATCTTCTTCAGGTATCTCTCTAATTTTTCCGTTTATGATTGTTATTAAATCATTGACTTCATAGAATTTGAGATTTAAGAAACCGATTAAAATTCCTACATGGAATCTATCTCCTTGAAAAACTTTAGCACTTTCTTTTGCTATATGTCGTTTAAGTGATACTTCTACCTCAAATAATGTTTTCTCCCTACTTAGCAAAATGACTTTTCCATAATAGCTTTCCATTAAAATATCCATGGCTTTAGAAATAGACGGTGCAACATACATTTTAATAAGTGTATCATTTGTTATCTTGTAATACGCTGGAATTATAAAATCTCCTATATTTCCAATATCTACTCCAATGCTTTTAATTCTTAAAACAGTCATAATATTCATAGCATCTATTTCCATTCCTATGAGATGCTCTGCCATTTTTCTATCAAATCCTTTCAACTTTTGCACTTCATTCCACACTTGGATCATGGCATACTTATCTATGGCTGTCTCTAGTGGTGCAGTATAACCGATCTTCTTGGAAAGAACTATGTGAAAGAGGCTTGAAAATATGCTTTTTAATTCAACTTCTTCTAGTTTTACAAAATCTATTATACGTGATATGTCTCTCATGTTTAGAATGATTTTACATACATCTTCATTGTATCTACCAACTGGAATAATAGTTCTAAATGCTTCTTCAGGTTCAACATCTTGTGCTAAAAGCTTAATCAATGTTTTTAAGCAAGTTAATTCATGCCTCGCGAGTATCGCATTTAAGAGAGGCTTAACATAAGCGGGTGTTACTGTGAGAACTTTACGAAAAACATCATAGTAGTGGGTAAGAAGAGCTCTCTCTATATTCTCAATATTAAGCGTTTTATCAAGCACTTCAGATACCGCTTGTTTGTAAACGGTCTCCTCAAGCATCGTTAAGACTTTATAAGGGTCTCTTATTCTCAGCATATTCTCATATTGGGATGGCGTTAAAATGAACGACTTTAGAGCACCCGTAAGCGCCACGGCTGTAGCATAACGGCCAGTCTCTCTCATACTGGGAAAACTTAATACATTCTACCTTATCTGTTTTGCTACTTTTAGTAATTCTGGTAGGAAAATGGATTAAGAAATATTTGCTCAAGAATAATTTTGAAAAGTACTCAGTTGCTCGACATTTAAGTGGATTATATCGAGTTGAGAAGATGTGTTAGCCATTCAACTCATTTTTTCATTGGCTTTGTTAGAATAATACTTCTAATAATCCAAAGTATAATTAAGCAGCCTAGGATAAAACCCAGCATTCCTCCGATAAATGGCAGTAGTCTTCGAAGCGGCTCATCGAATTCATTTCTTATCATCCAACCTATATAAAAGCCTATCAACGCCGGTATGGGAATGAAAAGTATCACTGAAATGTAAACACGGTAGAGTTTTTCTCGAATAAACTTCACCCTCTAGAAATTCCTAGTGAAAAGGGTTTATACTCTACATCCGTACCTGTATAGAACTTTGAAAACCACTCTACCCAGTGTAGCCTTAATGTATGGAGAAATGCAAGAAATTGCTCAAGACCAAGTATGAGGAATAACGTCCCAAGTACGAATGCTATAAAACCAACTGGACTAGCTGGTAGGATGAGTTTGCTAAGAAGTCCATGAGCCATATTTAAGGCAACAATCCGCAAATAGGACACCGTATGGGATATTGACGATAGGAATTGCTCCATGGATTCTGCTACACCCTCCGTACCATGAAGTACGATGTTGGAAACAGCCATGGCTCCAAGCGGTAGGAAGACAAAGGGGATGATGATTTCAAGGTTTAGAATCATTTTGAAAACCCCCCAACCATATGTAAATACTAGGTAACTACCGCTCCAGTACAACCAGATCCATAACAGGGGGCTTAAAGCCTCCTTGTACTCTCTGTTTAAGAGTTTATTGACGAGGTTTATAATCAATCCTAAGCTTATATGAAACGTCCCGATTAAAATAGCGTATTTAATCATCATCATTGGGTGTTCTAAAGGTGAAAACCACAGTGGTTCGTGTAGTCCGGTGAGGGTAGCAAACCATTCATGGGACCCAAAAAGTTCCCCATATAAGAAACCAAAGATTATCGATGTAATTGCACATGCGATTAATAGAGGGGCTCCTTTTAAAACATATCCTACAATTCCACCAGGTTCTTTAGGCATTCGGCGCCTTATCCAGCTGAAGAGAATACCGAATAGAAGTATAAGGAGACCGTGGCCGACATCTCCAAACATCATACCAAAGATTAGGGAGAAGGTAAATGCAAAAATTATCGTAGGGTCGATTTCCCTGCCATTTAACGGTTTATAAGCACTTATCAGCTTGTGAAAAGCCTCTAAAGCTTTTGGGTAAGTCGCAACAGCTGGTATACTTTCTCCAGTTTCGGGGAGGATTTTAATGTATCCCATGTGTCTCTCAATGCAAGCAGAAACTTCTTTTACCTTTTCCTCTGGTATATATCCTTCAAACACGTATATGGTTTTTATTCTAGCCATAAATCCCTTCGCTTCCTCCATGGCTTTCACCGCTGTCAAAGTGTTAAACATTGAAGATATAGTCTTCTCCTTTTCTTCGACTATCTTGGCAAGCTCTCTCTCATACTCTTTACGTTCCAACTCTGTACTCTCACTTCGAGCATGCGCTATGTAACTCTCTATTCTCTCCACTTCTTTCTCCACTTCATTTAAATACGTATTTAAATCTCCAGTGGGAATGCTAACCTCTTCATCTTTTACCTTTATTTTCAGAAGTGTTATGATGGAGTTTAGTCGTGAAATTAAATTGTTTATTCTAAATAGTGTATCTTTCGTTTCAACGTATTGTACGTCCTTAAGTGTTTTACGGGCGTCTGAAAAATGAAAGCATTTAAGCCTCCCCAATTCATAAAGAAGTTCATTCAGTTTATCGCCATAAACGTATACTCTTACAGCAACCATCTTCGTCGGTAAGAACATACCATCCACCTTTAGGGGGAAGGCCTTTCTACATCTTGGAAGAGAATACGTGATACCTCTCTTATAAGGTCTTTCTTCATCCTTTTAATTCTCCCCTCAAAGGTATTGTCAAAAATAACTGATTCATCTTTATTCGTAACCAAGGCTCCTCCTATAAAACTCATAGGTTTTAGAATAGTCTCAAACTTCGTCTTAACTCCAGTCTTCTCCTCTACCACTTTCGCTAGATTTTCAAAGTCAAGTTGACATGGCTTTGACAAAATCACCTTTAATTCCCCCCCTCCAATGGCTACGGCCGCCTCTAAAATCAATTTTTCCAAGATTTTCTCATACTCTGCTGAAGGTACCACCTTTTCCTTCAAAAACTCCATTACATTTTCAAAAACAGCTTCAATCAGTTTATTCTTCTCTTGAAGAATCCTTAACCTATACGTAAGACGAGCTTTAGTTTCAGCTATACGTTTCATCATAATACTTTTGCTTTCAGCTTCTTGAACAATTCTTTCAGCTTCCTTCAATGCTTTTATACGGGCCTCTTCTTTTGCGGCTTCAATTATTTTCATAGCCTCTTCTTCCGCTTTTTTAAGGATTTCCTGCGCCTCTTCCTCTCTCCGCATCCGTATTCTTTTTATGAAGTCTTCAAGTATAGTATCTTCATGTATAGTCTCCATAAAACTATTCAACCTCCAAAACTCTCTTAACTATAAAGCTTACTGCTTCCTGGGTTTTCGCTCTAGCGGTCTTCCTCAGCTTCTCAGCTTCCTCTTCAACAGTCCCCCTCATAATTCTTTCAGCCTCTTTCTCAGCCATTGCCAATATTTCCCTTGCTTTCCTTTCAGCCTCCTCTAGGATACTTTTTCGAAGAGCATCAGCCTCCTTATCAGCTCTTAGAGAAGCTTCAGCAATCACAAGCTGAGCTTTCTTCTTTGCATCCTCAACAATTCTTTCCGCCTCCTCTTCAGCCTTCCGTATAATGTCAAATTCCTCATCCACTTATGGTCAACCGATTTATTTTTCTTAAAAATCTTTTAAAGTTTTTGTTCGGTCTTTCGACTTTTAAAGTCATTCCGCAGTAACGTCTCTCTATTGGATTCTGTGAGTTTAAAGTTGCATTGTGTAGAAGTTATTTTAGTAGCCGTCCTTACGTTTTCGCCATCTTTTCATGTACAGATTTGAACATTTGTTGCATCAGCGTGAAGTTAAGCCTATATACGACTAGTCACTCATATTTACGCTGACGTGATGGTATGCCAGTAAGAGGCACGATATCTAGAATAGTCGGGCCTTTCGTTATGGCTAAAAATACTACAGGATTACATATGTACGAGCTTGTAAGAGTTGGAGAGGAAGGGGTCATAGGTGAAGTCATAGGACTCAGCGGAAACAATGCGTTTATACAGGTTTATGAAGAGACTATTGGCTTAAGACCGGGGGAGCCAGTCGAGGGAACGGGGAAACCGCTCTCCGTAGAACTAGGCCCAGGTTTAATTGGACATATATTCGATGGTATTCAAAGGCCTCTACACGTCATCCAAGACATGGTAGGCTTCTTCATAAGAAGGGGATTAACTCCTAATGCACTTGATAGAAGCAGAAAGTGGTTTTTCCAACCCGTTGCCAAGGTTGGGTCCAAGATTCCAGAGAGTATACTCGGGTTAATAGATGAAACCCCTGCTTGTAAACATAAGGTCCTCGCACCACCGAGTATTGAAGGCACTATAGAATATATAGCTTCTGAAGGCGAGTATACAGTTGAAGATACTATAGCTGAGGTCAGAGCCGGGGGAGAGAAAATAGGTTTAAAGCTTATGCATACATGGCCAGTGAGAAAACCTAGACCATATAAGTCCAAACTTCCTCCCAACATACCTTTAACAACTGGGCAAAGAGTTATAGACGCTTTCTTCCCTATGGCTAAAGGTGGAACCGCTGCAGTTCCAGGAGGTTTCGGAACTGGGAAAACCGTGTTACAACACACTCTAGCTAAGTATGCCGATGCCGACATAGCTATATTCGTCGGCTGTGGTGAAAGAGGAAATGAAATGGCTGGGCTTATCGATGAAATATCTAAATTGAAGATTCCTGGGACGGACTACCCACTATTGGACAGAACGATACTGATAGTTAACACATCTAACATGCCTATTGCCGCTAGAGAAGCAAGTATTTACACTGGAATAACGATAGCTGAGTATTATAGAGATATGGGGTATGATGTAATACTGATGGCCGACTCCACCTCCAGATGGGCTGAAGCTTTAAGAGAAATATGCGGTAGGCTTGAAGAGATGCCCGGTGAGGAGGGATATCCTGCCTACTTAACTACGAGGCTTGCCGAGTTCTACTCTAGAGCTGGTAGAGTAGTGACTTTAACCGAAGAAGAAGGATCTGTAGCAGTAGTTGGAGCGGTGTCACCTCCAGGAGCGGATTTCTCAGAGCCTGTAACTCAGAGCACACTTAGACTTACTAAGGTTTTTTGGGCTTTAGATTT
>JAWBXT010000057.1:0-8163 GCA_038867695.1 Thermoproteota archaeon
GGTTAGGTGCAATGCTAAAGATTCCCCTAACAACTTTGTCAGTAAAGTTCTGATACTGATGTTTAATTCCTTCGGGGATCAGCATCACAGCACCCTCTGGAACCTCGTAAGCATCGAGTTTATCTGGCAGAAATACGGTTATAGGTCCCGAAGCAGCATAAAGTACTTCATCCCCTTCATGTGTTTCTGACTCAGAGGTTCGCGGCCCCTCCCCACCGGGTGGAAGTTCAAACTCACCCATATGGCAGAGATCATTACTCACATAAAACCTTACAATCATTGGATGATTCTTTCCATGTATAAGGGTTAACATCTTATTTGCATCAATCTTAATATGCTCTTTTAATCTCCTAGCCTCATTTCCCTCAATTGGCCATCGTCCTAAAAGGTCTGTACTTCTCCTTGGACTCACCCAAGGCTTCTCTGGAATATTCTCTATTGGGCCAATGTAATTCTTATACATTCTCGCTTCCTTCTCTAGGGGAGGAGCTGGTCCCTTCTTAGGATTCCACATAAGCGGAGCTATTAGACACAATACTTTTACTACCTTGTCCGTGAAGTTATAGCCTTGATGATAACTATCCTTAGGAATAAGTAACGCCTCGCCTTTATGAACCTCGTTTACAGTTCCAGTCTCAGGGGCCAAAACGGTCAACGTTCCTTCAAGCACATAGTAGATTTCATCACCCGCATGGGCATCAGGAGGACCAAAGAAAGCACCGGGTGAAAGCTGATACATTGTCTGTGTGATTTTATCAGTACTCACCCAAACCCAAACAATATTGCTTGAATACGGCTTATTAGGAGGATATATCTCAACAATCGTCTTATCCTTAGTAACTACTACTGGCCTCTTTTTATCTGGGGGGAAAGGATATTTATAATAGTACCTGTAAGATACTCCTTCCTCCCTCTCGAGAACACTCATCGGCATCACCGCCCCTTAAGAACAATTTTTAAAAAGCTTGTGTCTAATACTAAATATAGGAGGATAGTGAAAACATGAGAAATCTGGTTAAAGTTTCCACTTTAGATTGAAAGATTTTCATCTAAAACATCTTCAATAGTAGCACTAGGGCTGCTAGCTGATGTCACAACAAACATTATTATATTTATTAATTCAAGCTAAATATATTAAGAGATATCCTCAATGGGAGCTATGAAAAACATTCTCCTGCTGAAAAGTTCAACATATATGCCTGTAAGTCGTTACTAAAATGAATCTATGTCTTCCTTATATCCATATCTTTGGATTTTTCCTTTTTCTTGTGAAGGATTCTCAAATCATTATAGTAAAAAGATGACTAAAAAGTTAATAAGCAAACTATTATAGTGTAAAAGTTTGGGAAGATGAGTAGATCTAAAGCAAACATTGCACCTCGTTTTTTAATAATAGCACTTCTTCCATTGTTGTTGAATATTGTAATAACGCCGATGTTTATAGTGCTACTGGTATCTATGCAAGAATTTATGGAGAAACCTTTCTACTACACATACACATATGGTCCCTTGCTCTGGTCTATGTATCATGTTCTACTTGCTTTACTATTACGGCATTTCCTTAAATGCGAGGGTCAATCGATTAAGCTGATTACCGGGTCTACAGAAATATCGTTGAATTCTATAGTTCTTATTTTCGGATTAATCCTGTTCTCATTCTTAATATTTCAAATACTGGAGCCTATGGCCAGCAACCTAATCTATGGACCTGGGATGATGAAACAGTTACTAAGCGAGTATAAAAGAGTTCCAATCAGTATAATCGTATACACCATAGTTGTTACGTCTCTAACTGCTGGAGTATGCGAAGAATTGATATGGCGGGGATATCTTCAAACTAGACTGGAGAATAGGTTCATCGGCAGATCATGGGTTGCTGTAACGATTCAAGCTATGCTTTTCGGCTTGTGGCATGGTCCATCTCTACATGCTGTTTTTACAGGATTGTCCGGCTTCATATACGGGTTAATATACACTAAGACAAGGAAGCTACTGCCAATAATGATAAGCCATTGGCTAGGGGGCGTCCTAGGATTCTCCTACATGTACTTCGCAATGGTTTAAATCTACCACCATGCCAGTTTCTATTGGAAGCTATTAATCGTCTCGAATTAAATTTATAATCTGCTGTCTGAAAAATTTAGATATGCTGTTCCCCGAATTGAGGACTAAAATAGCTGAGACTTTTCGTTTACTTAACGAGATAAACCTTACATTCGGGTTCTCTGGAAACATCAGCGTCAGAGCTCCGGAGGATGGTCTTTTCATAATAACTCCTAGTGGTTTAAAGAAGGCTAGGCTTAATCCGGAAGACATGGTTATAGTAGATCCTCAGGGTAATATAGCGGAAGGGGTTAGAAAACCATCGGTTGAAACGCGTATGCACCTTGAGATCTATAGAAATAGGGAGGATGTTAGGGCGATAGTTCATGCGCATCCAGTTTATTCAACAGTATTTGCGGTAGCAGATGTTGATATTAAGCCGGTGACTGAAGAAATGGTGCTTTACACAGGAGGTGAGGTTAAGGTTGCTGAGTACGCTCTTTTTGGTACAGAAGAGCTTGCGAAGAACGTTCTAAAAGCCCTCGGAAATAAGAAAGCGGTTCTCCTTAAGAATCATGGCATAGTTACTTGTGGGAGAGACCTAGAAGAAGCAGTCGACGTTCTACTATGCGTGGAGAGGGAAGCTAAAATCATCCTATTCTCCAAACTACTAGGCGAGCCGAAGCCTCTTCCGAAAAATACACTAGACCTAGAGGAGAAATTGTACATGGAACGAATCAAGGAGAGTTGATTACTGACGGCTGAAAAGAGTTATTCTTGATTTAACTTAATACTGTTAAAAACATTAATAAATAGCGGGCTCGTTTAAAATGGTACCGTGATCAAGAATGAATCTCTAAAGAAAATCATCGTTCTATCGATCAGTATCCTAATATGCTTAGCGGTGTTATATACATTTTTCAATTATATTCAAAAACAGGCTGGACAAACTAATCAACAACCCGAGTTAACCCCAACACCCACGCCGCTAGAAACACCTGTTCCCACGCCTACTCCAACCCCAACGCCTACGCCAATTTCCCTGCCGGGGGAAGTATTGTTTGATTTTGAGAGTGATACTGAGGGTTGGAGTGCTGACACTAATGTTGGCTGCTATCCTCAGCCTGGTGCCGCTCTCTCTTCCGAGTGGACTAATGAGAAGGCTTACCACGGTTCCGGTAGCCTGAAGTTCTACTTCGACTACGATACTTGCGCAGCCGGCGGGGTATCTGTATTCTACCCGGAGTCTGCTCTGGCTGATTTCCAGGATAAGCTACTCTCAGTGTGGGTCTGGGTTCCCAAGGATTCTCAAGCCCAAATATTCATCCAGAGCGCCACGTGGGCCTGGAGGAATTCTCCAACCATAAACGTCACCGGCGGAGCGTGGAGCCAAGTAACCTGGGACCTGAGCCAGGAGGAGATAGACTTCGAAAACGCTGTTAGGAAGCTGGGTGTTCAAATAGGCCAATGGGACGTCGCAGAAACGTGGAGCGGAGACGTATACGTAGACTACTTCACAGTCTCAACCCCAGGTGTAACACCCACTCCAACGCCTACGCCAGAAGTCACACCAACACCGACGCCAACTGCTACGCCCACTCCAACACCTAAGCCCACGCCCACGCCTACTCCAACACCGACTCCAACTCCTTCTCTTCGTAGTTTTGCAGAAAATTGCGGTATTTACATAGGGACTTGTGTAAGCTATGATCCTCTTATGAATGATATGACTTATAGGGAGATTTTAGCTAGGGAGTTTAGTATTATCACTACTGAGAATGAATTGAAATTTGGACCAGTGCATCCTTTTCCGCACGCATACAACTTCCAACCCGCTGACGAAATCGTGAACTTTGCGGAAGAAAATGGAATGAAAGTAAGAGGACATTGCTTAGTATGGCATGAGCAATTACCATCTTGGATTTATGGAGATTTCACTAAGGAAGAGTTGATGGATATTTTGAAGAATCATATTTATACTGTTGTTGGGCATTATAAGGGTAAGATATATGCTTGGGATGTAGTGAATGAAGCAATTGCTGACGACGGGTCTTTGAGGCAAACGATCTGGCTTGAGAAGATAGGTCCCGAGTATATTGAGCTAGCATTCAGATGGGCTCACGAGGCTGATCCTAATGCGCTCCTGTTCTACAACGATTATAATGCAGAAGGATTGGGCCCTAAATCAGACGCTGTCTACAACCTAGTTAAAAGCCTTTTGGAGAAGGGTGTGCCAATACATGGTGTAGGTTTGCAGATGCATGTAAGTTTAGAATGGCCGCCCAACATTAATGATGTTTATATCAATATCAAGCGCTTAAACGAGCTTGGTTTGGAGGTTCATATAACTGAGATGGATGTACGGATAAGAGAACCAGCAACCGACGAGGACTTAACCAGACAGGCGGAAATATACCGTAATGTACTGAAAGTTTGCCTGAATGCAAAAAATTGCAAAGCATTCGTAATGTGGGGTTTTACTGATCGTTACTCATGGATTCCTTTCTTCTTTAATGGCTATGGTTCTGCATTGATATTCGACGAAGATTATCAACCGAAGCCTGCATATCAATACCTATTAACTACTTTACAAAAATGTTCACGATGAAGAATTTCTCTACCATACGTTGGTTCTTCATTTTATAAGAACACCGATGAATAGACTTTAGATAATTGCTGTGTTGTTTAATCTCTGTTTGGCTAATTTTTATTCGAAGCTATCGTATGCGTATACGAGTACTACAAAGGCTTATCTGCTGGTCTTTATGCTCCTATTCTTCAATCCTAGCGTGGTAGGGAGATTCATAAGACTTCAGTAAGGCCAAGAGAGGATCGAGGAGTCCAATTCCGATTCTTAATCAATGTTAATAATGTGGGAATATCAAGGATGCTTAAAAACTTATTTTTCATTTTTTAACATTGCCTGCAGGGGTTTAGAATACATGGAGAAACGTATACTTGGAAAAACAGGTGAGAAACTCTCCATAATAGGCTTCGGGGGAATAATTGTCATGAACATGGATCGCCATTCTGCAGGCAACATAGTTGCTGAGGCTATTAAAAGAGGTATCAACTATTTCGATGTTGCACCGACCTATGGAAATTCAGAAGAGGTTCTCGGTCCTGCGATCGAACCATACCGAGACAAGATTTTTCTTGCATGTAAAACTGAGAAACGCACTAGGGAAGAAGCTAGGACTGCTTTAGAAAGATCTCTTAAACTCCTTAAGACAGACCATTTCGACCTATATCAATTACACTCTGTAGATACGTTAAGAGATGTGGAGCAGGTTCTAGGTCAAGGTGGTGCTATTGAAACCTTGATTGAGGCTAGAGAACAGGGGCTTACAAGATACATCGGTTTTACTTCGCATTCTGAAGAAGCTGCACTTGCATTACTTAATCGCTTCAACTTTGACACTATGCTTTTCCCATTCAACTGGGTCTCTTGGCATCAGGCTAACTTCGGCCCAAAGGTTTTAGAGAAGGCTGTTGAGAAAGGTATTGGCATACTTGCAATCAAGGCGTTGGCTAAAAGAAAATGGACGCCTGAGGAGAAGGATAAGTATGAGTGGCCAAGATGGTACGCTACCGTAGAGAGCTTCGAAGAGGCTTCTCTCGCCCTCAGGTTCACTCTCTCCCTTCCTGTGACGTCTGCCGTAAGTCCAAGTAGGGTTGATCTATTATGGTGGGCATGTGATATTGCAGACAATTTGAGACCATTATCTGAAGAGGAGAGGAGGAGAATAGTCGACTTAAGTAAAAGTCTTGAACCAGTATTCCCTCAATAGTGGGCTAGAAGACTTTCTACCAGCAACATCCCTAAAAGTGTTTTTCGTATTATGCTTATTAATTAGCATGGGAAAATGAGAAAGAGATGGCCGTTTTGAAAGAAGGCGATGATGCTCCAGATTTCACTCTTATGTCAGATGAGGGCAGAGAGGTTTCGCTAAAGGATTACCGTGGTAAAAAGGTTGTGCTCTATTTTTATCCGAAGGATGGGACTTCCGGATGCACTCGGGAGGCAAAGGGATTCAGGGATTTGGCTGAACAGTTTAGTAAGATTAACGCAGTTATAATAGGAATTAGTAGGGATGGTATCGAGTCTCATAGAAAGTTTAAGAGAGAAAACAACCTGCCTTTTACACTTCTAAGTGATCCGGAAGCCGAGGTTATGAAGAAATATGGCGTTTGGAAAAAGAAGAATCTTCACAGAAAGACCTTCATGGGAGTTGAGAGAGTCACATTCTTGATTGATGAAGAAGGTAGAATAAAGAAGATTTATAGAAACGTTAAGCCGGAAGGACATGCTCAGGAATGCTTGATGGATCTAACGAAGAGTAAATAAGCGAATGAGCGGGGATAAAGAACAAATCAGCAAATCCTCAGATCTGAAGCCTCATTCATACTCAAGAGTTATTATGCTAGTAGATTTAGACTATTTCTTCGCTCAATGTGAAGAGGTTAGGAATCCCTCTCTGAAGAATAAGCCTGTGGTCGTATGTGTTTACTCTGGGCGTGGAGAAAATAGCGGTGTAGTAAGCACTGCAAACTATGCTGCTAGGAAATACGGTGTTAAATCAGGTATTCCAATATCTGTTGCAAAGAGGATGCTGAAAGGCGTGGAAGCATTTTTCCTACCTGCTGACCATGAAGATTATGCTAGGGTTTCCAATGGTATTATGAATATTCTCCGAAAGCATGCTGACTTTTTCGAACAGGCTGGGATAGATGAAGCGTATCTCGATGTCAGTAAGAGTATAGGGGACTTCGATAAGGCTATAGAAGTGGCTAAAATTATAAAAGAGGAGATTAAGAAGAACTATGGGATAACCTGCTCTATAGGCATAGGTCCGAACAAGCTTATCGCTAAAATCGCTGCAGACGTTCAAAAACCAGATGGCTTAACTGTGGTTAAACCAGATGATGTTCAGAGTTTCCTCTCACCATTACCCGTCGGCAGATTAATCGGTATTGGAAATAAAACTGAGAGCATTATGAGAGAGCTCGGTATTAAAACAATAGGCGATCTGGCCAAGTATGATGTTCAGAAACTGATTAATCTCTTCGGGGAGAAATTGGGTGTCTACTTCCACAAGGCCTCCCTTGGGATAGATGACCGGCCTATTAAAGAGAAACGTGAAGCTGCTTCAATAAGCAGAATTTCAACACTTAAGAAAAACACCCGTCGCCTAGAGGAAGTCGTTGAAAAAGCTGATCAACTGTGTAACGAGATTCATTCCGAACTAGTTCAGAGGGGTTTAAAATTTAAGCATGTTACAGCAATAGTAATAATGGAGGATATTAGCATTCACAGTAAGATGCAGACTCTCACCCATCCAACAAACAATTTAGAAGACCTTAGGAAAAACGTTAGAAGGCTTTTGGAAAAACTGATGGAGGAATCTGAGCTTGAAATAAGGAGGGTTGGAGTGAAGGTTTCAGGCTTTGTTAAAGAAGGTTTCCAAAAACAGCTAAGGTTTTTCGAATAAGGAAGAGACTCGAAGCAAGTAGGAAAACCGTTCCTGAAAAAATATGGAGATTCCGAAGTTTAAAACATCTGCCCAATCATTATCCTTCTTCCTTAATTCTCCGAACGGGAGAATTTCAATTTTAAAAATATTTTAAAGTGCTCCGGGCGGGATTTGAACCCGCGACCCCTGGCTCGAAAGGCCAGTATGCTTACCGGGCTACACCACCGGAGCTTTTCTGAGGCGGATTTTGTTTAGAGCGTAAATAAACTTTTTCTCTCGATCTTGGATTATATAATGGTTTTTGGTTTGGATTTTACTAATATTTGAGTAACCATTTCCACAAAGGTTGACATTTTATTTTTTTATCTTCCACCTCTATTTCGCCTTCATAGTCCCATGTGATTATTAGTAGGTTGTTGCATTTTAATTCTTCAGAGGCTTTGATTAGGCTTTCAAGTTCTCTTTTTTCAATCTCTCCTCTACTGTTGGCATAAGTTACTTGAATCAATTCTTTCACGGTAAAACCGCTTCTAACAATAAAGTCAACTTCCTTCCCATCTCGCTTTCCATATTCTCTCCAATACGAGATTTCAATTTTCTCTCTTTCTCCCCTCCTTATTAATTCTATTGCGATCGTGTTCTCCAT
>JAWBXT010000058.1:0-8137 GCA_038867695.1 Thermoproteota archaeon
GATTCGACCCCAATAAGCCGGGGGAGATATATACTATAGATACTCCTCCACCCTACATTTCAGCTAAGTGGCACGTTGGCGGAGCCGCCCATTACGTTGGAATAGACATGGTTGCAAGGTATAAGAGGCTTCTAGGATACAATGTTCACTTCCCAATCGGCTGGGATAGGAACGGTCTGCCAGTTGAAGTCATGGTTGAAAAACAGTTTAACATCATGGTAAAGGAAGTAGATAGAGAGCATTTCATCAACCTCTGCAAGCAGACTCTAGACCAGGTTGAGGCAGAGGTGATTACACAAGCTAAAAAGCTGGGTTTAAGCAGCGAATTCGAAAACATGTATAGGACTGATTCTCCAGAATACAGGAGACTTACTCAAGAGACTTTCATCGAGCTGTGGAAGAGAGGCCTAATCTACGAAGCGAAAAGGCCTACGAACTGGTGTCCCAGGTGTGGTACGGCGATAGCTGATGCCGAAGTAGAGTACATAGAAGTCCCTTCGAAGCTTTACTATATTATCTTTAGGGTGAAGGAGACTAGTGAAGACGTTCAAATAGCTACTACGAGACCTGAGTTACTCGCTGGTTGCGACGCAGTCATATTCAATCCTGAAGATGAGAGGTATGTTAGGCTTGAGGGTAAGACGATAATAGTGCCGATTTACGGTAAGGAGGTTAAGGTTATTCCCAACAGTTATGCGAAGCCGGATTTTGGCACTGGGCTTGTGATGATATGTAGCTACGGAGATACTTCTGACATAAGGTTATTCAGAGAACTCGGTCTGAAGCCTACTAGAGTTATAGACGAGAATGCTGTTATGACTGAGGAATCTGGTTTCCTCAAGGGATTGAAAGTCGATGAAGCTAAAAAGAGGATTGTAGAAGAGCTTTCGAAAAGAGGATTGCTTGTTAAGTCTGAAGATATTGTTCAAAGAGTACCTGTCTGCTGGAGATGCCGGACGAGACTGGAATTTGTTGAAATGAGCGAGCTCTATCTCAAGCAGGAGGAGTTCGTAGAACAGGTTAGAGAAGCCTCTGATAAGATGATTTTCTATCCTGAATCGATGAGGCAAATCCTTATTGATTGGATTAATAGCATCAGAGGAGATTGGCCCATCTCCAGGAGGAGATACTATGCTACGGAGGTACCGCTTTGGTATTGTAAGAAATGTGGAGAAACCTATGTTCCTAAACCAGGAAAATACTACCAACCTTGGAAAGATCAACCCGGTGAAGATGCTAAGTGCTCTAAATGTGGCGGAACAGATTTCCAAGGTGATACTAGAGTCCTAGACACATGGATGGATTCTAGCATATCTCAACTATACGTAACTGGATATAAGAGAAACGAAGAGCTTTTCAAAAGGTCTTGGATCTGTTCTCTAAGACCACAGGGTTACGAAATAATAAGGACTTGGCTATACTATTCGATTTTGAGAACAATACAGCTAGTTGGCACGCCACCATTCAGGGAGGTGAGAATAAGCGGCCTTGGTCTTGATGAGAAGGGTGAGGCCATGCATAAGTCAAAAGGGAATGTGATATATCCAGATAGGTATTTGGAAGAATATGGTGCTGACGCATTCAGGTTCTGGGCTGCCTCTGAGGCCAAGCTTGGCTCGAATTATCGTTTCTCAGAGGAAAGGATTAAGGCTGCAAGACTATTCCTCACCAAACTTTGGAACATCAGTAGGTTCATATCGTCATTTGAATACGTAGAAAAGAAGCCTGGGCTCTGTTTACTAGATAAGATTGCGTTAAGCGAGCTCAAAAAGACCCTTAGCGAGGCTAAGAAAGATTATGATTCCTTAGATTTTTACGGGCCTTCAAACCTACTAAGAAACTACATCTGGAACTTCTTTGCAGATCATTATTT
Organism: Thermoproteota archaeon; assembly: GCA_038867695.1. Classification (GTDB taxonomy): domain Archaea; phylum Thermoproteota; class EX4484-205; order EX4484-205; family JAAOZP01; genus JAAOZP01. The sequence goes on from JAWBXT010000058.1 coordinate 1,874, forward strand.
GGAAGCCGTAAAGCCCAGAGCGTATTTAACGGTAAATAGGGAAGAAGCCGTTTCAGCATGGTATACCCTACACAGGGTTTTAAGGACATGTTTGATTAGCCTTTCTCCAATAATACCTTTCATAACGGATTATTTATTTAGAAACATGTATGGCGAATCAGTTATGAACCAGTCTTTCCCCGACTTAGGGGATGTTGAAACCGTTGATAGCGAATTGGCAATCTTATTCATGAACGTGAACTCAGCCGTCTGGAAGCTTAAGAAGAAACTTAACGTACCTCTAAATGAAAAAGTAAACTATAGAGTATACCTACCTGAGAAGCTAAGAGGCTTAGAGTCTGATTTGATTAGAATGCATAAAGTCGAAGTCAGTTATGATCGTCCCGAGTCTGAGTCGGAGGAGATTGAGGGATTTTTCTTCAAAAAGCTTTAAGATCAATCGGAAAGGATTTCTTCAAGCAGTTTAACGCAGTTGTTAAGGTCTTCAATGCTTTTTACATTTGCGAATTCTATTGAAATATAGCCATTATAGAAGGTAAGGTTGAGAGTATGAAGCATCTTTCTAAGAAAATCTCTCTCAGGATTGTTTAAACTATCCTGGCTGACGGTTACGTGATTGATTAGAGGTGCAAGCTTCTCAAGAGTTTTCTCGTCAATACTCTTAGCATCCTTAATGTTCAACGTTAAGCCTATGTTTTCAGAACCTATATCTTCAATCATACTCATGAGCCTCTCCATTTTCAAATACGCGGATTCATCCGTATCTATGCTAATCTTCACATTGTTCTTTTCTGCTGCTGAAAGGAGGTTAAGCAAGTTCCTGTAGAGAAGACTGAAGTCCTTTTCAATATACTCCCTACTCTTCTCAGGTGTAGCTTTCAGCTTTAAGACCTTACATCCATTTTCTCCGCAAAACCTTATCCAGTTTTTAACCTCGTTCAAGTATTTCTCATTGCTCTTAACATCGCCCCCCAAAAGGTTTAGCCTAAGAGCTAAAGCAACTATGTTACCTCCATTCTCCCTTAAAATATTGAAGATCTGTTGAATATGCTCTCTGTTTTTAACGCTCCTCTCATCGAGTTCAACGTTCTTAAAGCCCATTCCAACTAGCTTTACCAGAAGCTGTTCTAGACCACCCTCTTCAGAAGCTAATTTGTTAAGGTTTAGAGTATTAATACAAATGTTCAACCGGTTTCCCCACACCTAACAAATCTCAACATTGATACCTAGCATTCTTCTCCCCGTTTACATGATCTACTCTGAAGCGTTTCCATGTTCCCTAGCGTATACCTTATTAGAGCTATGCTAAGAACCGCGTTTAACAGCTTTTCCTTAGTCCTCATTTTTCTGTGTCTGAAAATCTACTTAAACACTCTTATTTTAAGTTTTCCTAGGAACCAATTTCTACAGTATATATGTGAATGTGCCTTCTGAAGTATCTTCAACTACTATTCCGACTTTATTAAGCTCCTCCCTAATCTTGTCGGCAAGCCGGTAATCTCCTGAAGCCCTTGCCGCACTCCTAATCGCCACCAGTATTTCAACTAACCTTCTCTCTCTCTGCGTAGCCTTTTCAACACCATTTTGGAAGAATCCCAGCATTCTCCAGAGCCTCAAGAAGCATCCTAAGAATCCTTTTGAAACACCGCCTTTATTGGCCTTTTCAACGATCTGGTTTGCAGCATCCATGAGGGTTGCAATAGCCCTCGGCGTGTTGAAATCGTTAGCAAGATGGTTTAAAACCTCCTCCTCAAGCTCCTCCGCTTCTCCATCCTCACTGCCCCCGCCCAATCTAAGTAGTATCCTCCTAACCTTGTCAAGCCCCCTCTTAGCCGACTCCAGAGCCTGCTCACTGTAATCCAGCGGGCTGCGATAATGTGTGGAGAGGATGTAGAGCCTAAGAGTATCTGCATCGAACCTTCTTAAAGCGTCTTCAATAGTCACGTAGTTCCCAAGGGATTTCGACATTTTCTCCCCCCTGACCGTCAGCGGCCCATGGTGCATCCATATGTTTACGAATTTCCTACCGGTTAAAGCCTCTGACTGAGCTCTCTCGTTCTCATGATGTGGAAATATAAGGTCCATACCGCCAGCGTGGATATCAAGAGTCTCTCCGAGGTATTTCATACTCATCGTTGAACACTCTATATGCCACCCAGGGCGCCCCCTCCCCCATGGGCTTTCCCAAGAAACTTCACCAGGCTTAGCTGCCTTCCAGAGGGCGAAGTCCAACGGATCTTTTTTATTTTCACCGGGTTCGATTCTAGCACCAGTAATAATCCTGTCGAGAGACTGGCCTGAGAGTGCTCCATAGTCCTGGTACTTTCTTACAGAGAAGTAAACATCGCCTTCTGACTCATACGCATAGCCTTTCTCAACAAGCCTACTTACAAAACTAATTATGTCAGGAATATGGTCGGTAACTCGGGGGTTGAACGTAGGATGTTTTATTCCCAGCTTCAACATATCTATGAAGTATTTCACCGTGTACTGAAGTGCAACCTCACTAGCTGGCCTATTCTCCCCCCTAGCTCTGTTTATTATCTTATCATCAACGTCAGTGATATTCCTAACCAGTATTACCCTATAACCCAAGTATTCCAGGAACCTGCGGAAGGAATCGTAGACTATCTCCGCTCTAGCATGGCCTAGATGGGCAACATCATACACGGTGGGGCCGCAGACATACATCCTCACTTCCCCAGGATGTACGGGAACAAGTTTCTCCACTCTTCTCGTCAGAGTGTTGTAGAGGAAGACATCCCTGGGCTTCTCCATAACCATGCTCAGCTTTTTACTTTTCTTTTAAGTATTCCGTGATTCTCCTTCTTTCCCTAATGTCCCTTAAAAGCTTGCTTTCCCTCAGCACCAGTCGCCAAGGTGTTCTGAGCCTTTTCGCAGCATAAGTTAAAGCGGATTCGAGGCTTCCGAACCTAACCGGCTTTCCTGCTAAAGCCTTCCTCACATTCTCCCTGACTAGCCATACGCCAGCTGGTAGGAAGTATCCTGGCCCCGCCTCCCTTAGGACAAGAACAGAGCCCTGCCTCCTAATCCTGTTAAAATACTCTACGACTGCAAGCCTTGCAGCATAGTAGCAACCGCCTATTCTCGCATAAGTTGTCCTCCCCTCAGCATCCTCGTAATCCGAGCCTACTGCAATATTTTCATCGTCGCCCACGTTCCATACTGATCCCGGGTGGAACATCTCTATGAATTCGTAAGACCATTTCCCAGGTATCACGACCACTAGGAACCTGTTGTCCATGTGCTCAGACTCGTATACAGCGTATTCGCTTACCTCAGGGTTCTCCCTGATCTTCTCAAGCATTTTCTCAGCCAATGTGCTGTCCACGGCAGTTATGCTCCACCTAGTTGGAACAAGCCTCCTCCTCTTACCTACCCCGAAAACTGCGACGCTGAAAGCCTTCTGTATTGTTGAAACAGGCACTCCTAGCGAGTAGAGACAGTAGATCGCCTCAGAGGCCTTCAGATCCTCATCGTAATATGTTTTCTCGATGAAACGGTTGACCTTAATATTCCCCGACTCTATCTTTTCAACAAGCCCGTAGGGGCCGAATGGTTGAGCATCCTCATCCAGCAATATCCTAGCCCGGACGGGCTTTGAGAACTCCACGTATGCTTCAGTAGGCTGGCTCGCCATAGCAATCTCTTGAGTTAGCTGGAAAAGCCTCCCGGCTTCCCAAGGCTTGTGAACATCAGCCTTGAATATTCCTCTTACTAGGCTCGACCTGTACTCGACGAGTTTCTCAAGGTTTATGCTCCACCAGGATTCAGGGTAATCAAGCAATCTAGTGTCCCCGAAGTATGGGGGAACCATTGGACCCACCCCAACCTTTGGATAACCTATTCTGCCTACGAAAACCCCGGGAGGAGAAGAGCCGTCGAGCACCGTCTTATCCTCAAGCCTTACTACTGGTTGCAGCTTGCTGTACCTAAGCAGTATGGGGCACTGTTTTCTCCCGCATAATGCTCTTGAACCTAAGCAATATACGCATAGACTCCCCTTAGTAGCTCGAAGCTCAATATCCCCACTGCTCCAGAGTGCCGACGGGTTATTCAACAGGTATTCTCCTACCACGCTTCTTCTTCATCAAGACAACTTCAAGAATACCATTAGAATATCTTGCTCTCGCAGACTCCTCCTCAACACCTGTGGGGAGGGGAATCTTTACGCTGTAGTAAAGAGGTCTTCCTCCTGATAGTCTTCTAACCGTGGGAGTCACCTTCCTGCAGACACCTTCAACCACAATAGAATCCTCGTGCAGCGTCAGCTTGATATCCTCTTTCTCAACACCAGGAAGGTCGATGCTTATCCTTATCTCATCCTCCCTCTCCACGATGTTGTACAGAGGCTCAATGCAACCCATGGCTCTCATCCTACGTCTTCCTAAATCCTCTTCGAAAAGCCTCCTCATCTCCTCCGCCATCCTCTCAACATCTTCCATCATGCACACCTCCTACACAAGTTGTTCTGCAATCGGTTGAACCTGCCTCATCCTCCTTATCTCGTCGTCAGTCTTCCTCATCAGCTCCCTGTATTGCATCCTTATCTCCTCAGCCGAGGCAATGAGCGAATCGACTTCAACTTTCTCCAAGCCTATTTGCGGGAGTATTGTTAGAACCTTTGCTGCCGAACCGGGGTCAGGATAGTTAGGGTAGGATTGGACGAACAATCCTAGGCCTGTGATTCCGAGTTTCTTCAGTTTCCTCAGTATGAGAGCTTTAGGGCCGAAGATGAAGCCGTCGCTCAGCAATTCAACACCCTTCATCTTAGACAGTATCGACAATGCTTCTTCATTCGTAGGTACAGCGTAAACCTTTGGATCAGCTATGTCCATCCTGTACGGATCTGGCATTCCGCCGAGGCTTAAGAATAGGCTAGGGTTCTTAGCCTTAACCCAGTTAACAACCTCATCAACAATCTCATAGAGCCCTTTCTGAGGTATCGGAAGCTCAGACCTTATTATGTAAACGCCATCTCTATAATAGATCTCGAAAACATCTCCGACATTCCCATTCCTTATAATGAGCATCGGCAGGAAGTCTTCCGTCTCAAGGTATCCAGTCCTCTTAAAGTCGAGCTTAGCAAGATAGTGGGTAACCGATATTGTGCCGACTAGACCAATATCCGGGAGGCCTTCAAGTATCACGGGCTTTTCAGAATCAATCTTAACCTCTTCGATAATCACGCTTTTTCCAACCATTTCAACATTAAGAAATATCCTATCAGAAAGATAAAAGCTTTAGCCTAATTAGGATCTCGGTTCAGCATGAATAACCACTTCGATATTTTCTCCCAATTTTTTCTTAATAGCACCCTCTAAGTTCGAAACTGTCTCATGCACTTCTGCCATGCTTGTCTCACCATCCATACTTACCGTAAGCTCGATCCTCTTCAAGCCATAGGGATCTCTAAACACTAATATCTTATTTACTCCCTCAATGTTTTTGAAACCAGCGATTTCTTCTCCAACAATATCCTTAACCTTGATATAGAGTGAAGAGCTCGAGTTTACTGTCTCAACATGCATTAAGGGTGAACCAGCGGTCTCTAAGTGGACCATTACATTCCCCACGTTTTCAACATTATTCAAAACACTTTTCTCAACCTCGTCGGCAACCCTATGCGCATCCAGGAGATTCATGCTACCGGGGACTTCTATATGCAGCGACACTAACAGTTTACCCTCCGATTTCGAAACGAGTATCTCGTGGACGTTTGAAACCCCCTTAACGCTTAGAGCAGAATCCCTTATCAATCCGTAGAGGCTACTGGAGCCTTTGGGCATTGTCTGAATTCTGACAACAGCCTCGTTGCCAAGGGTTTCGAGAATCCTATTCTCAACTCTCCTTGCAGACGAGTGTATGTTCGAAAAACTACTGTCCATAGAAACCAGTGTGCCTACGTCTACATACGTCCTTCTGTCGATCCTCCTGATGTTAAGGTACGAGACTCCTCCAGCGCCGTACTCTTCCTCAATGATCTGCCTAATCCTTCTCACCAGATTTGGAGGAACAGTGTCTGTCAGTTCCAGCCCGGTTTCGTAGAGCAGTTTAATGCTCAGATAAATCATCATAACCGAGAGCACTAGCCCGGCTACAGCATCAGCTTGCGCAATGTTGAAGAATCCTGCTACAGAGAAGCCGATTATAGCTATTAACGTGTCGAAGAAGTCTGCAAGCGAATGCAACAGACCCGCTTTCACGCTGGCTTCACTCTTAGAAGCTTTTGAAAGGACCGTT
>JAWBXT010000059.1:0-8051 GCA_038867695.1 Thermoproteota archaeon
CCAGTCTCGTCTCCGAGCCTAGCCCTGTTTTCAAATTCTGAGATTATTGCCTTATGAATCATTATCTTCCCATGTATTTCCCCGCTTGCAACAGCTCTAGCAGCTACTCCAGTAAGTATTGAAGTAGGGTCTACAACGTATACTTTAAGCCTGTCTTCAACCATAACTTATCCTTCTCGTTTCCGAGGGCCTTTGAAACCAAGCCAGTTATAAGCTTTTCCCCTTAAGAGCTACAGATCTCCTGTAGTCTTCTTATGCAGGATAGTGCAGCAAGGTAGCTTGTCCTAGGATTATCAGGATGGGGAACGTTTTCCACAATGATCTTAAGATTTGAAACCTTAGACTCAACGCTTATTTCGTGAACTATCTTATCCCTAGTTGGGTCGGCAACTATTCTGACTAAGACTCCAGCCCTCGAGTATAGTGCTAGGGCCGCAGCTACGTTAACGCTCTTGGGAAAATGTTTCAACGCATCCTCAACAGGGCCCTCGTAGACAAGAGTAGGCTTAGTAATATTCTCCAAGTCTATCCCTCTGTTCTTGAAGTATTCTGAGTATGCTAGTGCCTCCGGAGGCTTATGCGTCGTTAAAACTATTTTATCCACTCCCACTAGGCTTATTGCTTGGACAGCGTCAAGCCCAGCTATTGCTCCAGCTGGGACATGTATTTTCCCCAGATTCTCTTCGTATATCCTCCTCGTCTCTGGAAATAGGAGGCCGCCTATACTCATAACTAGCACTTCCTTACCGGATTCGATAATCGGTTTTAGATATTCTACAACAGCATCGTCACTAGCAGCCTCTACGATTATATCTACGCTCTTATCTCTCAACATTTCATCCATCCCATCAGAAACCTTCGGTTTCCCTCTAAGTTTATCAACAAGTTTCAAAGCAGCCTCTTTATCGATATCATACACGTAAGCCAATTCAGCCTTTACGATACCGTCGTCTATGGCCTTAGCTATGAGAGACCCTATTGCACCGCAGCCAAGGAGTCCTATTCGCTTCATCTCTCTACTTTCACCACCTCTAGAGAAATATCTATTATTTTTGCTGAATGAGTTAATTCTCCTGAGCTTATTATATCGGCACCCGTCTTAACATAATCCTCAAGGTTTTCGAGTTTTATCCCCCCCGAAACCTCTACCAAAACCTTATTTCTCAAACCATTTTGCTCTAGCATCTTGATTGCATTCTCCACTTTTTCAGGTGTGCAATTGTCAAGCATTATAATGTCTGCCCCCGCTTCAGCGGCCTCCACAGCTTCTTCAGCATTAGAAACCTCTACTTCTATCTTGCTACTGAAGCTTGCAGCTTCCTTGGCTTTTCTAACCGCTTCGCTTACTGAACCAAAATACTTTAAGTGGTTTTCCTTGATGAGAATCATATCTGAAAGATTTAGCCTATGAGTATCTCCCCCCACTGCAGCTATAGCTCTTTTCTCGAAGTATTGGAACCCGGGTTTAACTTTCCTGGTTGCAGCTATTCTCACGTTAGGATCCAGCTTTCTAGCTTTCTCTATGAATTTCTTCGTTAAAGTGGCTACGCCAAATGTTTGAGAAAGTATGTTAAGCAGAAGCCTCTCAATGCTGAGAAGCCTCCGCATATCTCCTTTAATCCACATTACTTGTTCTCCTGCTTTAAATTCTTCTCCACTTTTCTTTAATATCCTAGCTTCAAAACCCATTTTCTTCAATACGGGCGCAATATCTTCGCAGCATGCGGAGACACCTTCCTCCTTAGCTATTATAACAGCTTCGCAAGAAACATTGGGAGGTATGAGTTCTGAAGTAAGGTCCCAAAACGGTATGTCTTCGGAAAGCCATTCTGTAAACTTCTTAAAAATCATCTCCTCCGCCAAGGGACCTCCACCCCCAATAGCTTAAAACTCCTCTCAAGCACCACCCTTGCTTTTTCTGCAATTTTTTCATCTACCTTAACGGCAACCTCGTTGGAAACAAGACTCCTATATACTTTTTCAAGGGTAATCTTCTTCATGTTGGGGCATATCGTGTCTTCGCTAACCGAGTATGCTTCCTTCCCAGGATATAGCTTGTTTATCCTATGGATAACACCGTTTTCAGTCCCTATTATGAAGCGTTTAGCATCAATCTCGCCTGCCGCCCTTATTATCTGACTGGTGCTTCCCACAAAGTCTGCTATCCTCCTTGTCTCCACTGGGCACTCGGGGTGGACAAGCACTTTAGCATCTGGAATCCTTTCTTTAACAGAAAGGACTTTTTCTCTTGTAATACCTATGTGAACCGGACAATAGCTATTTAATGGAACAGCGATAACCTCCTTACCGGTTGTCTCTGCTACATAAGAGGCAAGGTTCCTATCCGGTCCGAACAAGATCTTCTCTTCATCAAGTTTCGATACTAGTTTTGAAGCACTACTGCTAGTAACCACGTAATCGGCAATGGATTTTACTTCCGCAAAGGAATTCACATAAACTACTAGTGGAGCGCCCGGGTTTTTCTTACGATACTCCTCTACTATAGGAGGGTCCAGTTGCCAAGCCATTGGACATATTGAGCTCGGCTCAGGAGTCAGAATAGTCTTCCCAGGGTTTAGTATTGCCGCCTGCTCAACCATGAAGTCGACTCCTGCGAAGACTATGATCTTAGCAGTAGTTTCCATCGCCTTAATCGACAATTCTAGACTGTCTCCAACGAAATCGGCGACATCCTGAACCTCTGGCCTCTGATAGTTGTGAGCAAGTATCACGGCCCCTTTTTCTTTGGCCTTTTCTCTTACTCTACGTGCCAGCTCCTCCATTTCCTGAAATGGCTCCTACGAGCCTTATTTAAGGGGTTCTATATGGGCAATAATTGTATACTAATCTTATTAACAGGGCAAAAAATGGCAGTGAAAACGTCAAAAATAACCATTTAAATATAACCCTGTAATTTGACTTCCGTAATTACATTGGATATAGTGCTTGCTCCGACGAAGGTTGAACGTTCATTGCTTAAGAAAGTTTTGAAAACAGCAAGTAACATAGGCTTTGAGATTAAGCGTCTAAAAAGCTTCAAGGAGCTTGAAAAAATTAACGAGGGGCTGCTTCTTATTATTGGTGAAGACAGAGATGCTTTAAAAAGCATGCGCTACTTAAAGTCGAGGAATCTACTCGTATTAGGTGTAAGTAAGACGGAGAACAATAGCTTTCTTATGGAGACTACGGCTGAGAGTATTGAAGATGCTTTAAAAATCCTGCATAAAGGAGAATATTCAATAGAATATTCTTCAAGGATTAAAGCTATCGTTGACGATTTTGAAACACCATGTGCTCTAAACGAATTGGCAATATTCCCAAGGAGAAGCGCTATGATTCTGGAGTATAGTCTTTACGTAAATGGAGAATTCGTATGGAGAGATATTGGCGATGGACTAATAGTCTCTACGCCTATAGGTTCGACAGCTTACGCTCTCTCCACGGGTGGTCCAATAATACATCCCCATGCTAGGGTCATGGCAATTGTTCCAGTTAACTCGCTGAATCTAACTAGGAGACCATTAGTAGCGCCGATGGATAGCGTTATAGAAGTCCGAGATATAGTGAGCAATTCCGTTTGCGAAGTCATTGTAGACGGCGGGTATAGGGTTAGAGCAACGAATCAAATATTGATTAGGAAGGGGGAGGATATTGGATTCATAAGATTAATGAGCAAACCTCTATTAGCTCAGAGGCTTGAGAAGAAAGCTAAAATGTCCCTCGACATAAGTAGCCTTCCACCCAGTGCGAAGCTCATCCTGAAGGTCCTTGAATATGAAGGTCCTTTAACGCAGAAGGACATAGTGAAGAAAACAATGCTTCCAACAAGAACTGTAAGACATGCTTTAGCAATACTAGTCGGGAATAGCTTCGTTAAGAAGAAGCCTCTGATAAGGGATTCAAGACAGGATCTCTATTATATAGAGACTGAATAAGAAATCTTTTTGAAACAGTTATTTAGTTAAGAGCCTATGAGCAGCGAGATAAGGGTTACTGACTTTCCGAGGTCTCATAGGATCGAATTACTCCTAAACGAGTTAGGGGGTTCGGCAGTCAGCTGGCTTACCATAAACGACCTAGAGATGAAAGTTGGAGGGATCTATTTGAAGACTGGTGGACTAGGAGGAGTTGGGACGCTTGAAGAATACAGGTTGAGGGGCTACTCGAGGAGAGTTATAGAGTTTTCCATCGATTATATGATTAGAAACGAGTATGATGTTTCAATGCTCTTCGGCATACCTGATTACTATTTCAGATGGGGTTATGCTTCAACACTTCCCATTTACAAGATTACAATGCCGCTGAGGAATGCGGAGAGAGCTAGACCCGGGCTTAATGCTCGTCAAATGGTAAAGGAGGATGCTAATGCTATATTAGATATCTACGAATCTACAAACGAATCTAGGACTGGCCCTCTGAAAAGGTATCGGGGAGAATGGTTTAGGTTCAAAAAGGGAAGCGGATGGAATGTGCCTGCAGATGGAATTGTATTTGAAGACAATTCTGGGAAAATAGTTGCATATTGCGCTATTGACCGGTGGCCCAGAGTCATGAGGGTGACTGAAGTGGGTGCTGAAGACCCTGCCTTCTACGAGCATGTGCTTCGCTACGCCTGCGACACTGCCTTCCAGAAAAGAGCTACTGAACTGGAGATGTATGTTCCATTCGACCATCCGTTTGCCGACCTTTGTAAAAGCCTTGGCTGCAACGTGGGCATCGATTATCCTTATGCTTCTGACGGTATGGGTAGAATTATTAATCTTAAATCGACTTTTCAAAAACTCATTCCAGTATTCGAAGAACGCTTAGGGGCGTCTTGCATTAAAGAATTGCCTTCACAAATATCTTTTAGAACGGACATAGGGTTCATCACGCTAGAGATTTCTGATTCCGGCGTATCTCTCTCGGAAAATATGTCGGCAAACTGGATTGATCTCCCCCAATGGGCTTTGATGCAATTGATCCTAGGATACAGGAATCCGAAGAACATCCTAATAGATGGAAATGTAAAACATGAGGGGAGGGTAGAAAAAGCATTAGAAATAATGTTCCCAGCTGGGAATCCTCATATCTGGCATTCAGACTGGTTCTAAAAGGGTTTTCCATAGGCCCTCTTATAGAAGTCGTCAAGTATTTCCGGGACTTTCTCATCATACTTGATTCTTCTTATCGCATCTGCTATGAAGTCAACAAGTTTCTCAACTAGAATTTTACCTTTCTCTTTAGTCGCCGGCCTTGGATCTCCAGTGTATAAATCTAGAGCATAGGCCTGCCAATCGACAGGCGTCTCTATTCCATCTAAGCTCGTGCTTCCTATTCTTGCTTCTCGTTTAACATTCTCCATCTTTATCAAGTTTTCGAATAGGAATAGGCCCATACTGGTTTCGAGTTCGCAGGCATGTCCAATCATTTTGCTCTCGCATATTTTCTCAGCTACTTCCTTTAACGATGCCCATGGTTCGATTAATGCATAGATGACATAATCCTTTTCCTTATGTAGGCTTTCCCTCAGGAAAACTCTCAAGAGATTACTGTTTCCACCATGACCGTTAACTATCAGAATCTTTTTAAAACCATTTCTAGAAACTTCTTCACATATTTCCTCAATCACAGCGAGTATTGTTCTTGCACTCAACGATATTGTTCCGGGAAAATGTCTGTTCTCAGGAACATACGCGTAATATAATGTAGGCAAAACTATTGCAGGTTCTTTTTCTACAGCCTTTATAACTATCTCTCGGATGGTTAACGAATCCGTTCCCGTTGGCATGTGGGGCCCATGTATTTCGACAGAGCCTATTGGAAGAACCGCAATTAGCTTTTTGTCAACAGCCTCCTTTATACCAGGACTTGTCAAACATTCCCAAAGCATTTCTAAACACCATTTTCAATTTTTTGACTGTCTAATAACTTTTACCTTTAATCCGTGAAACCACTCCTAATACTTGAGGAGCTCAATATTCTGACTTTCTCTAATTATTTGCCTAATCTTTTGACGAAAGTATCTAATATTCAATATTCTAATTTAAATTCTAGTAGGAAAATCTATTTAAAATTATCACTGGGAAAAATATGGTAAATCAGAGTATTATTCAAAGATCTTCACATAATTTTGTAAACAATTTTTTCAAGTGTAATCTCTATGTTAATCACTTATTTAAATTAATCTTAAAAATTAAAAGCTTATAAGCACATATAAACGCAAAGCCCTCATGCGACATGGAGAGGAGACGAGACAAACATTTGCGTTGACTGGGGAAAAGATTCCCAAAGATTTCCTGTGTAAAGCATATCTACCAGGATCTAAACTTGCAGAATTCTACTTAAAAATGAAGAATAACAGCTTAGACAAAGTTACAAAAATGCTTTTAGAAAAGAAAATTGTTGAACTATGTGGCTTTCAAAGCCTTGATCTCGAAACCGGAGAAATCATAAAAGGATTTCTGGCTGACATTTCTGGATCAAATGAAAATGCGACAGAAATAGCTGAATCGCTCAAAAATGTTAACGGCATTTTTGAAGTGAAATTTTCAGATAATGTGCTTAATGGACTCATTATAGACGAATTGTTCTTCCCCTTAATGGTAGGAGGTGAGAGAAGTTTTACTCTTAGAGTTGAAAGCTTCGGAGCAATACTGAAGAGGCTCTACGAAAAGTTTGGAACAGGTGCTGCAGTCATACTCTACGAGATGGGTCTTGGAATGGGTGAGAGCAAGTTCAAATCAGTAGTAAACAGGTATCACGTAGACAAGCAGACAGCATTGAAAATAATACTTGCAGAAAGATCAGCTAAAGGATGGTGTATTGCACAATTGGAAGATTTTAACAAAAACAATGTAGTAGTCGTAGCAAAAGAACTTTTCGAATGTCTACCATTCAAAGATAGTCAGGAAAAGCAAATAAGTCAATTTTTCAGAGGGTATTTAGCTGGCATATTCCAGCAATTATACGGTAAGAACGTTAACGTTACTGAGACGGAATGTATAGCCAAGGGAGATTCTTTCTGCAGGTTTGTAGTTCAAGTTGCAAAATAGCCCTACAGCCTGTTTTTATTAAACCTGGTGAAAAATATGGGCTGTAATTGCTAAGAAACAACATATTATACTCCCTGTTTATTTCTTTTTAAACTCATCTCCTTTTGTTCTAAAAAAGTTTTATACTGGTAGATTTTTTAAGAAGCAAAAATATCAGTTAAGGAAAAGCCGTATTTTCTCTTTATTTCTCCCTGTTAAATTAGCCAGCTCTAGAGAAGACTCTAATGAAGTTAGGCGGCCTTTAAAACAATTTCAAGCTTCTCAGTCCTGTTTTCAGCATCGACAAAACCAAGCTCCTCGTACGTTCTGGCGGAAAACGTAATATTTTTCTGCGAGCACCATATGTGGAATGACGGCAATAAGCTTCCTTATGCAAGGAATCGGATAATATACTCAATTAAAAACGCTCATATCCAGCGAAGCTCTTCTGTTAATACTTGAGAAAACTTGGAAAAACCCTATCTTATGAGGCTCTCTTGCTACTATTATTTTTGAGTATTAAAAACCTTCTAAGGATTAGTATTTCAATCATAATTAGTAAAGAATCAACAGAAACTATTATTAATTGGAACAGCAATGGAGGCATTGCAGGCCTCATACCAGCCAAAGGTACAAAGAAGAAGTTATAACTGAAATTATAGGTTATTGGACCCAAAAGGTTTCTATCCGTCTTATAGTAGAAGTAGGAATTGAGAATTCCCACCATAAATATGCTAAATGTCTGCATTGTTGTCATTAGCGTTCCATAAGGCCAGCTGAGTAGAGACGGTAGAGAAAAATAAGAAAAGCGATAAATGCTAAAAAGTAATGATGAAAAGATGATCGAAACCTTAGTCTCGTATCTGTTTAGAAGCTCCCCGAGGATACAACCACGGAAAATTACTTCTTCTGAAACACTTAGGAGTAGGAATACAACAAAGTAAACGGGAATGTTAATATAAAAAGGCAAGTAGTAAAACCTATGTTCTATTTTGAGGATAAAGATTGAAAACATAAGAATAGTCGCATTATGGAAGA
>JAWBXT010000060.1:0-7599 GCA_038867695.1 Thermoproteota archaeon
AAATTCAATGGAGAAGGGCATGCAAAGAATATCAGAATTTGAAACCTCGACTTTGGAAAAACGCTAAAGAATTCATCCCTGATTCAAGTTTTTAGCTAACTCTTTCTTTAATTATGCGTTTGGGTAGTTTTTATTTCTCTTAGTTTATCTTTCGAAGCTGGTCAGAAAGTCATAAGATACTTAATCCTTAGTTGTTAGGATGGCGTACAGGATTAGTGAAGGCAAGTATCTCCTCCCCGCCATAGCCGAGGCTTATCAGAGGAGCTACAGCAAGCCAAATACTATTAGCAATACTAAGGTTCATCCCATTAGGGACGATATAGCTTGTTCTAAGAGCAGGCCCTCGTGCAGAAAGCTGTCCTTAAGCTGTTTCTTCAACTCCATATCGTCAGCACTACTAATCATTGAGTAGTTGCCGATTAGACTATGGGAGATGATGGCCGAGACGGCACCATGGAACTCGAATCAGGATGATGAGTAGCAATCCAGCAAAGTAATTTATTGCATGTGAGAATGCAAGTTTTTCCTACCATTGAAAACTAAGCATTCGATTATTCACATATGCCAAGTTTTCCAATTTTATATCCCATCTTAGTTTTTCGTATAAATAGTTAAGGAATAATGCTTATAAATCCCTTTAGTATTATTAATTCGGACTTCCGGGTGAAGACCAGGAAGCTTTTGCTTTCCTGGTCTGTTTGCCTTAAGGCAAACTACCCGGAGTCTTTTAAGCGTCCAAAGGATGTTATTATTTTTTCACTGTATATTTTATCTTCAAATTTGCGATAGTAATCAGTAATGCCTTTCTCCAATTTCCTAAAAATGGAGCCAGCAAAAAAATCTGCAATCCATAACGGTGGCGAAGAATATGAAGAGGTAAAATAGGGAGGATCGATAACATGTCGATCTTTATTTTGTATTTGGATAGACATTATGGCTAGTCTTAAAAACGAATCTAGCCTAGTCCCTCCACCAAGAGTATCGCTTATTACTATTCCTATACCCTTATCGTGTAGAAATCTTCAAAATCAGATATAATGCCTTTGAAACAACAAATTTGCATTATCATCGGTAATGTTGGAGCTACGGCTTCTGGATTTCCACGGTATGATGACTCCCTTTCCCACTTTTCCAAAGCCGATTTATCTCTCAAAATATTATAAGGAGGAACTTTTATGCGTCTCAATAATGCGGGATTATCATCCTTTAAATCTTCGCAAAAGTTGTTAAAGAAATCTTCATTAACGTTTTTGAGGCACTCTAATTTGTTAACTGCAAAACTGAAAATACATTTTCCATCAATATTTAAAATTAAAGAAAAAATATCTTCCACTAAGTTTTCGACATTAACATTAACATAGATTCTGGGTATTCTAGCCCTAGCACCGTATTTAGACTTGAGCCTAATGATATTAACGAGAGTCTTGAATTTAAATTCTTCCGGTCTTATATTGACAGGAATTTTACCAAAATACTGTTCATATATATTAAAGATCTTTTTTACTATGTCAGGAAGCATATCAATTTTTATAGCGAATCCCCCGGTGACGAGGAATTTAGTTTGTGTAGGGGGTCCAGGATCACCGGATTGATCTAAATATAGCAAATACCCCTTATAATTCATTTTTCCTCATTTATCACATTTTCTTATATTTAAGGTTTTGGTTATCATAAAATATCATTATTAAGACAGTGTATTTCTTACAAAGGTGTATTCTACATTTTTCCTCTCCTCAAGAACTCCACTCTCATCATTATTTAGTCATTTCCTAAAACCCGGCAGGAAATCAGTAATCTTTGCCTTACCATGATCATCTGGCGTAAACATTGTTATCGCAGTTGACGAGAGGCTTGAGAAAATACCCAAGTTCCCCCTCAAAAAATAGAATTTCTTAAGGAAGATTTTCCAGAGATGTCTAAAGAATAAGTCTATCCTGAGTTTACAGAATTCTTAGTTAGAGCAGGTATTGCTTTAACCATTTTGTCTTTATATTCTTTATTACAAAGATTTAGAGCATAGGCAAAATGATATAAGTATGAATACGGTTTAACCTCAATAAAATTGGGAGAGGAAACGGTGATTAAAAATGTGGTTGAAGCGGTTAAAAGAGCTTTGGAAAGCATGGATAAGAATTATTGCAGATTATCAACGCTTGAGTACTCTGAATTTGGTAAACTTGAAGAAGTAAAGTATCTAGAGCGGCCTTTCGCATATGAGTTCTACCACCAGCTTCGGAAGCTAATTGACGAGGGCTTCGTGGACTTAGGCGGATCAATAGTTCAAGCAGAAGTAGATAAAAGATATCAGCATATTTTCGAAAAAGGCATGATTCCTGATTTCATCATCCACATACCGGATACTGAGCAAAACCTTGCAGTAATAGGATTCAAATGTATTCCTAATTGGAGAGGTAAGTCTGATTTGAACAAAATAAAAGAAGATTTTGAAAAGCTTCTAGAGTTTAAGAAACGACCTCTGAATTATGAACACCTCATAGAAGTCATTATCGGTAATGGTGTTTCTTTAGAGAAGGCTATGGAGCAAATAAAGGAGCTTGATAAGCAGGGAGTGAAAATAGCAATCATTAAATTCAACACAGACTCATGGAAGGCCGAATTAAGCGAAATAAGATCCGGATCGGAAGTCTGAAAGACCAATACAAAAAGATCCCGATTTGTTAACTAGGCATAAGCTACTGTTAAGACTCTCAAAAAGCAATTTTTAAGTCCACTTAGCGTGCTAGAATACAGAAACATGTCACCAGATATAGAATGTTTGTCCCAGCCACGGGCCAGATTTACATGCCTTTTCTATATCTGGTATCGCTCCAGCAGCATCTATTAGCTTATGGCCGAGACTCACGCGCTTCTACAACTGTCATATCATCACGCGCTACTTAAAAGTTCTTGTCTATCTAGTCACTTTACATTTTTTATGAAAAGATACAATAGGCAAAAGTAGAATGACAGATAGCGTTTAAAAAAGTCTATTGTGTATATTAGTATGCGTGTTAGAAGGTAAACTTTATATTGTAGGAATGGCAAAATTAAACTTGTTGGTTCAGGAGGATGTGGCTGAACGAAATGCTGTTCTTAGAATTTCTCAGTTTGTTCTAAATAGGAGTACTGATGACATAAGGAAGGAGCTTCATGAGTTTATGGTTCAAACAGTTTTGGCAAAAAACAGGGGAAAAAGGGGCTTACCGAAGAGCAGATAAAAGAAGACGTTGAAAAGGAATTTTCATTAAGGAATTTTCCTCCAGAAGTGCTTGAAAAAATTCTTGAGGATCTTCTAGAAAGTCGTAAGATACAGGCTGTTCTGATAAATGGGGAAAAATATTACATACTTACTGAAGATTCGCGAAACAGGCTGAATTTAATATTTTCAGAATTTAATAGAGTACAGAGTTTAGCATTGAAGCAAATTATATCGCATGTCAAATCCGCATATCAATTACCTTTATCAAACACTCAAATAGCAATTATAAAATCAAACTTTTTCAACATACTTGGTCAACTATTTGGTTATTATGGAACTCAGCTTGCACGGATGATTTTTCAGGAAAGATTTTTACTAAGCCCCTCGTTTTTAAGTGGCATGCAAAACTCCATAGCAAGTTCTTTCGACCGAAAGAAATGAAATTTTTGCTGAAGCTCAAAGGATAGCATTCGAGAAAGCACTGTCTCATCCTTCTCCTGAAATGGGAAAGTTGTTATTCTCCATAGCGCAAAGCTATTATCTAATAGAGATTCTTAATCTCGATCCACAATGCAAGAAGATTGAAGAGACAGATCTTTCACAGGTAACTTTATACCTTGACACTAATGTCTTAATTCATTTGCTTACGGGTACCGATGAGCTTAAAAAAGCTATGGACGATTTATTGAGAATAACGGCTCGGTTAGGAGTAAAAATTCGAATAACAGAAAAAACTAAAGAAGAATTCCTCATGAATCTGGAGGAGACAAGTCAGTATATATCCTTTGCACAACCACTGTCCCAACAAGCAACTCAAAAGGTAATCGATGTCCTGGCTTCCGGATTTTATCGAGATTATCTAATTGCCAAAAGAGACAATCCTTCTTTGACTTGGCAAGGCTATGAAGAACGCATGAAGAATTTTATTCTTATATTAAAAAATCGATATTCCGTTGAACTTGAAGATGTCGATAAACGCGAAGTTATGACCGACCCTCTTTTTAAGGAAGTTTTCGAGGCAGTCGGAGACGCTGCTCCATCGAAATCAGAGCAGGTTGTAGAACATGATGCTTTCCACATAATCTTGGTAAAACACAAACGGGGAACAAAACGTGGAGGAATTTTGGGGCCTCCATATTGGTTTTTAACAAATGATCGTAGCCTTAATCTGGCTGAAATCGAGCTTATTCATAAAGGCGGAATCCCGTCTACTGTTACTACACAAAACTGGCTTGGTATGATTTGGCCTCTTATGTCTGCTGAAGTAGCCTCCAAAGAGGCTCCAGAAATCTTTGCCAGTCTATTTTCATCGATAACACCCGCTGCTTTAGCAGTGAATTCTCAAGATCTTCTTCTTGTTCAAGGTTCTTGGTTAGACGATAGAGATCTTACCACAGAAGATATCAAAGAAGTATTGGGTTCGGCATATGTAAAAAGCTTTATTAGGTCTGTAAGAAAAGAACTAGAGAAAACAGGTTTCTTGTTCAAAATAAAAGAGGAACAACCCAAGGTAGTTGAAGTCATTCAGCCAGAAATAAAGCGAGTCAAAGAGAACCGAAAATTG
Organism: Thermoproteota archaeon; assembly: GCA_038867695.1. Lineage (GTDB taxonomy): Archaea > Thermoproteota > EX4484-205 > EX4484-205 > JAAOZP01 > JAAOZP01. Next base: position 4,764 of record JAWBXT010000060.1, read on the forward strand.
AGAGAAGATATTGAAAGGATTAACATAAAAATTGCGGAGGACCGAAGAAAAATGAGCATAACACTCTTCATACTTGGAATACTATGTGTTCCTGCGGGTCTCTACCAGATTTTGACAAATAATGTAATAGGCATAATTCCCTTAATCACAGGCTTGGCTTTATTTTCGATGGCGTTTCAATATAGAAAAGTGAAGCTGAAGAGTCCAGTTATCGAAGTAGAAACGGAAGCTTCGTAATCTAGCATGCTTTACTTCATAAACCATTAGGGTAAGAAATAGCTCCTTGCCAAAATATTAGAGATGACAACCAAATCGGTTCCAAGAAAAAGAACAATTTCAGCCAAGTTGAGGGATGAACTTTTCCCAGTTTTTAGCACGCCTTATCTAATTTTACTTAAACCTTAATATCTTTATATGAGGCTAATTTTGGCACTAAGGTTATTGCTAAATCTCTTATTAATTCCGCGGTCTCGGGTGGGTTAGCCAAAATCGTTCCATATTTTTGAATAAAAGCAACTACTTTTCTCCCTTGTTCGTCTGTAAATTTATCGAGGTTCCGATAGAGGATTCCGCATCTTTCATAGAAATTTACTTCTCTTGCTTCCTCGGGGGTAAGTTCATTAGAGCATTCAGAAAAAAGCCTATCAAGTTCTTTAACAGCAGATTCTGGTGGGAAAATTGGCATCATCAGGACTTCAAAACGATCAATATCCGGTCTTGGCGAAAACCTCATGAAACTTGTGAGATATGTTTGAGTTTTTTCTTTATGAGTAATCAGCTTATTCCTGACATCGCAATGGGCTTTAAGCTTTTTCCAAAGCTTTTTTGGAACTGAGGAACGGAGTTTTTCATTATTCTCAATAAGCTCTTTCAAATGGTAAAGCCACTCATAAAGCACTTTAATGAGGATTATCAATTCCTCCGTCGCCTTTCTTATTGTAAGGAATTCTTCTTCGGTAAGAGATTTTTCACCTATTTTTTCATCTGTCATCTTCATTATTTTCTCATGAACAATATAAAAAGAATTCATGCTCTTATGTATCATGAGTAGGATTATCAGAATCTCCGAAAGTTCCCTGATGATTAACTCTCTTAAAATATTGTGATGCTCTGGGATTAATTTTCTATTTGGAGGAAATTGGTATCCGCAATTCCGTAAGATGTTTTTAGTTTCTAAAGTTAATTGGAGAACCTTTTCATCTGCTCTCATACCTTTCAGTACCACAGTTTACTTCTTAAATTTTCTTTTTTTCATTTTAAACGTCTCAGCATACACATATATTTGCTACTAAGCATCCCCTTTAGATATATACAGACTTGCGCACGCTATGTTCACTACTCCTTGAAACTTACTTCCGTGGCTATCACTATCCTTGATGAGATGGGGAATTCTGGCCGTTTAAATCCTTCCTCGGGCGGCTTCTCCGGATATGGATCTAAAGGTCCTTTATTTTCCAGTCTTTCAAGTGCCGTCCTTAGTCTAACATCCATTATATCTGAGAAACGTTTAATGCTGTTATTAAGAGATTTCCTAACACCTTTTTCAACGATTTGTGAAAATATCTTTTCGAGTTCGGGAGTACAAAGTTTTTGCTTTAACAAAAAATCAACATTAATCCCCGTTACTAAAAATAAGCATCTTAATAGAGCATCTATAGGTCTTAAATAATATCTGGGCCAATTGAACGCTCGATCCGAATTTAACCAGGTTAAAGACAGCGGGACCTCTTTAATTGGATGAGGTATTTCAGTTCCAATAAACCAGTAATATAGGAAATCGCAAAGCAAAGGCTCCGGTTTTCCTAAAGCCTTAACCAAACCTCTTCTATAAAAATCCAGTTGTCCAAAATGATGCCCAAACAATTCCCTGTAAGCACCCTCAGCAAAGTCACTTACCTTTATCTGAAACGTATTGGCATATGCTGCCTTACCTGTTGTCGAAGAGAAAACCGTCATAAAAGTTACGTCGCCGAATTCCCTACGTTCTCTGAAAGCCCTAACATAAGCTTGATGCGTGCTAAATACTCCCATATCTACCGAAACACCACTATCATGTATTGTATGAGACTTTTTATTGAAGTCAATCGCCCACCTCTCCAAATCATCTAATAATTCCTTCTCTCTAGAATAAATCCCACTTACCAATTTATCAATAAAAAATCTCTTCCCCAGCAAACTCCAAATATCTTCAACAATATTCCCCCTAGCGAGCAACTCTCTTCCTTTAATAATTAGTTCCATCATCTTGATTCAATTTTATAACTGGAAGTATAAAAATCATTATTCAACAGTTAAGATTTATAGCTTATGTTACTTATAATATCTAACATTGGAAAAGGATGAGGATAAGCAAAAGAAAGTTAAAGCTGTCTTTAAAGAGGCTTTCAACCATACCTTAAAAGAACTGGAAATACCGAACTTGCTGGATTCTATCAGAGAAAGTGATCCTGAAAAACTCATAAGAGCACATGACTCTATTCATGAGTTCATATTTTTAGCACCCTTATCGTTTCCTTCCAATGGGAATGTATCTTGGCATCGGAAATCCGCATTCCTCACTTATCAATTTGATGTTTTCTATAGTGCCCATAGATCACTTATAGAAGCTCTGGCAGGATATTATAATGCTGGGTACACGCTTTTGAGAAGCACTCTCGAACTAATATTGAAAGGTGCTCTCTGGGAATGCTTGGCTCACAAGAAGTTTAGAGAAAACGCAGAAGTCTTAAGCAAAATGAAAAGGAAGGTGTATGAAAAGGAAAGGAGTTTGATTGATTGGTTCGACAATCTGCTTAGGCGCTACCCTGAAATAGAAAATGATTTTGAAGAGATGTCT
>JAWBXT010000061.1:0-7590 GCA_038867695.1 Thermoproteota archaeon
GAGACTTTATCGACAAACTTAACGGGCTGCAGTTGAACGGTAAACTTTTCGCTGTTTTCGACACTTATCTCGGAGGCGATTTTAAGAAAGCCATGGGGAAGATGGAGAAGCAAATAAGCGAGAAAGCTCCAAAAATGAAAAGACTTTTACCAGGTTTATCCATAAAGGTTCATGGGATGAAGGGGCCTGTTGCAGAAGGCGAGCTCTTAAAATGTAGAGAATTCGGAAACGAGATATCAGTGAAGCTTAAATCAAGCGGTTGGTGGTGAATATTGAATCGGATTGAAAAACCGATGGGACTGTATTTCCTGGTTGTTTTATGGATATTTCAATCTGCTGGCAGGCTTTATTTCGCAGTACTTGGAACACCCAGAGGAATGGGTCAATTTCTAGACGTGCCTGTCACCTATGAAATATCGTTCCTACTGTTTACTATGTTCCTGTCTTTAGGAGTACTTGGGTTTATTGCTGTCTTAAGTTTTTGGAAGAGTCTTAAAGGGGGTTTCTGGATGACGGTGTTAGTGAGCCTTGCAACTATAGTTTTCGACATTTGGGGTATGACGATACAGGGCTCGGCGGCAATTGGTTTTATAGTACCGGTAATATCATTAACCTACTTACTCTATAAGAACCCTCGCTTCTTGCATGCATGAAGTGAAATATTCTTAAAAACTTCAAAATGCTTAGCCTCTCTTATCTTTGTTGGGAAGTTCGACTAGAAAGCTGTTGTTAAATCCATAGCCTTTCCTGTTCGCGCTGATTCTAATGACTTAATCATTATTTCGCTTACATGCGCTCCCCATGATATGTTTGGCAACGGTTCCTTATCTTCAGCCACGCATTCAATAATATGCTTAGTAGAAGCCTCCATATAATCCCACTGCGACCCTTCCATCGAAATCGTATACCAAGAATCTTTCAGATAATATCTGCTTTCTTTATTTTCGGTTTTTATAGCCAAGCGATCATCCCATATGAGCAATGTTCCTTTGCTTCCATAGATCTCTATTCTTGGAGCATCTCCCATGCCAAACCTAATTTCATAAGGAGTTACGAAGTTAGACACTATGCATCCAAGACTTCCATTCTTCATTTCTATACAGGTAAAAGTATTGTCTTCTGCAGTTACTCGTATCTTTTTAGATGGAGACGCTTTACTTAAAAAGTTAAAGAATTCCATGTATGAAATGGGAGAGTCTGAAAGTATTTCCGTAACAACTTCATCTGGCACAATATTTATTTCTGGGATGGATGTCTTAGCCATTCCGATTACTCTCTTTGCTGGACCAAGTAGAAAAGTTATTGCAGATATCTCATACACACCTAGGTCGAAGAGAGGGCCTCCTGCCTCCCTGCTGAAAAAGGTCTCAGAGCCCCATGCTGGGGGGCCACGTCCTAAACCGGCTCTAAACCATAATACTTCACCGAGAGCCCCTTCCTCCAATACCTCCTTAGCCTCAAGGTAGAGCGGCGACTGCTGAACATTCGGCTCCACCAGAACTTTAACCCGGTTTCTCTCAACTTCCTCCACGGCCGTTTTCAAATCCTCCATGTTAGTAGCAAGAGGCTTCTGAACCAGAATGTGCTTCTTGGCTCTGGCTGCTTGAGCAACCTGTTTAGCATGAATACTCATGCCGGTGAGAATGAAAACAATGTCTGTATCTGGTTCTGCAAGCATATCGTTAAAATCCGCGTAGTATTTCTTGGCTCCGTAAAAATCCTTAAACTTCATTGCTCTTTCGGGAACCTTGTCACACACTGCGACGAGCTCACCGTACCTCTTTACGTGAGGAATGTACCTGAGTGCAACAACTCCGCAACCGACAATACAACATCTACCAGTCTTGAAAGTAACCATGGCTTTTGATTTTAAAAATACTTTTTAATAAGCTTGTCTCACTTGGATTCCTATTACAGTTTAACACTATTATGTAAATCGCTGCTTAAAATAACTTGAAAATTATCATTTTCATACAGATTTTTTATAAAACCCTAATGCCGCCTGACAATCAAGAATAGTGAATCAAACGTTCTTTAAGAATTCAAAAAAGAAAAACATTCCAAATAATAGTAAGATTAATCCACTTCCAAGCTTAATATATTTTAATGGCAACCATTTTGAAAATGCTCTTCCCAATAGTACGCCTAACCCAGTTAAAACGATGAATGCCATAATGACTCCTACATAAACCATCATCGGGGCACTATACTTCGCAGCAAGAGATATTACAGTAATCTGGGTTTTATCGCCCAGTTCCATTAATGTTATCAGTGAGAAAATAGATAAAAACGCAGATTTCGAATTGTTTTCTCTAAAACATTCTTCTTTGTTTCTCGTTAGAATCATATAAATGCCAAAGGCTAAGAATAAGATTGCAGATACGAAGCTTATTGCCTGTGGAGGCATTATCATGCTTAAAGCATCTCCGATAACAACGCCTAGTAGAGAAACAAGGGTGAAAGCCAGTACTGCCCCAATGAAGACAATAAGAATGCTAGAACAGGATGCCATGCTTATGATAGCCAACTGGGTTTTATCGCCTAGCTCCGCGAGAGTGATTAACAGGAAGGATGTGAGCAACGGGGTTGAATCCATTAAAAAACCGGATTTAAAACGGGGTATTTAAATCTGAAATACTAAAATAGTTTAGGACAAAACCCTTTTACCTCAAATAATAAAATTTTTATCTCACCATTATTCTTCAAAATAGCAGCGGCGTTCGTCTAGTCTGGCTAGGACATCAGCCTGCCACGCTGGTAACCCGGGTTCAAATCCCGGACGCCGCATCTCTGTTATCTTTTTCTTAAACTTAAGTAATGTTTATTAGTAAATTACTATTATCAATAGTAACTTATGAGAGCATTCAGGAGAGTTTTATACGAAGAATCCGAGATCAAAAAATTCCACAAAAAACCATCCGCAACGTTAATTCTAACCGGTATTCTAGTAGGAGTATTAGTAGGATACTCCATCAGTTTCCTAACGATCCTAATTCGGATTGAAGATCTTCAAAACAGACTTTCAAATCTTGAAAACCGTGTTTCGACCATTAAATTATCTCAGAATTCGAGCATAATAACCATTTATACTGTGGAAGGTAACTTCTCTTTGTCTCAGCTTTATGAAAAAGTTAGGGATTCCGTTGTCCTAATAACGGGAACCATTGTACAATATGACATTTTCTACCGGACATATTACAGTAGTACTCAGGGCTCTGGCTTCGTATACAGGTTTGAAGACCAATTTGTAGTAATTACTAATTATCATGTTGTTAACAATGCGCGTGATATTACTGTAAGATTTAGAAGCGGTAATGCTTACCCTGCTGATTTAAAAGGCTTCGACCCGTATTCTGATCTTGCTGTTTTGACAGTAAACGCTCCATTTGAAGAATTCAAACCTCTAGAAATAGTGAGCTCGTCCACGCTTAAAGTAGGAGACCCAGTTGTAGCCATAGGAAACCCCTATGGCTTAGCTGGCTCAATGAGCTCAGGAATAGTAAGTGCACTCGGCAGAACAATCACCGAAGACCTTACAGGAGGCTACCCCATAGCTAATTGTATTCAGACAACTGCTCCAATAAACCCAGGTAATTCAGGAGGGCCGCTCCTAAACCTTCGCGGAGAGGTTGTTGGAATCACCACCGCTATAGTGAAGGACTCACAGGGACTTGGCTTCGCGATTCCGTCGAATACGATTTTACGTGAAATAGAGTCGCTTATTAAAAAGGGATATTATGATCAACATCCTTGGCTAGGAGTGACGGGTATGGATATGACCTATGACTTGGCTAAAGCTATGAATGTTAATGTAACATACGGCTGGCTTATAATCAGCATTATGCCTAACGGGCCTGCTGCTAAAGCAGGTCTTCAGGGTGGAAACAAATATGTTATAATCAAGGGAACAAGATTTATGATTGGTGGGGACATCATATTAGGGATAAACGGGTTTAAGGTCTCAAATGGAGATGAGCTCTTTGCTTTCCTTGAGGAGTATACTTATCCAGGTCAAACAGTTACTCTGACAATAATTAGAAACAATCAAATTCTTAATATCCCTGTTACTCTTGAAGCGAGACCACAATTAACCTAAAGTGTATGGAGTCAAAATAATAACTTGACTAGGAAACATCTTTGAAGAAGGTCCCAAGTATTTTTTAATTTCCACAAGTCTCCCTAACATAAGTGAATCGATAGAACTTTTCTCGTGTTTAAGAAAGCCTGGTAAACGTGTATTATTCATCATATTATGAAAGCTTGGTTTCAGAATGAAAATTCTTTGAGAGACTGTTCCAAAGGGCATCCAGGGAATATATCGTCTTATGAAAGAGGTTTGAATATAAGCAAGAATATAAATAGCCAAAATACCTATTGCAATAACAACTATAGACAGTAATATTGAAAAAACTATATCATACTTACTAATGCTTTTCATTCTATTCATTTCCTTAATTTTCTTTATCCTATACTCGAGCTTCGGATGTGTTGAAAACAATGTTCTTAATGAAATCGGTGACGTTAAGAATAGGCTTGATGTCAAACGGATTGTAAAACCTTCTTTTGGTAATTCAGTAACTGCCTTATTTATTTTAATTATTGCCCTCGCAAGTAAGCCGGGACTTAATATTTTTACACTTTCCTCATCTGCTAAGCTCTCTCTTTCCTTCTGCGCCGATACTGAGGATAAGTATGAAAATGGATTGAAAAACGAAAATAAAGATAAGGCTGTTAATAAGGTTTTGAAAATAAAATCACGATTTTTAATATGAGATAGTTCATGGGCTATTACTGCAGTTAATTCCTTTTTCGTTAAAGTATTTAAGAGGCCTAAGGAAAAAACGAGCATCGTCTTTTCTCCATAACCAGTAACGAAAGCGTTTGGCCTCAAATCTTCTACAAGTCCTATCTTAGGTTTGTTTATCCTCATCTTAGTGGCCAACTCTAAAACTTTCTTCTGTAAAAATTCATATTCTCCGGGATTAAGCTCTATAACATGGAAAACTCTTTTCACTATTATGTTGCCAAGAGTTAACATCACGATCAAGTATGCTGAGGATAATGCAAAACCAATTATGTATAGTAGGTTTAGAGGCAGAATAAAAACTGGTTTTCCAATATGGGTAACAATAGGGTAAGGGGGATAGAAAAAGTTCCAAGGCGGGATTAAGAATGGTATATCTAATGATTGATTATAAAGTAGTAATCTCTTTTCGACAAAGAAGAATCTAGTCAGCATAGGTAAAATAAAAATAATCAGTAATATTGGAACTGTAAGAGGCATTAGGTACAATATACTCTTAGTCCTTGTGGTAAGAAGGAGATTATACTTAGTGAGTAGCTTGATGCATATGAATGAGACTACCAAAATACTCGTAGAGTAGTAGAAATAAGGTTGGAAAAACAGTATTGAAAGATCTTCTAAAACAGTCATATTGAACCACTACCGTCTTAAAGCTTTTTCAAGCTTTTGCTTAAGCTCTTGGTCCCCAGAAGAAACTCTTTCGATGAAATAGCTTGCGACTATCTCACCGAAATTCTCTATAAGACTATTTAACACTTCATGAACTGCTGTCTTCTTGAAACTATTTTTCTCAAACTTAGGCCAATATACATAAAACACTCCGCCACGACCTCTCTCGGTTCTCCTATCCAGCAATCCTTTATAATAGAGTCTATCCATCGTAGTCATGATGGTAGTGTACGCGATCTTCCTTTTCCGCTTAAGTTTCTCATAAACCTCTCTGACGGTAAGCGGTTTATTCGAATTCCAGATAATCTCTATTACATTCGCTTCCAATGGTCCTAGAAATGCTTGAAGTTCTTTCTTGTCAATATTATACTGAGATATTTTCGCAGGTTTTCTTGACATTACTCCTGCAAAATACTACTCTCTATAGTAGCTATTAAACTTTTACTCTTAATAGTAATGTTTATAAATACGATGCTACTACAGATAATAGTAACAATGAATACGAAGAATAACTTCATAGAAACTAAACATAGAAATCCTCTCCATATGCTGTTTCTGCTTGTAGTAATATTAGCTTCAATCCTCTCCATTATTCGGGTTAATGCTCAACGTCAATATACCCAAGAACCAACATACTATACAGTTTATGGGAGAATCAAAGATGTTGAAGGAAATCCCCTAAGCTATGCAACAGTAACTGTCTACGATACTTCTGGAGCATTTGTGACGAAAGCCAGTACGCTCCTGGGCGGAGATTTTAGCATAATGCTTCAATCAGGAACCTACCGGATTCAAATAGAAAAGAGAGGATATGAAAGTAAGTCGATGGCAGTAAGTGTAAACAATTATGTTAGTTTAGGAGAGATAATACTTGACTATGCCCTACGTCTTTCAATATCTCAGACATACGTGAGGATGGAGGCTTTTTCAGAAGCTAGCATTCCTATTTCCATAGAAAACAAGGGGTCGGAAGAGGAAAACGTAGAGATTTCGATTAGAGCTCCAAGAGAGTGGAACATAGGTGTTTACTCAGGCTCAGTTGAAGTTATTAACCTGACGTTAAATCCTGGAAGTGTTCAAAGCCTAGCTCTGAAAATACAGCCTCCGTACAGTGTGCAGGGATTTTACAACCTGACGGTTAGAATATCGGGTTCAACTGTTCGGGAGAAAACTATCCTAGTATACGTTAAAGAGCCTGATATTCAAATACTCTCCTCAACATATCCAATAACACAGGCAGTGCCAGGTTCTACAGTAGTTTTCGATTTGACGGTTAGAAACATCTTGACAAAAAGGTTTACTGGAATGTTATTACTTATTCTTCCAGATCGTTGGAGTGGAAGCATTACTAAAAGCGATGGTAGCAGCCTTCAAGGTGTTTCACTTGGAGCAGGAGAATTAGTTAATGCAAGGGTTAAATTAGAAGTACCGGATGACGAGATTCCGCAAGAATATGAGGCTGCAGTATTGCTTAAAGCAACGAATTTCGAGTCGAAATTATCGTTCAAAATCATCGTAGTAAGGGGCGTCCCCAGGTTAAAATTATATGCGAACACACCTTACGTTGATGCTTACGCTGGAAGTACTGCTAGATTCCCCATAGCCGTTGAGAATAGAGGCGACTCGGATGGAGTTGTAAGCATTGGCTTAACAGGGCTTCCTTCTGGCTATAGCTGGTTGGTTAAGGATGATTCTGGAAACGTTCTGTCTAAAATATATTTGAAAGCAGGTGAAAACAAGAACCTAAACCTGTTTGTAAGCATACCTCCTCTGGCTGAACCCGATATAATACCTATAATATTGGAAGCTAACTCCGGGGATTCTGTCGAAAGGCTTGACCTGAGCTTAGGGATATTAGGTTCTTACAGCATTTCTTATGTTACGCAAAACTTCTACTGTGAGACAACGGCTGGGGAGTCAATAATATTCCAGGTTGAGGCTAAGAACACCGGTTACAGCTCGCTTTCAAATCTTATACTTGGGGTTTCAGACGTGCCTGATGGTTTCAGTGTTAAAGTAAGTCCAGAATTGGTATCTCTGCTTAAGCCTCAGGAAAGTGCTGTTTTCTCATTAACGGTTACGAGCGATGCTGATGTAAGTCCTGGCGACTACTATAT
>JAWBXT010000062.1:0-7530 GCA_038867695.1 Thermoproteota archaeon
TGACATAGAAATAGCTTCTTTAAAAACTGCGATAAACATTGAGCTCGGAAAATCTAAGGTTGAGGAGAATATTAGAAAAGCCTTGGAGAAATTTGAGAAGGTAATAGTCTGCTCGGATAATAAAAGCCTGTTGAAAAAGCTGAAAGAGAGCAATAAGGATAATAGAGTTTTAATTTCGGATATCTGGAATATTCCAAGCCTTATTTCGATTAATGCCGTTTAATGGCAGCTTATCTATTTACTAAAAAAAAGAAAGGGAGGAAAGTCTTAGTCGAAGGTGGTTGAATGGCGAAAATACCCAAGCTTTACGACACTGAGGGGTTCCCTTGGAGGAGAAGGTTATTTACAGGAGGTATTGGATTAGGGAGCTTGGCTTCTACTGGCTTATAGCTGAGCTTGATGAGGAGAGCAACATTGCCTTCGGATACGTTAACCTTAACAACGATGATTTCGCTGAATGGGGCTACATCGACTTGAACGATCTTCTTAGCATAGGGGCTGAGTTAGATGAAAGCTGGAGGCCATGCAAGTTTAAGGATGCGATAAAGAGAATTAAAGAAGAAAAATAGAAACCTATATTCTGATTCCAAGCCTCCTGAATACTAAGCCATTCATATCCTTTTTTAACATCTTCTCAATTCCCAATGTATACATTCTTAAGTATGCTCTTCGAGGCCTCTAAATCATTTCTACTAAAAAGTTTATTCGGCTCGCTCATTCTCCTCTTCCCTCTTCGAGGTCGCTTAAGCTAAGAGTAGATGGCTCGCCTCACGTAATTAGCAGCAGAAAGGAGGTGGTTTGGAATGATCGTGCTGAACGCTAAGGAGGAAAAAGTTTGAGGGATTTGAAGGAGCTTGGTCTCTCGCTTTACGAGGGCAAGGCTTACTTCAGCTGTTTAGTTTTGGGAAAAGCTAAGGCTTGGGAGCTTGCTAGGTATTCAGCTGTGCCTCAGTCAAGGGTATACTATGTTCTTGAAAGACTGGAGGAGAAAGGGTTGGTTAAAATAGAAGAGGGAAGGCCGAAGTATGTGAAAGCCATTCCGGTCAAAGAGCTTGCTTACAGGATGGTTGAGCATAGGAAAAAGCAGATTGAAGATATAAAGAAAGCGAGAAGAGAGCTTGAAGAAATAATAGAAAAATTAAGCTTGTTAATTGGGAAATATAATAATAAACGATTAAGATTTTTCGAGCTAAGGTATTCAAGATTTATCTAATAGTTTAAGTTCAGAAACATATACATTTTCACGAAACACTTAGATCCCTATGTTAAAATTAGGTTGCTAATCTCAAATCTCTCTAATTAATTTATTAAATTTTAGAATATCTTTTCCAAATTTTATATGCTGGCTCCAATAGCCCTCAACTACTCCCCTCTTTGCTAAGTTGGATAACCATCTTCTTGTTTCCTTATCAAGCATTTTCGGTTTTTCATTCTGGTATGGGGTTCCATGAAGAGGTATAAAAACATGTGCATGAATTCTTGCACCTTTTTTAACAAATTCTTCTACGACACTTTTAGTTCTGTCCAAATCTTCCTCATTTTCATCAGGTAAACAAAAAATAAAATCGAGATTAGGAGTTAGCCCTGCGGATAAAGTTAAATCTACTGCTTTATAAACATCATTAACAGAATGCCCCCTTCCGCTTAGTTTAAGAAGACGATCACTACCACTTTGTGCCCCAATTACAATAGAGGTGTTTGAGGCATATCGAGTTACTAAGTCTAGTACTTCAGATGTGACAAAATCAGGTCTAACTTCTGATGGAAATGTTCCAAAAAATACCTTTTCTACACCATTTACATTTCTCAGAGAGGATAAAAGCACTTTAATTTTGTCTGGGGCTACTTCTTTACCATCAGGAGAACCATATGCAAAAGCATTAGGCGAAATGAACCAAAAATTTTTATAACCGTTGTTTACCGCTACTCGCGTATATTTCACAACACATTCAACACTTCTATGACGGATGTGAAATCCAAAAATTCTTGGTGTCTGACAAAATTTACATGACCATGGACAACCCCGTGATATTTCGATGGGAGCAAATAACTTATGTTTTATTCCAAAAGGTGGATATAAGTTTATATCCACCATGTCACTTGCTTTATTAATTTTGATGCTCTCCCCACATTTAAATCCAATTCCGGGTAAATCCTCATATTCCTTTCCATTCACTATCCTGTATACTAGTTCCGGAAAAGTTTTCTCACCTTCTCCCACTACACATATGTCGAAGCCCATCTTCAATGCACCATTTGGATCTCCAGTGGGATATGACCCCCCTGCAATAAGAAAAATCTTATTACCAAAAAGGGAGCGAAGCCTCTTAATTTCATAATAGACACTTAATGCTTGAGGGCTCATGAATGAATAGCATACTATTACTCTATCAAATTGTTTTAAGGCATCATTTATATCTCTTATTAAATTATTTTGCACTAAGAAAAGAGGAATATCGATTAGACGCTCATCTGTTTCCAGGGCACCTACAAGAGCAGCAAAGCTATACTTATTATACTTATTCATGTTAAGGATTAAGCCAACATTCATTTTTTCTTTTCCTCTAAACGTTTTATTACTTTGTCAATTTTATCCTTTATACTTTCTAAAAGATATTGGAGTTGTTCGTTTTTATCTAAAGTATTTACATTCTTCTTGACATTACGCTTTTTTAAATAGTTACTTATGTTTTCCAATTTTATTTTTTCAAAATACTCGTTTAATATTTTATGAAAGGTCTCTGTTATTATTGGGCTTTTCATAAGCAACCCCCCTACTAATCTGTCTGTTGAGTATTTTCTTAACTTGCCTATTACAACCTCTCTAAAACTAAACACAACTGCTGTCCGATCAAACACTGTCGTGGCAGGTAACCCTATAGGACGCATATTAGTACTTACAATTTGAAAGTTAGGGGCTAAATCTTCTACATTCTTTTTAAGAGTTTGCAATCTTTTCAGTCTATGTAATATATGCCGCTTATCTATTAAATTCTCTGAAAAACTGTCTATATCACAAATGTACTTTGCTATGAGTTCTCCTTTCTTCAATCTCTCATAAAGTAAATTCCGAAAGGTCAATGAATAGGCCTTATATTCGCTATCTTCAAGCATAGTTTCAAATTCATATTGAGGGACAGCGAGTATTAAAGAAGATTTTGTTTCAACAATCATTTCTTCTCCCGAAGCCAATGAATTAAGAAGTTCACAAAAAGTAGTATATAACAATGCTGGGGTCTTAAGGAAGCTTAATTCTTTGTTTTGAATTGGAATACCTTTTTTTATTTTTTCTGCTTCTTCCACTATACTTTTCATTTGAAATTCCAGTTCCCGCTTACGAGAAAGGGTAAGAATTTCTACTACGTCGTTAAGTGGGATTGATTGATAATGTGTAGGGTAACTTTCAACCTTCTTAACTAGGCCTTGTCTTATTAATTCATTTAAATGAGAATATATCTTTCGCGCTGGTATCTTCTCTACTTTTTCAGATATGCTTTTGACATCTAGCGGTTTATTTTCTATTACCAAACAAGCTAGGATTTTACTACAAGGAAGTGACATATTACAACTTGACTTGAAAAATTTTATTAATGAGTCTTTATCAATAGAAAGTTTTTCTGTTTTTTCACTATTTACCATGTGTCACAGAGTCTCTAGTGAAAAAGGGATATATTAATGTTGTGGTTGAAATATAAAGAGGGCAATGAAGTCAAGGGACGCATTATTTATGGCAACGGCATGCCTCATTTCTTTCACTATTTTGGCTATAGCTAAGACAGATCCTCAATATATTGAGGTTCCAGAGTTCGGATTTTTATTAGTCCTGGGATACCTCTTGGGGAGAAGAGCGAAAAGCTCCCCTTCCAAGAGGAGTGTAGAAAAGTATGCTAATAAGGTTATTGATAATGCTGTCGTACCGTCGGTAACTGAGCTTATTTCAGAAGCATGTGATCGAAAGAAGGGGAAGAAAAAGAGGGGGAGAACTTGAGCTTTCTTAAAAAGTTTTTCAAATCTTTAAGCCTTTCAAATCAACTCTTAATATTTGAAGATGAACAACTTTTAGCTGGTCTTTACCTCCACCTCATTCTTCAGTCTCAAAAAGAACTTATGCAAATTCTGGCTGAAATATTCTCAGCATTTCAAGAATCGCTAGAGTATAAAATTCTAGCAGCCCTTATCAAACATGGTCCAATTAGCAAGAGTCGGCTAAGTGAAGTCTTAACTGGCGATCACACCAAAATTTTAAGAGGACCTCTCCATCGTTCCTTTGAGAGACTTATTAAAATTGGCATGACAGTTGAAGTTAAGAGGAATAAGAGGGGGATGTTGTATGATATAGCGCCGAGATACAAGCTTATAGTTAAATCATTGGTTCAAGCCTCCTCCTCAATTAAAATTCCTCAAGATAAAAGCTAGCATGCTATAGTGCATTTTTCGCACCTATTTATGCAGGCTTTGTGCGCTCAAGTCACGAAAAATGAAAATCAGATGTGATGTCTTTTAATTATATGTGGTGAGAACATGAGAAATAAGTCAGCAAGCGAGTTTGAGCATCTGATCTACCCTGGACAGATAGCTGTTGAAGAGAAAGTTGCTGAAGAAATAGAGCAACGAATAAAGCTTTGGAGCGAAAAGGACCCTAAAATAGAATGGGCCTGCCTGCTCCATGGAAGCTATACTGCTCGTGGAGGAGAAGTTATGCCTCTCGTAACTGGTTACATAGAGCTCCCTGCCTGGAACTTGAATCGTGAGCACTCTTTGACGATAAACCTTAATGATATCCTCAGGATAAGCGAGGAGCATCATGTCTTAGCTTTGCTTCACTCACATCCTTCAGGCCAGCTTTTGCCTTCAGCTCAGGACCTGGCGACCTTCATTTACTGCGAGGTTCTCTTAGGCAGGCCCTTGCTCTACATAATAGCCTCGCCAGACGGGAACAAGCTGATCCTCAATTTTACGAAATGCCACGAATGCAAGAACTCTTTCCTAAAAGCGATTGCTGCTGTCCAGGATGGAGGGAGAGCCGGGAGAGGGGCCCGGCTAACCAACCCCTCATTTCGGGAAGGAGGTGATGTGAATGGGAAGTATTAGGACAAAAAGGGCTGGTGATGACCGTATTGTAACGATAGACGAAAATGCGACTGGAGCAGAATTGAAGCGTGCTCTTGGCCTTCCCAGTGATTCAATACTTGCAAACGCTAGAAATCAGATCATAGCTGATAATGAGAGGATAGGGAACAAGGTAAGGGATGGAGAAGAAGTTGCAGCGATGCCTAACTACAGGTTCTGGTGATAGGAATTGAGGGTTGACAAGATAATTATAGGTTTCCAAGAGATAAGGCGAGCTTTTCCCGATGCTATGCTTTCAAACTCTTATAAGTATATTTTAATACCACGCTTTCCATTGCCGAGGCAGTTTAACAAACCTTACACTCCTTTACTTATCAAAATAAACTCCGATTACCAAGCTCCTGAAACTTACGTTGACAAGGAGCTTCGTGTTAATGGCCAAAGAAGCAACCACTTGGCTGAAAGCCTTACGGAAGACTACATGCTCGAAAAAGGATGGGTTAAGCTTTGCCATCAAGTAAACTGGAGCAGCTTCCACACGCTCGTGGATTATGTTTTAATGATCATGGACTACTTGAGGAGGCTGAACGAGTGATGAGGCTCTTCAAAGACCACTTTAAAGATAAGTTAAACCAAAGCATTGAGAGAATTCTGATTCCAAAGAGTTTGATGGAAGAAACTGAAAATGCCTTAAGGGCTTCTAAACTAGAGAGCGTTGTCTTTTTGTTTGGTAAAGTTAAAGATGGAAAACTTTTAGTTACAGATGTGATAGTTCCTTCTGATCAAGATTACGATGCGAGAAGCTATGGGCATGTTAGCGTTAAGCCTGAGTTCGTAATAAGGGAGTTTTCAAAGCTGGAGAAAGAGGGTAAAACACAGGTTGCTACAGTGCACAGCCATCCTATGGATACCCTCAGCTCTGGAGATGTTGACACGCATATGAAAGTTATCCAGTTCTATCCCTACCAATTGTCCGGAGTCTACAATTCCGGCAGGTTTTTCTTCTACAGATATGAAGATGGAATGAAGTTAACTCCCTACCAAGTTGTTGACTTAAGTAGATTTGACAGGCAAGTCAGGGCTTTCGAAATTGAAGGTCAGCTACTGATATCCTCTTCAACAATCGTTTTAATCGGAGTGGGGGGCGGGAATACTAAGATTGCTTTCGATCTAGCAAGCCTTGGGGCTGGAAAGCTGATACTCATCGACCCAGACAAATGGGAGGAGCA
The DNA here is from genome assembly GCA_038867695.1 of Thermoproteota archaeon. Lineage (GTDB taxonomy): Archaea > Thermoproteota > EX4484-205 > EX4484-205 > JAAOZP01 > JAAOZP01. Next base: position 6,300 of record JAWBXT010000062.1, read on the forward strand.
TAATAGGAATAGAGTGTTCATACCCTCTAACTTATGCGGAAGGAATAAGGCGAAGTCGATTAAAAACTTGATAGAGTTTTACTACGATGATGTTGAAGTTGAGGCCTTTCCGCTTAAGGCAGAAGAAGTGCCTAAAAAAGTTTACGAAAAGGCTGACCTGCTCATTATTGGCCCAGATACATTCAGCACAAGAATATATGGGAACAGGCTTGCATTAAGTTTGAAAAAGCCTGCCGTTTTTCCAGCAGCTGGAATAGATTCGAAAGAAGGAAAGCTGAGCTCGATGGGAGGTTCTGTCCAAGTAGTTGTTCCTGACAAAACTCCTTGTTATGAGTGCATCGCTCAGATAAGCCAGCTTGATCTGGAGAGAGAAACCATGGATCCCGTTAAAAAGAAGAAACTGGCTGAAAGATATGGGCTTGGAGATAGGCTTGAGATACCTGTTGCGCCAGCAATAGCTTCGTTAAACGATGTGATAGCAGGCATTGCTTTGTGGGAAGTAATCAAGCTGATAACTGGAATACAGCCTATCGTGGAATACCAGGTCTACAATGCTTTAGAGTCTAAGATTGAAGTTCTTCACGCAGACATAAACCCGAATTGCCCAGCATGCTCTCCTGAGAAGCCTCATGGCAAGGTTGAGACTGAAAGTGAAGAAGAGGTGCTTTCTGTTGCGAGGTGGAAAAGTTGAGGAAGTGGAAGTTTTCTGATGAAGAGCTGATAGACTATATTTCTCGTCATGGAGTACCTAATGCTTATGAGAGAGTTTATCCAGCTCGTCCTCGGTTGTCTTCGGAAACCAATGTTTATACTAAAAATATTCATAGGAATTTTGAGAGTAAAAAGGGCTTTCTGGAAGACCTCGGCATATCTAATGGCCTTTTGCTCTTCTTATTGTTCATAGCTTTGCTCTACATGGCTGCTCACTTCTTTCCATTCTTCCCGAGGTGAAAAACTAGTTGTCTAATGAGCAAGCAACATGTTCCGACGAGGATCTCATAAACTACATGAGTAGAAGGAGAGCTTGTGCAAGACCAATTCAAGTTCCTACTCAACCTATTACAACCCCTCCGAGAAGGTTTTCTAAGGGTTTGTTGACAGCAGCCTTATCTTCCTTCATTTTGTCAGCTGGCATAAGTGCTATATTAATCTGGTGGGCTTATAACACCTTTCCTTACGCTTGGTTGATCATTGGAATAATTGGGGCTGCTGTGATGATGAGCATCGATGT
>JAWBXT010000063.1:0-7383 GCA_038867695.1 Thermoproteota archaeon
AAGTACGAGGTATCTCCAGTTAGGTAGTACATGTATGCTTCGCACACAAGTGCTTCAGCTTGAATCCACCAGACTTTATCCCGCTTGTCTGCGGGCTTACCTGCAGGCCCACTTTCATAGAACCCTCCTTTCTTATTGTCGAAACCGTATTTTACAGAATAGGAGAAAACTGTTTCATAAAAATCGAGAAGTAAACCATCGGGTATCCCCAAGGTATCGCATGCTTTCGCTAAAAGCCAAATATTCTCTAGATTATGCCCATAAGATATTCTGTCATATTGAGGTCTATGAAGAGGTTTCCAATTTTGAAGGTGAGTCTCAGCGCACGCTCCCACTTTTTTCCGAAATACCGAATTGCTGAGCACAAGTATTAATTCATATAATCGGTCCTTGGCTAAAGCTTCTCCCGTAGCCTTGTAAAAAGTGGTTAAAGCCTCAAGCATGTGAAGATGCGTATTCATAGATTTAAGATTGGGAGAAAAGTAGAAACGTTTTTTCTCGGTAAGGGATATGGGGGACCAGTCTCTAAAGAAGTGCTCCTTATAACCACCGTATGATTTATCATGAGAATGCTCTTCGATTAGGTTAAAGAGCCTTGAAGACATGTCCAATACTTCTTTATCCTTACTGGCTATGAAGAATTCGGAGAGAGCGTAAAGTCCAAATGCTTGTCCATAGATTATCTTATCAGGCCTAAGGACTCGCCCCTTAGAATCGACCTCCCAAAAGAAGCCGCCGTTCTCCCTATCCCACATATAGTCACGTAGGAAACGATAGCCATGCTTAGCTGCTTCAAGCTCTTCCATACCGCCGTAACCCGAATTAAAAAGATGAGAGAAATACCAAACCATCCGCGCCTGCGTAACGATCATTTTAGTCCCACCTCCTATTGGCTTCCCATTTATATCATGGTTCAGATAGTATCCTCCGTCCTCATAATCTAAAGTTTTAGGATACCAGAATGGTCTAATGTTCTCGTTGAGAATTTTTAAGAGTCTACTTTTAGTATGATTACAAAAATCTTCATTATTCCTTATCCTCGGCATCTTTCAACATCCTCCGTGAACCCGCTTGTTCAAGAAACTGCATATTAAATTAAACAGTTCTTTGTCAAGCCTGTCGCCATTTGGAAGCGTTTCCGTGAGAAATTCTTCTCTGCCTGTTTCAATAATTCCGAAAGGCCCCTTCAAGTTCCATAGTGCCCACCCCACTCCATGCTCACTTAAAACGCCAAGTACATCTCTATACCAGTTAAGCATGGATTTTCTGTCAACCCTTGCTGAGAAAACACCCATTTCTCCACAATGAACGAAGATCCCTTTATCCTTAAGGTCTAAGTATGGCTTCATCCATTTTTCAATCCAAGACCTGTCAACGTAAACACCCTTCCATTTTAAAAAAGCCCATCGATACGGCGAATCAATGTATTTGTCAAGATTAGGGGCCTCTCCAGGGTACTCTGGTTTTTCATTGTAAATATAATACGGATAAACCCAAATAGCACCAAGATGAGTCAACCATCCCGGCTCATACATGTGGAAGCTCTGCCCGAAAAAGGGGTCGTCTATTCCGGGAACAGGCTGGTACCCCTCCCCGGTTATGAGGCCGTCTGCTATCACTAGACGATCCTCATCAACATCCCTTATAGACTGTAACATCCTCTTACAGAAATCCCGGTATTTATCCATAGTTGTCGCCCTGGGGTCTTTCGAAGGGTCTCCGGCAATAGGCTCGTTTACGAGGTTAAAGCTTACATAACGATTTTCAAAATCCTTATATCTTTTAGCGAAAATCCTCCAGTAGTATTCACAAGCGTCAATAGCTTCTTCATCCGTCCAGAGGCTTACTGGTTCAAGAGGCCAGTTTATACAGTATCCTGGAGCCCGATGGAGGCAAATGTTGACGTGTATTCCGTATTTCTTACCGAACTCTATCGCTTGGTCTATTTCTTTCAAAACAATATCGTTTATTTCATAGAAGTTTCCGTTAAGAGTCCAACATCTGTAATCCATGGGGAGGCGGACGAAATCGAAGCCCCACTCCGCTATTCTTTGAAAATCCTGCTCTCTAAAAGGTCTATTATTACTCACTGTGAACTTCTCTAAGAGGTTGAATCCGCAAAGTTTTCCTAAAGAAGTCGCAGTCATTTTCTTCGACTCCTCCGTAATAAATAGGCCATTCCGCGGAAACTCGGAAGTTTCACTCTAAATCTTACTGTGCCATTCTCTATTTTGAAGCTAACTGGAGCATTACTTATAAACTCTGAAAGACTGAAATCATCTCCATCGAGCCTTCTATTTACACGTATCTCTGATTCAGAATATTCGTTTAAATGGTTAATAGCCAATATGATGCTCTCATCTTTCCCCTCCCAAACTGCAACTTCTACATCTGGGTTGCTAGACTCTGCAGGAGGAGTAATACCGAAGCCCTCAAGCATCTTTGAGATAAACAATCTTACGGTCTCGTTTCTCCGAATATGAAATGGAAACATTACTGCAAAATCATAGTGACCAGGGTAATTCGAATAATCCCAACCTATTAGACTGCCTATCTTGACTACTGAGCCTTTTCCATCGCTGAACTGTATTATTGCGGGATCTCCGTCCTCAAACCTCGCTAGTATCTTAGAATTAGAAGTGGGCTTCAGCTTTTCACACCTGTTTCCTATGGGCACTATTTTATTATCAAGCCCAAGGATTCGAGAAGCTTCTTCTTCGAAAACATATGCAATATGGTCGGTCAGAGGTTTCTCCACGAGCTCAGGATAGACCGATTGGAAGACTCCGATACTTTCTCCAGAATAATCGGTTATTAAGACACCGCCTTCTCTAATGAAGCTTTTAATCTCAGAGACAACATGAGGGGGCAGTACGGGAGTGCCTATTGTGCAAAGTGCCTTATAACCGCGTTCTCTTAAAACACCGTTTAAAATCTGCTCTTCAGATATCACGTCTACTGGAAAACCACTTCTTACGAGCGCAGTATAGAAAAGCAGATTATCCATATTATAGATATCATCATTTTTAAGCTCCATGCTTGTCCAAGAGTACAGTAAGGCTACTTTAGCCCTACTGAGTTCGTAGTCTTTCAAAGCTTTTACGATAAGGTTGAATTCTTCATTTGGTCTAGCTGTACTACGCCAAAGATCTAGGTTTTTCCAATCAACCCACCATACTATTCCTAGGGCGCCATGTGCTATTGCAGAGTAAACTTGTTCAAACATGCTCTCAACGGGAACCTTATACCCTAACCAAGAATTGAATGCTTGGCCATTAGCCGTATAGATCTTGTCAAAATCCATTGCCGTTCTTAGAATATCCTTAATATACTCGTAAATATAGATGATGTAGCGATGGTCAAATTCCAGAGGGTACATGTCTTCATGACCTATATCTATTACACGTGCCATTCTCCATATATCGTTGCCTGAGTAAACACATTGATAACTGCAGGGGTAAAAATCGTTCAACTCATGCGTTGAAATGAGTGGCGTTATACTCTTAGCATAGTCAATAAGCTTCTCTAGAAAACTCGGGATTATTTCAGCATGATAGTCAAACCATTCTTTCCAAAGAGATGGGTTTGTAGGCTCTCTTGGCGGTTCAAGGTCCTTCCAGTCTCTAAAACTAGTTCCATGTTTACTGTTAAACTTATTGATGTCACCGTATTTTTCAACCATTCTTTTACGGAAGTCTTCTATGCAATACTTACAATAGCAGCAAGGCTTTAATGGGCCTCCTCCAAATTCTGGAATATCCGTCCGGTAATATGCTTCATGGATAAAACTCATTAAAGGAAGCCCTCTTATTTTGTAAAGGGCAGGATTTGAACCGTATTTTCTTAGGAAGTCCCCTATCAGTCTTTTGCTCTCATCGAGTAAATATGGATGGTTAAAACAACCGATATTTGCCCACCGCGGATCATCTGATGTTGTTCCATTGGCACAAACCACCTTAACCTCGGGATGCTCGTTTATTGATATGTTTGGCATGAATACAGGAACTATTTTAACACCTATTTCTTCTGCCTTGTTAAGGAAATAGTTTAATTTTTCATCATCAACGTGCAAAACGAAAAGCCACACATTGTTTGCATTGGCCTTCTTGATTTCCTTCAAATACTCTTCTATTTGTTGGTTAGTGATTTCCTTCGGAAAATAGAAGTATGCTCCTATGATCGGGTTCTGCAAATACTCTTCTTTCATTTTTCAAACCTCCTGAGTAAGTTCTCAGGCTCTTATGAGTCTGTTAATAAAAAAAGTTACTTTCAAACGTAAGCACGGAATTTCACCGTTATTCTAAATAATTTCTGCTCTGCAGATTCCGTCTAACTTAGTTTTCAGATGGATCATTGTGGGAATGATAAGGGTTAAGCCAGAGTAAATTTTAAAAGAAATCGTAGAAAAACTTGTTCTAAAAATGAGAAACAAGCTTGTCCCTATGGTCAAGAGGAGGAGAGGAATCGTTTTATTCTGGAGACGGGCGAAGGGCTTTTCTCTAAGCGAATTGAAGAAGGTCGGTTTGAACATCGACAAGGCTCTAAAACTTGGAATACCCGTAGACCCCAGAAGGAAAACTAATCACGAAGATAATGTTGAAAAACTCAGGGAATTTCTTAAAGCTCTTTAAATCTTTTAAATGTTTTTAACAGAAAGGAGTCTAGAGTTTTTAACATAGAATCTCAATGGAATATCCATGTCTTTAGTAACCCCTATTCTAAAGCTTCTGGCAATGTTTCTCTCCTCTCTCCCTCTTCTTATTGTAATTTCTGAATCCTCTGAGTAAACGGGTTTCTTATGAAGACTCTTATCTATACTCATAGCTTCAGAAAGTCTTCCAGGGCCACTCGTTAATTTAAGCAAATCATCGGTCCTCCTGAGCCTCTTCATGATTTCTATTCCTTCGATTGGTTCAAGGGACCTGATTAAAACACATCCGCCTGCATGTGGCTCATGGGCCACAACGTTAAAAAGCCATTTACTGTGGACACCATATATCAGAGCCCTGCCCACGTCACCATATAGCATCATAGCTATATCGCCCCTGCTCTTATATGCTCTTGAAGCCGGGTCTGTTCTTCCATAGTAAGCTTCTGTTTCAACAATAACTCCCGCTAGGGTTCTACTCCCTAAGGCCCTACATAAAACTTGTCCGAGTAGTCTTCTTGCTACTAATGCAGGATCTTTTTCATAATAATCCTTGGACAATATTTCTCCTATCTTCATAACTTATCAGACATTTAAGATTTATTCAATATTTTTCTCAAATGGTTTACGTTTACTGAAAACTGTTACCTGCTCGTAACCTACCGTCTTTATGTACTTCATCAAAAAGTCATAGGCATAGTCTATCTCTTCTGCAAAATGTGCATCAGTGCCTACTGTAATGGGGATATTCAATTCATAAGCCTCCTTTAATATTCTGGGTGAGGGATATGCGGAGTTGATGGGTTGCCTCAAGCCTCTTGATGAAACTTCTAAACATAATTTTTTCCTCCTGATCAGTTCTAGTATCTTTCGTTCATCATCAAAACCATTAGTAGGGTTAAACCCCCATATTTTGACGAGATCAATGTGTCCGATGATATCGAAGAAACCAGTCTCCACGGCTCTTCCCACGAGGTTCAAGTATTTAGAATAGAAGACGTCAAACCCCTGCCTCTTCACTGCCTCCTCTACTATTTTTCTCTGTTTTGAAGAATCTATGCAGATTCCATCTACAAAATGCACACTACCTATTATAAGGTCGAATTCATGGCTGTTCAGAAGCTTTCTAAGTATTTCCTCGTTCCCAGGTATGTAATCAACTTCTAAACCAAGCCTTACGTTCAATCTGCCTTCATACTTTTCAGAAGCTTTCTCAACCTCTTTCACGTAATCTCCAAGCTTAAGTTCATTCAAGGAATAGGGCTCCGCTGAACCATCTGGGAAAATGGTTAAATGATCTGTAAAGGCTATTTCGTTAAAGCCTTTCCGAATAGCTATTTCACAATAATCCAACATTTTTGAAGAGCCGTCGCTGAACGTAGTGTGAATGTGATAATTGATTTTCATTGGGAAACTGCTTTATTAAACATTTTTAAACTTTCTATAGTTATCATCGATTTCAAACTTTTCTTTGCCAGTCAAATCCATTAGTCTGTTTCGTTCTGATACGATGTTGCGCTTTATTCCAGATATTAGATCATAAATTGAAGTTTAAATACTTAAAACACTCGTTTTCCTATATGGCTGGAAACCGAAGGAAAAAGGCTTTAATGATCGTATTAAGCGCTGCTATAATCCTTATAATAATATTCTTAATCCTGATGCAAGGAATGCGTTGGCAAGAATCTCAGATAACGCCAAAGACATTAGATGTTAGAACCAGAATGTTTCCCTTTAGCCTCCCTTGGGATGATTGCAGCGATACGGTTCTAAGCTTAAGTCAGAGAATCGACAAGCCTGCGGGGAACCTCGGTTACGTTACAGTGGGTGATGACGGCCATCTATACGTTGGTGGAAAAAGAATAAGGTTCCTAGGTGTTAATATCGGAGGAGGTGCTTGTTTCCCAAGAAAGGAGGAGGCAGAGAAGATTGCAGCAAGGCTAGCTAAGTTCGGAATTAATGCTGTACGTTTTCATGGTTTAGATGCGAACTGGGATTACAATATCTTTGAAGTCGGCGGCGTTTCTCAAACAACCTTGGAAGCATATCACGGTTCTGGAAGCCTTAAGCTTTATTTTAACCGCACCTTGGGCGATACTGGAGGTGTTCAAGGAGTTTTTAATGCTCCTAAGAACTTGAAAAACAAGAGGCTTTCAGTTTGGATGCTAGTACCCGATGAGGTTGGGTGCATGAATATTCAAGCTAAGATATTCATATTTGACGATAGGTGGAACTGGGGGGATAGCGGTTCCCATGTGGCCGAATTCCGCGATAGAAGTGGTCAATGGGTTGAATTGACTTGGGACCTTAGTGTAAACCCTCCTTCTGAAACAGGTTTTCCAAATTGCAATCCTGAAAAGGCTATAGCTGTCGGAGTTCTAATTGGAGAATGGACAGGCGGCAAATGGAGCGGTTACCTCTACATAGATGCTTTCGGCTGGTCCGATCCAGACGGCCAGAATTACCAGATACTCTTCGACTTCGAGGAAGATGCTGAGGGGTGGACGCCTTGGGGTTCTCTAAGGCCCGTATTAGGCACTAGGCTTTTGAGTAAAGAAGCACTCGACAAACTGGATTATTTCATATCGAAGCTTAAGGAAAACGGCATATACGTAAACTTGAACCTTCTTGTTGCTAGAAGATTCACGTCTTCAGACGGCTTACCGAGAGAAATCGATTCCGTAGACTGGAAGGATCAGCAGGTTTTAGGATTCTTCATGGAGGAGGTTGAAGGC
>JAWBXT010000064.1:0-7292 GCA_038867695.1 Thermoproteota archaeon
GTCCCAAGGTCTCAGAAGGTTCCTGCTGTTGTTTCCGCTGGATTAGAAACGGTTGCTGTGAGAATGCCTGCCCATAATGTGGCCCTTGGCTTGATTAAGCATTTGGGTTCTCCAATAGCCGCCCCCAGTGCAAACCTTTCAGGAAGGCCTAGTCCGACAAATGCTAGAGACGTATACGAGGATTTGAATGGTGTTATCGATATGATAATCGACGCTGGTGAAACCTTCATAGGAGTAGAGTCTACAGTCATCCATGTTACTGAGAGTAAGTCTGTCATACTTAGGCCGGGGCCGATTCCTATCGAGACTATTAGAAACTATTTGAGTGATATTGAGGTGCATCCTTCGATTCTCACCGGCAACTTTCAGGGGACACCGGCTTCTCCAGGTATGAAGTACAGGCATTATGCTCCTAAGGCTGAGATGGTGGTAGTGGAGGGGTCGTACGATAGGATTTCGGAGAAAATTGTTGAAATAGCTAAAGAGTATTTAAAATCCGGTTTAAGAGTTGGCTGTATTGTTTCCGCGGAGACTGCGGGTAAGTTACCGGATCAGGTTCTGTTGGAGGTTCTTGCTTCTCGTAGTAGGCTTGACCTAATTGCTAGGAGGCTGTTCGCAACGCTCAGGGATTTAGATAGGAAGAATCCGGACATCATCATCGCTGAGGGTTTTCCGGAAGAGGGTATAGGAATGGCTATACAAAACAGGCTTAGGAAGGCAGCTGGATACCGTATATTGAAGGTCTAGTCTAAGTTATGGGAGCGCCGTCTGAAATCTTACTGTCTGGACATATTAGCGATACTTTGCTCCTGTCTTCCACTGCTGCAAGTATCATCACTTCTGAAACCTGACCCATTAGAACGGCCGGCTTAAGGTTCGTGACAAAAACATACTGCTTCCCAAGGAGTTGCTCGGGACTGTAATATGGTCCCAGGCCAGCTACGGACTGCTTCACAACATTATTGCCCAGACTTACTTGTAGCTTAAGTAATTTTTCAGAACCTTTAACTCTTTCCGCGGATATTATCGTTCCTACAACCATCTTTACCTTCTTAAATTCTTCCATGCTTATTTCAGAGCTCATTTTTCAAAAACCGGCTCTTAAGCATGTTTATAAAGCTAGCTATTGGAAAAATTCGAGATTAATCGAGGCTTATGAAAGAGTATTCTCCGCTTCTCAAGACTAGGGCCGCTGGCCTTATGCCGTAAAACCTGCAGGAAAAAATAGTTATTAATCTCCCTTGGAAGAGGATTTTGTATCCCCCGGCTACTGGCTCATGACTTCTAACCATCATTTTCAAATTGTTTTCTCTTAGAAAACGCTGAAGAGCACTCTCGCCGAAAAGGTATATCCCGGGCCCCCTTGGATTTGGAGCAAATTCTTCAACATCTTCCGAGGGGTCGTTCCAGATCACTTCCAAGATCCTAGGGTCCTCAGGTTCTATTCCCCCCTTACCTGTTTCTTCAAGCTCCTTAATGCTCTTAATCCCCCTTGCTAAGCCTCCGTGGACGAATATCGTATTATCTTCGAACAATGCTGCAAAGGGCATTTCCGAGAATACTTTCAAATAAGCATCGTATACCTCCTCGTATTCTTTTCTAAACCTTCTTATGAGGAGTTCTACGAAGCCGTAAGAAAAATTCATCGAAGGTGTTTCATGATTCCCTCTTAAGAGAAATACTCTTTCAGGGTTGTTTTTCTTCATATTCAATAGAAGGTTTATTACCCCGCTTTGATATGGCCCTCTGTCGACGTAATCTCCTAAGAAGACTATTCCTGCATTTTCAAGCTCTTTAAGATGTGATAGGGCGTTAACACATGATTCTAAATCTCCATGAAGGTCTCCAACTACCGTAATACTTTCGAAATTCAGCTTTAAAAGCGGAGATTCTCTCCTAAACAGGTCATAAGCTTCTTCACAAAGGTTTACTATCTCTTCTTTACTAAGTTTGTCGAATTTTCCCAAAGCCTCTTCGAAATCCATTGTTTATACTTTAGGATAAATAGCAAGATTAATATTCTTGTTTCTTACCGGGCTTAGCGTCTTGCAACATTTGAAGAAACTAGGTAGGTCTTCATCAATAATAATCAAAGCAATTATCATAACCTTCGCAACCGGGTTAATCGGCATTTACGTCCCATCCCATCCATATCATTACGTTAAGAATGGTATTCCACTACCATTCGTAATACAGATAATAGATATTGAAGTTGCAAAATATGTTGAAGTTAAGATAGATCCATTATTCCTTTTTCTTGACGTTCTCTTTTGGACTGGTTTTCTGCTCTTTCTCAGAGCTTCCGGAAGGATTCTTAAGAGAATTTCTCCTTCTAGAGTTAAACAAGACATATCCGAACATCATTGCCGTTAAGCAAACTGTTAGAGAAATAATGTATAAAATCTCTTTGAAAAAGAATATTCCTGCAAGTATCGCTCCTACAATGATCATCACGCTTATTGACTCTGACCTGTTATGTGGCAATAGTAATAGGTTATAATAAAAGGAGGATTTAAACCTATCCTTATAATCCACTTGTCTTAGAATCGTCAAAAGCAGTATTTCAATCAGCATGTCGCTAAACTCATTTTTTCAGAAGTCTAAACATTAAGAGGAAAATAGCGATTACTATCATCAACAAGATTACGAAACTTACAATTTGATAATCTTTTAGCGTTCTATGACTGTTCGTCGAATACATTTTCGAAATATTCTCCTCTATATACAGGTGTATATCGCTCCTCATTATTCTCTCCTCCATCCTCCTGCTTTCTGCAATATAATCTATATTGGAGTATTTTTCGGATTGTAATACAAATTCTCTTGCTGAAGCCGATTTGCTTACGGCTGATAATGGTTCAGAAGAGGAGTATCCGTAGGTTATGTCGATTGGAAGCCAGCCCCAAGGAGGGACATATGCTTCAACCCAACCGTGCCACCCGATGTTTCTTGAGGAAATATGTAGATGCCCATCCCAAGTGCTCCCTGTAATACCATAGCTATTCGAAATTATCCCTCCAGTCTGTAAGTATGAGGGTATGCCAACGGACCTGAGCATCGTTATTAAGAGTGCAGATTGATCATCGCAGTCCCCTCTCCCCCTTAAGCTAGACTTTGGCAGTGTCTGATTAGGGTATTGAGGTGGTCTTAATTCCTCTCCATATGGATACTCTACCCTCTCGCTTATGAACCCGACCATTTTAGAAATTATTCTCAGGACATTCGTATCATTACCTTTTATCTGAGCAGCGAGCTCGGCTATATAACCCAACTCCGTACTATTATAATTCCACACTCCGCTCGACGAGGTGTAGTTTGCTAATTCCACAGGGATTTCGAAAATGCTTCCTGAGGAATACGTAGAAACATGAGGTAGGCTTCTTATAGTCAGGTTTATCATGAAGACGATGCTTGCTGTGAAATTTTCACCAGGGCCTATTTTCTCAGGGAAATCGAGTTCTGCCCAAATATTCCCATCAACATCCTTATGAACCTCCTTAATACTAGGATTCGCCTCAAGAATACGGGCTTGTTGAGTGGAAATGTTTGGGAAAATTAGGAACAGCCTGTCTTCTAATATAAAGTTGTAATCGCTTGAACCATTGTTGACGAAACTTATTTTAAACCTGTAATAATACGCTTCCCAACCTATAGTTGTATCCTCCGCTTTTAAAATTAGACTGTTTGCTGAGATTATTAGAATCAGGGTGATGCTAGCTTTGACGGTCTCCATTTCTCCGTGTTCGCATTATATTTTTACTACGGAAATGTTTTAAGGCTTTTGATGCAGGATCGAAACACGTGTTTTCAAGCTACTTGAACAATTAAAACTTGGATTTTATTGTCTTCAACAAGTTTCTTTTCCTCAAGCTTTGAGAAGGCTATTACTGCTCCTTTTATGCAATCCTTAGAGTTTATCCATGGACAGAACTTCTTCACCGTTTTCTTGGTTAACTTAATATCTTTTGAGGGTTTGTCTAAAATATTAGAAAAAATTTATAAACAAGCATTAATAACATTACATGAGGTGTAATAATATTGAAAAAAATATGTTTTTATTTTCTTAATCTCAATTCTAATCCTATTTACTATTCTGAACCTATATGCTTTGCCAGAACCTTATTGGGCGAAAACATATAATATATCCCTATTTGATAAGGCAAGGTTTGTTGCAGTAGATGGCGATGACTTCGTGGTTGTTGGCAAGAGCCGCAATGATGGAAACGACGATATGGAAATCATTAAGCTGGGACCGGATGGTGCAGTAACATGGCATATGTCTTTAGATTCTTCAGACTACGATCAATTTGCAACATCCGTTCTGGTTGATGGAAGCAATTACATAGTTGCCGGATATGGCACTATTCAGACAGCGTTGAGGCATGATATTATAGTTGCGAAACTTACGGATAGCGGGAGTCTCTTATGGTCAAATGCCTATAGCTTCGGTAATGGCGATGAATATTCGACCTATATTTGTAAAATTGGGAATGAATATTATGTGGTTGGACATACTTACGTTTACACTTCGCCACCAGTTAATCACCCATCTGATATACTGGTTATGAAAATAGGCACAACTGGCAGCCATATACTTACAAAGAAATTCAATTATCGTGATCATGATACCACTTCATGTGCAACTCCCACCTCACCACAATTAACAAAGGGTATTATTGCCATTACTGGAACAACGGAACCAGGCCCATTTGGAAAGCATGATGTTTACGTTATGCTTCTGGACAGTAACCTAAACATAGTCTGGGCATACGTTTATTTACTAGGAGGTAGTAATGGGTTTGATAAGGAGGATTATGCTACATGCATAAAAGCTACTTCAGATGGCGGATTTATAGTAACTGGCTTCACCAATTATCCTACTGGCGAATCCGACTATAATATCTTCGTTTTAAAGCTGAAGCCAGATGGTATGGTGGAAGGGTTGCGTGTTTATGATAGTGGGAGCAATGAGGATAAGGCTTATTCAATTAAGGAGGTCGATGGAGGTGGTTGCATCATTGCTGGTTACACTCAGAAGCAACCCGATGGCAACATCGGAGATAAGGACCTGCTTTTACTAAGGATTGATAATTCTGGAAACATTATGTGGGCAAAGACTCTTTCGCCAGATCCTCCCTATCCCGGGATGAATGATGATGAGGAAGGGTATTCTGTTCAGACTCTGAGCAATGGTTACATAGTTGCTGGCATAACAAGTCTCGGAACGCCAGATATTCTGGTGATTAAAGTGGATACGGCAGGAGAAATAGTGCCCTGTCGCACAGGTCCATGCTGCCTACACAATGTCAGATTTAGTATGGAATCTTTGAAATATGATTATAATAGGATGATGCTTAATGTAACGGAACCTATTCCTAGAGTTTTTTACAACATCACGCGGCGCAGGCCGACATTGATTAATGAAACTGTGATTAACATATACTTAACCCCTACTCCAACGCCTACACCTCTGCCATGTAATATTACCCTCAGTCTAAACATTCCAAATATAACGTGTACGGCCCAACCCTTCCCAATCAGCATAACAATAAATAACCTTAATGGAGCAGTAACAGGTACTCTATATGTTTACTTAGATGATTCGCAAATTTATTCTACAATGGTTTCCCTTCAGGCAAATGGGGTAACGACAATCCCAATAGAAGTAACTTGTCCTTTCACGGGTGATCATGTGATTACAGTAACATTTGTAGTAGGTAATAATGTTTGTGCTACTCGGAGGCAGCGGATAACATGTAGAGAATGTAAGCTAGATATCTATACAAATAAGGGAGGTATTGGAGGCTATGTACCGGATGGAAGCTACGAGCCGGGAGAGACAATTACGTTCTACGTAAGCACCGTTCCTTCAGTATTCTCGCACCCTGTGACTTTAAAAGTGTGGGACTCAAATAACCAGCTTGTGCAAACTTTTAACTTGATGACGGATGCTAACGGGATGGTTTCAACACCCTATATCGTTCCACCACAAGGTCCCCTAGGAGTCTGGAAGGCTGGTGTTTCAGCGCCTTGTTGTAGTAACGATACTGTTACCTTCAAAGTAGAATGCAAGCAATTATACGTAGACATAGATCCGGACTTGCCAAGAAAGTATGCGGAGCTTAACTCAACATATCATTCCCTGCTTAATGAACTCAACGACCTTAATAGAAAATACGAAGAATTGCAGTCTAATTACAGTAGTTTACAGAGGAAGCATGAAGAGGATGTTGAGGAGCTCTCGCAAGAACTATCGTCTGCACATAATGAAAAAACGGTCTTTCAAATAGCAACAGTAGCTTTCGTCATAACCACAATAATAACAATTGCAATATTACTGTACACCAATAAAGGAGCATTTATTATTAATCCAAAAATGGATAGTGGATAATCATCAATACAAGGCTTGTTATCAACGCTCCTTTTTTCAATAATGTAGCGATTTAAATTAAAAATTATGCTCTGCGAATGTTACTCGTTTCCAGTAAGCGTATTCTTCTTTCGTCAAGCTTTTTGAAAACTATTTTCGCACCTTCAGAATAATCCTTTATATTCATCCATGGGTATTTCGCCAACTTCTCCTCAAGGTTTCTAGCTAGGTCAAAGTATTCTCTAACAGGCTCCTCTAAGACACTCGGGTTCCTAGCTATGAAATGTAGTACTGAATTCTCATCAACACTATTAAGTCCTCTTTTTAAACATTCTACGAGAAGCATGTTTATGCTTCCGTCTCTCAGGTCATTTAGCAGGTCTTTCAGCTCGTCGCTCCACATCCAGATGTTAGTAATCGCCCACTCGTACCTTGTTATTGCTTCGCAGGCTTCAGGCTCCTCATCCAGAAGTCCTGCTTCAAAAAGTGTTAGGGAAACAACCCTTTCTCCTATTCCAGCGGTTTTACCGTGCCAAGCATCTTTAAGATCATCGTATGAGGAGAGTATTTCATCGTATTCTCCATTTCTGAACATTTCTGAGTATTTAAGATCCTTCAACTCGAAACTGTAAACCTCCTCTCTGCCCTTAAAATACTTCTCAGCGAATCCATCACGGTGTATTTTTCTCACCCTCTCGTTAACGAGTTTCTCAAGATTGTCTGCAATCCTTATCTTAAACTCGTATTCCTCAGGCTTTAAACGATCCTTCTCGTCAAAAGCCTCATCCCTTATGTCTCCTGATTTCAAGGCTATTGCGAAAGTTGCAGCAAGCTCGTACATCTTCCTATCTCTAAGCGTTTCAATTATAGTTGAGAAACCAGGTTTCTCGCCTCTATTCTTCCAGAGCCTGTGAGCGACGCT
>JAWBXT010000065.1:0-6661 GCA_038867695.1 Thermoproteota archaeon
GTAGCGATAAACCCTGATACGGGTGAGCTGCTGCCATTCCAAGAGCTTATGCATAGAAGGAGGAAGTATGGCATCGAGGAGGCTATGAAAGAGTACCCGGTTGCACTCTTCTTCTTCGACCTGTTATATGCTGACGGTGTCGACTATACTGAAAGAGCCTATTTAGAGAGGAGAAGTGCTTTGAAGAATGTTATTATTGAAGACGAGAGAGTTAAGCTAGTCAGGCAGATAATATCCGGCGACCCTGAACAGATAGAGGCATTCATGGAGGAAGCGATCTCAGAAGGCTGTGAAGGTCTTGTGGTAAAAGACATTAAAGCCTCCTATAGAGCCGGGGCCAGAGAATGGAGCTGGATAAAGCTGAAGAGAGAGTATAAGGCTGAGGTTGCTGACACCTTCGACCTCGTTATAGTAGGCGCTTTCCACGGCAGGGGTAAGAGAGCAGGCAAATATGGTGCGTACCTCCTTGCTGCATACGATCCCGAAGAAGACGTTTTCAGGACTTTCGCCAAATGCGGCACAGGATTCACAGACGAGGACCTGGCCAGTTTCACCGATTTGATGAATAAGTATAGGATTAGCCACAGACATCCTAGGGTTGACTCAAAGATAGAGGCAGATGTGTGGTTTGAACCCCGTATAGTTATCGAGATAATAGCTTCAGAAATAACTCTAAGCCCTGTGCACACCTGTGGGCTCGACGCAATCAGAAGGGGATCCGGCTTAGCGGGTCGTTTCCCCAAGTATACAGGTAGGCTTAGGGATGATAAGGCCCCAGAGCAGGCGACCACAGTCAAGGAAATCCTGGAAATGTATAGGAATCAATTGAAGAAGGTTGAAGAACAGCCTCAGGAATCCACGTAAAACCCATCCGTTTTTAGTAAAAAGCTTAAATCTAAGTATTTTTAAAAAGGCTTTTGAAAGATGAGTGAAATACAGCTTTTAGTTGCTGAAGCAAAGCCGCGAGACGCAGGTAGAAGGATTGTTAGAATAGGAAAGAGGGAGATGGCTCAGATAAAGGCCGATACTGGTGACGTTGTTGAGATAATGGGGAGAAGAACGGCCTCGGCCATAGTATGGCCTGGTTACGCTGAGGACGAGGGTCAGAACATAATTAGGATGGACGGGTTGATAAGGAGGAGCGCTGGAGTAGCAATAGGCGACTACGTTAAGGTCAAGAAGGTTGATAAGGTTGAGAACGCTAGCGAGGTTGTCTTCGCCCCAATGGGTGTTAGAGTATCTAACGTGGACGAGGAGTTTCTAAGCTACGTAAGGGACAAGCTTATCGATACTCCTCTAACTGAGGGGGATATTGTTGCCATACCTGTTTTCGGCGGCCAGGCCCTCGGCTTAACAGTGGTCAGGGTTAGGCCGAGGGGAGTAGTTAAGGTTTCTCCTGACACAAGGCTTCAATTGGTGAGCGAGGAGGCTGCTGAGAAGCTTGCAATACCTAGAGTCACATACGAGGACATAGGGGGATTGCATGAAGAGATTCAGAGGATAAGGGAGATGGTTGAGCTCCCGCTAAGGCATCCCGAACTCTTCCAGAGGCTCGGCATAGAGCCTCCTAAAGGCGTGCTCCTACACGGCCCACCGGGAACGGGGAAGACTCTTCTGGCTAAGGCTGTTGCAAACGAGTCTGATGCAACATTCCTCTCAATAAACGGTCCGGAGATAATGAGCAAGTTTTACGGCGAGTCTGAGGAGCGGCTTAGGAGAGTATTCCAGGAGGCTCAAGAGAAGGCTCCAAGCATAATATTCATCGACGAGATAGACGCTATAGCTCCGAAGAGGGAGGAGGTTGGCGGCGAGGTTGAGAGGAGAGTAGTGGCCCAGCTTTTAGCGCTCATGGATGGCCTGAAAGGCAGGGGTGAAGTCATCGTGATAGGGGCTACCAACGTACCGAACATGATAGACCCCGCGTTACGCAGGCCTGGTAGATTCGACAGGGAGATAGAGATAGGTGTCCCAGACAAGCAAGGTAGGCTGGAGATACTTCAGATACACACTAGGTCGATGCCGCTGGATAAGGATGTTGACTTGAAGAAGCTTGCTGAGATAACTCACGGCTACACTGGCGCGGACTTGGCTGCGCTATGCAGGGAGGCTGCTATGAAGGCTTTGAGAAGATACCTGCCTGAGATAAAGCTTGAGGAGAGAATCCCGCCTTCAGTCTTGGAGAAGATGGTTGTCAAAGAAGAGGATTTCATGAACGCTTTCAAAGAGATAACTCCGACGGCGATGAGGGAAGTATACGTTGAAGTCCCAACAGTAAGATGGAGCGATGTAGGGGGACTTGAGGAGATTAAAATGAGGCTGAGGGAGACCGTGGAGCTCCCCATAAAGAGCCCTGAGAAGTTTGAGAAACTTGGAATAACCCCGCCCAAAGCAATACTCCTATATGGGCCTCCGGGATGTGGCAAAACGCTTCTGGCAAGGGCTGTTGCAACCGAGAGCGAGGCCAACTTCATAAGCATAAAGGGTCCGGAGGTTTTCTCTAAGTGGGTTGGGGAATCCGAGAAAGCAATAAGGGAAGTATTTAGGAAAGCTAGGTTGGCATCGCCTTCCATAATCTTCCTGGATGAGGTTGACGCGATAGCTCCCAGGAGGGGTATGAGCATGGCTGATAGTGGCGTAACAGAGCGTGTCGTAAGCCAGCTTCTAACAGAGATGGATGGCCTTACCCCCATCGAGAGAATAGTAGTAATAGGAGCAACCAATAGGCCTGAGCTTCTCGACCCCGCGATAATGAGGCCAGGAAGGTTTGAAGTAGTACTTTACGTTCCACCGCCGGATGAGCCTTCGAGACTACAAATACTCAAGATTCATACGAGGAAAATGCCGCTGGAAGGCGTCGACCTTCAGGAAATAGCTAGGAGGACAGAAGGGTATTCGGGAGCAGACCTTGAAGCTGTTTGCAGAGAAGCGGGCTTAAACGCGTTGAGAAGGGATGCTGACAAGGTGACGAGAGAGGATTTTGAAAAGGCTCTTCAAACAGTGAAGCCGAGCTTAAGAGAGGAGATTCTAGCGAAATATAAGAGATTTGGTGAGAAGGAGGATTTTTTTCTCGTCTGAATCCCAATAATGGCTAGGTCAAAGCTTAAATTTAGGAGCATCCTAAATTAGGACGTGCCTAAATCAGAAGAGCCTTCAAAAAGCCTAACAGAGAAAGAGATGGAGTATCTTAAGACGGTTTTCAGCCTTCTTTCAGGGAGAAATATTGTTGGCAGCCTTGAAGTAGCAGATGCTATGGGGGTTTCATGCGCTACTGCAAGCGAATACCTTGAAAGACTTGGAAGAAAAGGTATGCTTAAAAGGTATCGTTGGAGGGGAGTACGCCTTTCAGAAAAAGGTTTTGAAGAAGTCAACAGGGTGATTAGAAATCATAGGGTTTTTGAAACCTACGCATATAGATTCCTTTCAGTCAGCCTTAAGGATGCCTGCGAATGTGCAAGCAGGGTTGAGCTATATCTTTCAGACAAGGTTGTCGACTCAATGTGTAGTCTCCTAGGGCATCCTAAGACTTGTCCTCATAACAATAGTATCCCGGGAGGCAAGTCATGTTGCAGAGCCTGAAATTCAACATTGTTATTACGGTTACTTCTATTCTAATTACTAGCATATTTGAAAACTCAGTTTTCACTCAACAGACCGGTGGAATAAGAATATTGGTTACGATGGATATCCTCAAGCTTCTTGTTTCTCCGATAGTTGGAGACAGGGGGGAAGTAGTATCCATAGTGCCAGAGGGAGTTGAACCTCATAGCTTCAATCTCAACCCCAACATTATTCGAGCCGCTTTAAACTCAGATTTGATAGTAATAACTGGCCATATGGAGTGGGAGAAGAATCTTGTCGAGAGAGTTGCTGAGGAAAAGGGCGTCCCGCCTAGTTCAATATCGATTAACCTACTTGACTTGGCAAAAAGTAACGGTACACTCCTTAAGCTAGATGGAGGAGAGAATATTCATGGATTTTGGCTGCTACCCGATAATGCTGTTTTGATCGCCGAATCTTTAAAAAACACGCTTTCGGAGATAAGGCCAGAGTATTCTGAAGAATTTTCATCCAACTATGCTTCTTTCAGATCAAAGATTTCCAGCCTTAAAAGCTTTTTCAAAGGGCTTTCTGAGAAATATGGTTCAACGGATAAGAGAGTGGTTATAGGTTTTTACGCTGAGCAGTATGTCGTTGAAGCACTCGGCATAAAGGTTGGTGCAGTGTTGGTCGGCGAGGAGGAGATTATCAAGCCAGATTCTTTAAGCAGGATTTACGAAGGACTGAGGTCCGGAGAATACGCTTGCATAGTTGTTTCTGATACTGCTCTCTTAATGAGCAACGTTAAGGATGCTCTTCAGCAAATTTCTGCAGACACTGGATGCTCAATTGCCTACATATCTGTTGTTTCAACGGGCGGTTTGAAAAACTACGATTCAGCAATGTATTACAATGCTGGACAAGTCTATAGTGCTTTACTCTCTAGTCATAAACCTGTCTCAACGGGATTAGACATCTATCTTTTAACAACGCTCGCAGCCCTACTTATAATCGTAATTGAAACTCTAATCATAGTAAGAAGGGTGAAAAAATGATCCGACCAATCGTATCTGTCAGGGATGTTTCAGTAAAAATAGATGGCCATATTGTTTTAGAGAATATTAACTTCGATGTTGAATCCCCATCCTTCGTAACCATAGTGGGTCCCAACGGTGCTGGGAAGACCACTCTGATAAGACTACTCCTCGGGATGGTTAAGCCTTTCAAGGGTAGTGTGAAAGTGCTCGGTATGGATCCCTTTAGAGAAAGTAATAAGTTGAGGAGCCTAGTTGGTTACGTTCCCCAGAAGGACAGGGTTTCTTATGAAACCCCATTGAGAGTCTGGGAGGTAGTGCTAATGGGAGTGTTTTTGAGAAAAAGTTTTCCGAGGATTACTTCTTCAGAAGATTTAGAGTCCGTAAGAAGAGCCTTAACATATCTGGGTATGGATGATTACTGGGATTACTTTTTCAACCAGCTTAGTGGTGGACAGCAGAGGAGGGTTCTGATAGCAAGAGCTTTAGCATCGGATCCTGTTCTTCTTTTACTTGACGAGGTTTTCGCCGGATTAGATTCTGAAAGTCAGGAATACCTTCTTAATGTTTTCAGAATGCTAAAGGAGAAAGGTAGGACGATAATTATTGTAGAGCATGAAGTCGACCCTATAATGGAGCTAACCGATAAAATACTGATTTTAAACAGGGTTGTATGCGTATACGGAGACCCTGACGAGGTTTTGAGTGAGGATAAGCTAAAGCCAATATATCCATGTTTAAGAACAATTGAGAGAGAAGGGAGAAGGATATTCATACTCGGTGATAAACATGCTTGATCCATTTATTCTAAGAGCATTGCTTGGGATCCTGTTTACATCGTTCTCAGTACCGGTTTCAACAATAATGCTTCTGAGGGGTGCTCTCTATATAACTCCTGAGATTTCTCATGCTGCCCTCGGCGGTGCAGCATTGGGAATCTTCTTACAGATTTTCCTGCCAGGACTGGCAGATCCCTTTCTTTTTGCAATACTCTTCTGCATAGCAACTTCAATCCTAGTTTCAAGAGTCGGTAGGAGTAGTCAGCAAGCTTTAGGGATGATGCTGAGTGTTTCTCTCGCGCTAAGCGTTATGCTTTATGCGATAATAAGAAGCTATCTTCCAATAGAGAAGAAGATCATGGTAGATAGTTACCTAGTTAGCGACCTGCTACTAATCTCGAACAATGATGTTTTAAGCCTGGCTATTGCTTCAACAATCTCCATATTGATGATCATCATACTCTATAGGGAGTTCCTCTACATTTGTTTCGACATGGAGACTGCTGAATCGCTCGGGCTGAAAGTAGGATTATACGACTCCCTGCTCTTCACAACATCCGCCATAACTGCTGCTGTAGTGGCGAGAACCATGGGTGTGCTCCTATCTGTTACTCTACTGGTCATACCTGCAGCTGTTTCAAGATTGATAACCCACCGGGTGAGCAGGATGCTAATAGTCTCCTTTGCAACAACCGTCTTCTCAGGATTATGTGGACTGGCCTTATCGCTCCACCTAAATATTCCTACGAGCGGTTCAATAGCCCTCGTATCAATAATACTTTTTTCACTAGCATATTTAGTTAGGTTCATTAAGAATAGGATTGTCTGAATCGTTGCCTAGGCTGATAAGCGAGGAAGAGACTATTGAAAGAGCTGAAGCCCTAAGGAAGACTTTCAGCATCCTGTATGAGACAGATTTCAAAAAAATTCTCGACAGGGTTCCGGTTGAAATGGTTATCCCCACGGAAGACTTTCTTGAAGCAGATAAGCTTGTAGCAACTTTCAAAGCTTTCCTCTATGAGAATTACAGGGCTCCAGCAATATGCCTAGAATTACCTAATAAGAGAATATACGTGATCGATGGGCATCACAGGCTCCTAGTCCACAAGCTCTTCAAAGAGAACACTATGAATTCCTATATATTATTGCCTGCTGGTGAGATCGAATATTACAAACCTTTGAAAAACATAATGGACCTTGGTATAATAAATATGCCACTGTCAAGGGAGAACCTTCCCTTTCTCAATGCTGTTAAAATAGTTCTCTACTATAGGAGGATCTACGGCGACGTCTTCCACTTAGAGCATAGGA
>JAWBXT010000066.1:0-6473 GCA_038867695.1 Thermoproteota archaeon
TGGGAATCCTATAAGTAAGACCCGTCTTAATGCTCTCAGGCCTTAATTACCCGAGATTTGTAGAATACTTAGAATGGCTTCTTCAACACGATTTAATTACCATAATTAAAGATGAGAAGAGTGTTGAAAGGGTTTCTCTATCTTCAAAGGGTATTGAATCCTACTACAGGTTGGTCGGATGGATAAGGAAGTTTATGGCTAATATTAAAATATAAAATTCGCTAAATATGCCCTAACATCCGACTACTTCTAAAAACCACTCTCCAACCCTGATGATCCCTGTCAAATAATTGGATTGGTTGATTATAAGCGATTTCATTTATTGATTGTAGAAATGGTAGAGTTTGGCCTACTGTAATTATCAAGTGGGCGTGATTTTTTTAAAAAAATGTCCTTTTTGCGATATTCTAATTTGTCTGAGAATGAATAAAATTGCGTTATGCGAAAAGCATATATTTAACAATGCTAAAAATAGTACCGGATGGTTAAGAAAAAGGATATGGTGGATAAGCTTGACCTAGAAATACTTCAAATTCTATCCCGGAATCCTAAGCTCAGTTGTCGCGAAATAGCCAAGCAGCTTGAAGTTTCTGATAGGACGGTGGCTCGCAGGATATCCAGGATGGAGAGAGAAGGCATTATACTTGGATACCAACTTGTTCTAAATGATTATGCCAAAAGCCTTATTTTTGACGCTAGCGGTTTGAGCGAAATAAAATTTACAGTAGCGGAGTGGTCGAATTTCGAAGAGGCTCTTCGCCAGATGTATTCTACAGCAGCCGATGTAATACTCTTCTATGCGGGGAAGGGCATTAGTAAGTCAATTATGAAAAGTATTGGCAAGGGCAAGTTTAGTCTAGAAGATGCTTTATCCTTCTCTTCTAAAGTATGCAGCATGAGGGGGTGGGGGAATGTGCACTTCGACAGATTGAAAGATAATTCGATAAAAGCTAATCTACGAGGTCTTAGGATAAACCCCTCTCTATTCCGAGGGATAATTGCAGGGGTGTTAGAGAACATTACTGGGGAAGATTCTGAATCATTATTGTTCATGGAGGAAAATGGTTCACTCCTAATAAGACCTGTAGAGGAGGTTGAATCTTGAAGGATAGGGTGCCTTTCGGTATAACGGAGCTTGACAATCTTATTGAAGGAGGCTTGCCTAGGGGAGGATTGATCGTAATAGCAGGCAGTCCAGGAGCTGGTAAAACAATACTTTCAGCCCAGTTCATCTACAATGGCGTCATGTTGTTTAAGGAGAGGGGAGTTTATGTTTGTTTAAGCGAGAGTAAGGAGAATTTTAAAAGCAACATGCTCGGCTTGGGGTGGGATTTTAATAAGCTTGAGGATAAAGGGATGGTTAGAGTAGTAGAGCTTCCTACGGTGGCAAAGATAAGGGTTGAAGATATGACCAACCTTATAGTAGAGGAGGCTAAGAGGTTTAAAGCACAGAGGCTTGTGGTAGACTCCCTATCAGCCCTAAACCTTTCACTAGGCAGTAAAGCTGAAGTAAGGACGGTAATAAACCTGATTTCCAGAATGTTGAAGAACGTGGGCTGTACAACTCTGATGATCACCGAAAGTCCCTGGGGGACTACTGGAATAGGTATGGGAATTGAAGAATTCCTAGCTGATGGCATAATACTTATGGAATCAGTTGTCTTAGGAAACAGGCTTGAGAGAAGACTGATGGTGCTTAAGATGAGGGCTACGAGTCACGACACCAGATATTACAGACTAACAATCGCAAAAGATTCGGGAATAACTTTAAGCATCTATCCGGAAATGTAATTGGGCGAGGTGGCTAATGATTAACGAAGGTAAAGAACTATGGAATAAATATTGCGATTTCCTCTATCAAGATTTCCAGATGCAGATAGAGTATAATCTCAAAAAGACTGAAGATTATTTTAAGAAGATTAAAAACACTAAGATTCCAGAAGCCCTAGGAGCTAAGGATGCTGAGAACATGAGACAAATACCTATTACAACATATGATGATTATTCTTTCCTAAGAATTTTTGAAGAGAGGATTAAAAGTCTAGAGACAACAATCTCTAAGAGTAAAGATGAAAACTTAGTTGAGTACTATATGCGTATTGGTAAAATGGCTGCCGAGCCACTTATGGAATATTTACCTGGAGAATTCCAATCTTGTGTTAAGACTAGTGGTACGACTGCTCAAAGCAAATGGGTATTGTGGACGAAGTTCTTCCATGAAGTTTACTCTAGGACCGGAATTTCTCCGATGGTCATGGCTTGTAGTGAACGTATGGGAGATACTAGCCTCCGTTTAGGGGATTGCTTTTTAAACATGGGCGCACCAGCGCCTTATTTTTCCGGATGGAGCATATACTTTTTACACAAGCTTTTCCAATTTAAAATATATCCTCCTTTTGAAGTTGTTGATAAAACCGTCGATATTAGGCGTAGAATCTGGATAGTATTAAGGAAAATAGATAAGATTAAAGAAAAAATAGCGGTGATAGGAACTACTGCCTCATTGCTCTTTATGCTCGTGAAGTATGTAACAGATAGAAGGTCTTTCTACAGAGAATATTATGAATCATCAGATATAGGAGCAACAAAAATATACATGTTTTTGAAATCTATTTATTCTGAATTGTTTTGGGAACCGAAAAGCATTAGGGAGGTTTTACCAGTAAAAGGCTTAATATGTGCTGGTTTCGATTCTAAGATGTATATAGATCTTTTTAAACGCACTTGGGGTATTGAACCGTTAAACCTTTATGGGGCTAGTGAAATAGGATTTCCTATGTACGGTACAGTTGAAGATAGATATAATATGCTTCCTGATTTAAGGACAGGGTTTTTTGAATTCATGGATATGGAGAACGGTGAAGTGTTTGGAATAGATGAGTTAAAGAAAGGAAAAAGTTACAATCTTATAGTAACTCCCTTCGGAGGATGTGTTGTTAGGTATAGAATTGGCGACATATTCAGAGTTGAATATTTTAGGGATGATGGGATGCCTATATTCGCATTTGAAGGGAGAGAAGGGTATTCATTCGACATCTACGGCTATTTCAGGATCGATGAGAGGCTAGCTACTAGGATTATGATCAAGTCTGGGTTAACATCTTCCGAGGACTGGTGCTTTGCTAAAATTATGGAACCTAGTGAGAAAATATGTGTACTCATGGAGAAGGAACGTGATTATAACGAGACAACTGCTGCCGAAATGATATTTGATGCGTTGCTGGATGAGAGCGAGGATTTTAGAAACTTTGTAAGGGATTTTAAAATAAGAAATCCTACGGATGTGATTAAAGTCGAATATCTGAAGAGAGGTGCATTCAAGAGGTATTCTAATTTAAGGTTGAAAATCGGTCTTCCCTATGGTCAAGTTAAGCCTCTTAAAGTTATTCCACCTCAAAGGATGGAGTTATTTGAAACATTAAGGGGAATGTAGATGGATTTTCTTCCTTTCCATCCTTGGCTTCTTTTCTATCCCGGTGCAGCTATATCGTCGTTAATAATTGCGCTTCAAATTTTTAAAAGTAGACCTAAAACCTTAAGCTCGAAAAACTTTCTATTTTTCGCCTTATCAATATCATTATGGGAAACTTTTGCTTTTCTTCACAGAATTGCTCCAAATGAATATGTATCGTGGATTTTTCTACAATTTACAACGATATTCTATGGTTTAAATCCTCTTCTTTTACTGATGACTGTCCTCTCCCTCTGGAAGGAGAATCCTAAGTTCTATCTACTAATGATACCGGTAATTCCTTTATACATAATTCATTTCACATATGTAAAGACATACATAGTTCCAACGGAAAATTATGGCTGGTCCTATAGATTTGAAACGGGTCCCTTTACAATTATAGAATATTCTATCTACTTGCTTTGCATGCTTGAAGTATGTTTTTTCATCGCTTTTTTAATTAAACGGGTTAAAAGCAGTATCATACGTAGGAAATATTCCATAATTCTAGCATATTTTATCATATTTTACATTTTCGGAGTTTTCGGTCTAAATATACTTCTAGTAGAGAACCCAGAAATGCCTCCCCCCGGAGGAATAAATACGTACTTATTTTTCTTAGGCGTGAGCTATGCCTTCTCGATAAGAGAGAAAACAATTAGGCCTGAAATCGGAAAGATTAAAGACCTCTTATTTGAGCAGTATGTATCTTTCATTAACAGATTTATAGAGATAGCTCCAGGAAAAGAGCTTGGTCAAAGCCTTATCGAGCTTGAAAGATATCTAGCAAGAGTTAGACTAAGACATGCTTTGGAACAAGATTCAGAGGGCAAGCTAATCTTGAAGCCCGATATTTTAGAAAAGGTGGACTTAACCATAACCATGGAAGAAACCTTACGCTACCTTGAAGATAAGCCTTGGGCTATGGATCTTTCAGACAGCCTTCTGAGACTATTGAATATAGTCTATATAAGAGTTAATAATAAAAATGTTTTTAAAAGGATATTTATTCGATACGAGGATTTCCTGAAGAAAACAGATATTGCTTACGGCCTAGCTGGAGGAGAATTTATTCCGGAAATCGAACGCGATAATTCTCTCAAAGAGCTTCCAGAATGGCAGGCCTGTCTTAGATTATGTCGCAGACTTATTTCTGCAATCCTCCAAGACTTCTATAATAATGTTGGAAATACTGTGGAAAGTAAAATGGTTTCATTTAGCCTTTTAAACCGTTTAAGTATCTCCAGCTTAGGTGAGGTTGAAATTAAAAATATCGAAGAAGACGTTAAATCAATGCCTCAAAATGAGAGGATCCCGGTTTTATTGGGCAATTTTATACCCTTTATAGCATGGATGATTGAAGAGCTTTATAAAAAACTAGGTAGTAATGTTGACATTATAATAAAGCGTTTGAGGCTCGTTTTAAGGCTTAACATGAATGTTGCCTTAAGAACCATGGTTTACAGTAGCTTAGTGGAATCGTTGTCAAGGAGGATTCCACCGACTTATGTAAGCATGTTAAGACTTGCTGAAGGTTTTACTGAAAGAGACCTAAGCAGGTTTTCCTCGAGAATCGGTCTAGACCATGAAAAACTCGTGGGGAAGGGTATACTTCTTGAATTCGAACCCGGAAGTGCATATTTGGATTATGTCAAAGATTATGTTATTGAAACTCTAGCTCATGAGGATGTTAGCATAATTATCACGAGGAAGGGCAGTCCCCTACAAGATAGGCTTCAAGACCAGAGGAATGTTAAATTCATCCACCCCTCGTTAATGACTCTACATACTGTCACGATCTCTGAATCAGAGGTTCATGTGTCTCTACAAGATGCAATTCAAGTATTAGAATCTCTGGGGAGAAGCGTTAAATCCTCCCCCTCCCCCGTATTCGTGGTTTTCGATAGCATAACTGATTTCCTGACTCAACACGGCTTCGAAAAAACATACAGACTAATTCGAAGCATGCTTGAACTAAACCCTTCAAAGGTTTCTCTAATGGTTACCTTAAACACTAAGGCCTGGGGGGAGAATGTCAAATCCGCTTTAGAAGAGCTTCTAAACATTATTATTCGCGTTTGATTATTTCTTCTTCGACTTAACTATATGTATTACTCTAACCCTTCTCCTACTCAAATAGGATGCAATAAATCTCCTATGACAATACTTGGGGTCTGTTTCAAGACACATTATACAAGTTCTATTTTTTCCAGCTATTTCCAGGAGCCTATTAACTCCCTCTTTAAAACTGGATGTTTCCATATATTTATCATAACCCTCGCGACGATACCCTCCCAACTCTTCTCCAAGCCAAAAATAAGAAATCCCGTTTTTCGGAAGCCATTGCTCCATATCCTCCTTACAGAAGTGCCCGAGCTTAGACTTTGGAAACCTGCGGACATCGACCAATATCTGAATCTTATGTTTCTTCAATAATCTTAGGAATTCTTCTTTCGAAAGGCTTCCATGACCTATCGTCCAAAGCACTGCCTTATTCCCATACCTCATCGATTATAAATATCCAACCAATGTCCTAAATAAATCATTAATGCTTTCTTAACAAAAAGTCGGCTTTTTTGATAAAATGAGGCTTGTTTATAAAATGTGCTCGGCTTTTTTAAATTTTAAAGTTAAGTAAGATTTATATATGTCTAATAGGGTATCATCTAGAGCTTAAAATGGCCTCCCCTAGGAGCCCAGATCCTATTGAAACATGTTATACTAAAGAAATAATGTGTTCTGAAAATCTTCCTGGAGGAAAGCTTGTCGAGTTCTTCATAAGGCTTCGTAGAGAAGCTGAGCCGGAATTCTTCAAAGTTTTTAAAATCAGTATGAAGAATATCGTAGAACTATCCGGCTTTTACGATGCAGATATAGAGAAAAATGAGATTTCTATGGGTTTTTTTATAGATATTTCTCATCTAAAAGAAAGCGTTCCGGAGAAAATAGCTGAGGAGTTTAAAAAGATAGAGGGCGTTTTGGAAGTAAGGTTTTCGCAAAGAATGTTTAAAGACCTTATCAT
>JAWBXT010000067.1:0-6462 GCA_038867695.1 Thermoproteota archaeon
AGCTTGCTTCCGGTCTTCCAGTGGAAATTCTATTCTCAAAGTTTTACTCTCTTTATTCAAAATAACCAATACTATCGGTGTCTTTTTCCTACTAAGATCATATCTTTCTATTATCCATCCTAGAACGGGTGTTTGGACCCTCCCCGCGGACAGCCAGTTTTTCTTAAAAGTTTTCTGTAGGTATTGTGATAGCTCGAATCCAACCCACCTGTCAGCAATCCTCCTAACAACTTGCGCTTCGACTAGGTTTAAATTGAAGTCTCTCGGTTCCTTCAACGCTTGGATTATAGCCTTACGTGTCACCTCATGGAATTCTGCTCTCTCTACTTTTTTAACAAAAGGTCTCAGTAGCAGCATTAGATCGTGGGAAATCTTTTCGCCTTCAGTATCCGGGTCTGTCGCTATAAGGACTCTGTCTATCTCCATACCAATCCCCTTTAAGCTTTCAATAATGTTCTCTTTTCCTTCTATTGCTTCATATTCCGGAATGATCTCGCTGTTTACGATAACCCCGTGAAAATGCTTGTCTTTTACAAGGTCGAAGATATGACCTAGTGAAGCAGTTATCATAAGATAGTTTTCTCCAGTCGTAGTCTCGTATATTTTGTGACCATTAATTAACCTAACAATCGGCCTGCCGAAGAAATTAGCAATAGTCCTAGCCTTATTAGGTGATTCAACAATAAGGAGAACTGGTTTAAGAATGTCTTTAGTTTCACCCTTAGCTTTCCCCTCGAATATTTTTCTAACAAGTTTCCTCTCGTTCTCTATTTCATTCATTAAAGTATCGAGGTTGATGTTTCCAACTTCGGTGAAGTTTATTTCCTCTCCAAACCACCTGACTTTCTTCTGAAGATGATAGAAAGATTTTTCATCGTCAACAAGTATGAGAGAGAAGCCCTTTGTAAGTCCTTGGGAATAAAGCCTGGAAGTCCTTCCACTAGCCTGTAAGTAAGCAGTGGCGTCTGAAATTACGAGAACAAGCCCTTCTTCGGTCTTTCTTAAAGATATTTCTTTGGAGCTTTTGATAGTTTTTAAAACGGTCTCTTCTTCTAAAAGCCTTAATATTTCACTTCTAATTCTCTCCAGATAAGCCCTTGCCTTTTCATTAGTTACTACTCCCTCTTCTGATAGGAACGATACTGAACGCCCGAGGAATCTAAGCCACCCGTCTATTTTAGGCAAGACGCTTTTCAAAGCCTCGTTTTTAGAAAATACGCTCCTTATAGATGCTAAAAGCCACAATAGATGTAATGTGTTCTCCTCTATTCTCAGGCTTACTATTATTTTCGGGACTCCGAAGAACAAGGCATATCTAACTGCATAGGGTAGATCAAGGCCTCTTGCTAATGGATTCCTATAACTTGAAATGCCAACTAAAACATCTATTTCACCGTCCTCATATTTTTTCAAATTCTCTTCGTTAAGATCTTCGTAAGACACTGCTCGTATCCCATTTTCGAAAAGAAGATTTACAACATGGCTCACGTACTCTTTACCCTTATCAGAGGAAACAAATACTAATCCGCCCTTACCAAGTTTCTTAACCCATTCGACCAGTTCATATTCTCCCTTAGAAAAAGTGAAAGCATCGACGACATTCCTGATGTAAAAAGAGGGCCTGCCCACTTCAAAACCCAATAATTCCCTATACAATCTTATTCTACTTGTTCTCGGATTAGAGGTTGCGGAGGAGACTACTATCACACCCCTCGCCTTTTTAGAAATCTCTCTTATTTCATTGTGAAGAGCTTCGGTTTCATTTTCTTTACTTCTCCTCATCCTTATGAATCTCAATGTCTTCTCAATGTCTTCTTTGTCGAAATTAATCAGATATAATGATTTGTCAATGTTTTTAGCACTCTTAAGAAAGGAATCGACGTCGTCTACGAATACGAAATCTAAGGGCCTCGGTATTATCTCATAATTCTTGTATAGGAACATTGAGGTTGAGATTAATATCCTGAAATCTCCGTTCTTCAATCTTTCTTTAGCCTCGGCTTTCTCTTTCTCACTCATTTCACTAAATGCGATTATCCAATTGCTATCAATCACTCTCTCTAACTTTTCTTTAATCTGTTCAACAAGCATCCTGGTAGGGACTATTATATATGATTTCCTACCTTTAAAAGCTAGGAAAGCAGCCATGCTTATTCCAAAAGATGTTTTACCAATACCCGTGGGTGCTATTAACGCAAAGGACCTTTTAAGAAGGACTTTCCTCGCCCAAGAAGCTTGAAGACTCCAGGCGGGGGAACCGATGAAGTCTTTAAAGAAACGAGACCATTCTTCTTCAAGCCTTCTAATTTCCACTATCTCCTTAAGCTTTCCAAAGGCTATTTCATTAAGCCCCGAGGTCTCATTGGGTAAGCATTTCACACAGGGAAGCCCCTTCTCTAATCTTACTGAATCTATATCCCCACCGCAGTTTGGACACATCTTAGCAAGTATAGATATCATATTATTACAGCCTTATCAAACTCCTATGCTTTAAATATCTCTTTCCACTTTTATTGAATTAAATTTTAACTCCTGGGAGAAAATCAGATGGGTAAGTTAAGGTCATCTGTTTAAACATCCCCAGACCCTCTTCTCTTCACATTAAGCATCATCTTTAAGCGGTTGGAAAAAGATAAATCTATCTCCCGATTATAAAGTTTAGGATTAAAATATGGAGATAGCGGTATTCAGCTTTTACAAAATCCGTTTTTAATAGTTATTCAGCTAATTAATCATAACCGACGAATAAACCCTTCTATAGAAACCTGACTTCTGCTTGAAACTATAAGTTAATCAACCTCCATGTTTTTCCATAAGATGGTTGGAGAAAGAGAAGGAGGAGGGTAATGTAGAGTATAAACTTCTAGTAGATACTAGTGATGAGAAGAGGCTGCAAAAGCTTGCAACTCAGCTAAACTACAGGCTAAATGAGGGTAGGGGAGAGGCTTTCTACGAGCTTGGTGTAAGTGATGAGGGTGAGACTATTGGACTTACTGATGAGGAGGTTGAGAAATGCTTGAAGACTTTAGATAAGATAACAAGTATGGTAGGTGCTTCCTATATGGTGACTAGAGTTGAAAGGGGGAGGAGGGGAAAAGTCTTGGAGGTGCTTGTGAGGAGAACAGTGGATTTCCCACCGGTTCAGGTTTCAGTTGCCCTTCTTGGAAATGTTGATTCTGGTAAATCAACTCTGAAAGGTGTTCTCGTATCCGGTAGGCTTGACGATGGGAATGGGGCAGCTATGAGCATGGTTGCAAGATATCTTCATGAGATAAAGTTTAGAAGATCTTCATCTGTGTCGATCCATCTCTTAGGCTTCAACTCTAAGGGGACTTCCATAAACGACTCGTTAGATTCTTATGACGAGTCTAAAATCTTCCTGAACGGTTCGAAGATAATCTCCCTTATAGACTTGGCTGGGCACGAGAAGTATTTGAAAACAACCATAAGAGGGATTCTTGGAAACCTACCGGATTATGTTTGCTTGGTAGTAGGGGGAAACGCTGGTCCGATAGGAACCTTTAGGGAACACCTTGGACTCTCCGTTGCCCTAAAAATACCTGTCTTCATGGTAGTGACAAAAATAGATATGGTTCCATCTGAGGTTATTTCAAGAAACCTAAATGACGTTGAAACGATCCTTAAGCTTCCAGGCGTTAACAAAATACCCTTTATAATAAAGAGTACTGGTGACGCTTCATTGGCAGCAAGGATAATGCCGCATCTAAGAGTATGTCCAATCTTCCTAGTTTCTAATATCACTGGAAAAGGTCTGCCAGAATTAAAATTCTTCCTGAACGCGCTTCCACCTAAAACTGATTGGAGTGAGAAATCGAATATGGAAACCCTATGCTTCATAGACGAAAAGTTTTACGTTGAAGGAGTAGGCCTAGTTGTAGGGGGACTTGTTGAGCAAGGCATCGTTAAAAGGGACGAAATGTTACTCTTAGGTCCCTTCGATGACGGTTCCTTTAGAACTGTCAGGGTCAAGTCGATACATGTTAATAGGGTTAACGTCGAAAAGGCTAGTGCAGGTCAGATTGCAGCATTGGCAATTACGAATGTAGATTACGACGAAATCAGGACCGGAATGGTCCTATTGGACGTTAAGGCTAAAACTTACGCTGTTAGAAAATTTACTGCCGAGATAAGGGTTCTTCATCATCCTACTACAATAATGGTTGGCTACGAACCGGTTATTCAAACTAGAACAGTTAGGCAAGCCGCGAGGATAATTAAGATGAATAAAGAAGCCTTGAGGACAGGCGATACTGATGTTGTTGAATTCGAATTCATTAAGAGACCGGAGTATCTCAGAATGGGAGAAACATTCATATTTAGAGAAGGCAGGACGAGGGGATTGGGTACGGTTAAAAAGATCAGGGTATGATTAAGCCTTTCGCTACTCAGGTTTAGTTAGTTCAGTAAGTAGGATCCTGAAATAGTCTATAGAATCCTCACATCTATCAGAAGTTTCTTCAATCGCTTCTAAAAGCTCTGAGAGGAATACGATCATTCTCGGGTCTAGTGAAGAATACTTATCGTTTAAAAGAAGCTTCCTAGCCTCCATGTAGAGAATATCGACTTCCTTCTCATATTCTTCAACCTTATCGCTTAATTCTGCAGCCCTTTTATGTTCTAATGAGAGTATTGCAGATAAAGCATCTTTTAAACAGACCATACAATCTCTAGTTTTAATACACATTTGTTCTATCTTGCTTTTAATCTCCTGATCAAGATTATTTACTGGTAAAAAGAATAATACTCTACCAGCTCCATGAGCATAGTCCGCAATCATATCTACTTCTCGCGACAACTCCATGAAATACTTCTTCATATCCGGGGATAATTCGCTCCGAGCAATCTCATACATAAGTCTCCTTCTTAGGAAATCAGCGTCCTTCTCCATTTGATCCTGCCTCTCGTATATTTTCTCGAGGGCTAGTGGTCCTGAGCTTATCGAAGTCTCGGCCATTTTTAAAAGCTCGTCGACGACTTGCAAGACCTTATCTGCATGTTCAACTATTAGCTCCATTGACTTTCTCTTCCTACGATCTTTCAACCATTTTTCCATTTCTTTCAAAGCCAATCCTAAACTAATAAAGAGAGATCTCACTATATAAGCCTCTCTCTGGATATTTATACACTAACATATGCTCTTCAGGAAAATTCAGTTTAACAATAGAGTAAACATCTATACTGCGAACTTTCCAGTATGGTTGTTTAACTGTTATCTTTAAATCTCCAACATTGATTATCAGCTTGACGAATAACCCCTCCATGGTCCTTTTAATTACAGTACCTTCAATACCATCATCTACAAGTTGTATGAATTCAGGTCTAATCATAACTACAACTCTATCACCTTCTCGAAAAACAATATTCCTAGCTTTAAGAATGATACTTCCAACATCTATTTTTAGGAACCTTTCATCAGCTTCTATTACGTCCCCCTCTAGGATATTTGACTCCCCCAAGAAATATGCTGTAAATATTTTCTTAGGCCTAAGGTAGAGGCTTAGTGGAGTACCTTCTTCAACAATACGTGCTTTTCTCATTACGATAATCCTATCTGAAATCGCCATTGCCTCCTCCTGATCATGTGTGACATGAATCGCTGTCAGACCCAGGTCTTTAACGATACGTCTAAGCTCATATCTCAGCTCAGTCCTCACTTTTAAATCCAGAAGTGAAAGAGGCTCGTCTAGCAGGAGAAGCTTGGCTCCTGAAGTAAGTGCCCTTGCCAAAGCAATCTTCTGCTGCATACCTCCGCTAAGCCGAACGGGGTAATCATAATACCGTTCTGTAAGCTTCATAAGTTCAAGCATTTCAAGAGTCATTGACCTTATCGTTGTTGAGTCGAATCCCCTTGCCCTAGGACTGTATGATACATTTCCGCCGACATTCATATTTGGAAATAGAGCAATGTTTTGAAAAACATATCCGATACCCCTTTTCTCTAAGGGTTTATCGTCAAAAAGCTCTCCATTGACGTAAACATGACCCTTGTAGTCTCTTATTATTCCCGCAATTATCCTAAGAAGAGTTGTTTTACCACAACCCGAGGGACCGATTATAGAGACATACTCACCATTATTAATACTTAGATTAATATCTTCTAATGCAGTAAAATTCCCAAATTTTTTAGTAACTTTCTCTACTTTAACATTCGGCATTTTTTAAACAGCCTCTATCTCTTTAGTAAGACCTATCTCCGGATACTTAAACAGTCTAGCTCTTTCTTTAGGTATTGTCAACTGGAAGGCCATCCCTATTCTAAGAGCGCTTTTAATAAAATCTGTGAGCGGAATATTGACAGATATCTTCAATCCCCCAGGGAGTTCAAATATGATTTTTGAAAAACTCCCTAAGAAACTGATTTCCTTAAGCAAACCCATTAATGGTCCCTCGCCTATTATTACGTCTTCACATCTTACCGCGACTACAGCCAAGTCTCCTTCT
>JAWBXT010000068.1:0-6444 GCA_038867695.1 Thermoproteota archaeon
GCAATAACCTCAGGAGAAAGAATACTTGAAATCCTAATGATCGACCCTACGATTAAAGATGACCCTGATGCTAAGGATTTTGAAATAATGGGTGATATAAAGTTTGAAAACGTTACATTCGGCTATGAGCCTTTCATTCCTGTTTTGAAAAACATAAACCTAGAGATAAGAAAGGGTGAAATGATCGGAATAGTTGGACAGAGCGGCTCGGGTAAAACTACTTTAACAAAACTGCTTCTCCGGTTCTACGATGTGAATGAGGGCAGGATTCTGATAGATGGTGTGGATATCCGTAAAGTCAAATTAGAAAGGCTGAGAAAAAGCATAGGGATAGTTGCGCAAGATCCCTTCCTCTTCGATAATTCAGTATTATTCAACATAGCGTATGGCCTTGAAAAAGTTGATTTGAAGAAAGTGATAGCTGCTGCTAAAGCGGCGAATATTCATGAGACAATAATGAGCCTCCCCTTAGCTTATGACTCTCCCGTTGGAGAGAGGGGTTCAAGGCTTTCCGGAGGGGAAAGGCAGAGGATCGCGATAGCTAGAGCGATAATACTTGAGCCAAAGATACTCATAATGGATGAGGCAACATCCTCCGTAGATACGTTGGCTGAAAAACAGATACAACAGGCTTTAGACAATATATCTAAAGAAAGAACTACAATCGTAATTGCACACAGGCTTTCTACTCTCCAGAGATCAGATAAGATAATAGTGATGGATAAGGGTAGGATTGTTGAAGAAGGGACGCATGAGGAGCTTTTAAAACGAGATGGATTATACGCTAAAATATACAAAGCGCAGTTTATGGAGGCTGAGAAACAAGTTGCCGTTGCTTGAAGACTTAGGCAAAATATGGATTATCGATGCTAGAGAGATAAGAATATTGAAGGGCGATAAGCCCAATACTGTTAAAATACTTAACAGTAAGGGAGAGCTTTTTGAAGTAATACCTAAGAAGCCGTTTCCAATAAGCCATCCGTATTTCCTCATATTTACAGACATTCAGGGGAATGAAATAGGTATACTTGAGGATTATCGGAAAATAGAGGGAGAACCTAAAGAGGTGCTAGAGGAACTTTTAGACAAACTATATTTCATGCCTAAGATAAGGAGTGTGAAGAAATTAGAAACAAGCGGGGACGAGTTCGTATGGCAAGTAGAGACAGACAGAGGAGTAAGGGAATTTAGAACTCGAGGAAGGAGAAATCTGAGCAGATCAGGAGAAAAAATAGTAATTATAGATACTAATGACAACGTTTACATCGTTGAAGATTTAAACAAGATCGATCAACGCAGTAGAATACTTCTTGAAGCAGTAACGTAAGGCTTCCTGACCGTTGGCTTAATTCCTAGCTGAATTAAGTATAAAATATTTATTTTCTCCTCTTGTTTACTATATACTCTGCGATTTCCACTACAGGGGCAACCCAAACTCTATCCCTGTTCTCATCGAGAAACTCTAATAGGCTAATCAGTTTGTCTTCTGAAACCTGTAAATAATCTCCGCCTACGCCGTGGAATGTAAATACTACCCACCTGCCTTTAAATGATTCTTTAACAACCATTCCTATCATCGTCTCAATACTAATACTGTCTGCAGAACAAGACCAGAGCTCATGGAGGTCACATGCTATCGGAGAATTCGAATATCCCGCTCCCCCAGACCTTGCGGCTACGAACATCTCTGCCACAATGGGCACGTAACTCCTCTTCCCAAGACCTCTGCCGACGCTTGTCTGACAGCAGGGGTATGCGAAAGTCCTACTACCATTAGGTATGGCCTTCTTAATCCTGTTATGCGCCTCAACTATGTCTAAGCGGATGTCTTCCAGAGTCATGTCTTCCAATCCCCCTTTAGAATCCTGATACCAGGGATAATTGGATGAACACGGATGGGTAAGGCTATGATTTCCTATTTCATGGCCTTTTTCAGAAACCTCCCTCCAAACTTTCAACTGCTCTTCCCCTCTGGGGATTATGTAAAAAGTCCCTTTAAAGCCGAATTTTTCGAGGAGAGGTATTCCATTTTTCAATTGGGATGTTAATCCATCGTCAAACGTAAGAGACACTGCTCCCCTGAACTTCTGAGGCCAGTTAAACTCCATAGTTTAAATCCACATTAACCCTGTTTTAAATCCGTTTCGCTTTCCACATCTTATTAACCAATTTTTTGATGCATTCATTAAAATCTCACCGGGCTGCTAGAATTACTCTAGATTCTTAATGATTTTATTAACACTGTCGGCAAATACTGTTTTCAATAATTTACAAACATTTCCGAGGCTATTTTCAACCCCGGGGTCGTATGGTATCTCTCCTAGAAACCTGACACCTAGTTTAAGAGCTTCTTGCTTTATGCTACTTTCCCCCATCTTCATATTTTCTACGACACCGAGTATTGGGACTTTTAGTTCATTAAGCATTGCTATTAGCTTCTTGACTGTCTCAAAAGCCAGTTGAGAAGATGTTGTAACTATTAGAAATTCTGTTCTCTTCACGAAGCGTATGAGGTCGAGCGTAGCATCCCCAATACCCGGCGGCATGTCTACGATTAGGAAATCAAGATTGCCTAATTTCATAACGGATAGCAATTCGATAAAAGCATTGGAGAAATCTATTCCTCTCAATGGCATTGCCCTATTCTTCGAATAGAAAATCACCGACATATACTTCAAACCGTGAACTAAAGGAGGTATGATTCCCTTATCTTCAATCGGCCATGTTTCTCCAACGCCTAAAATAAAATGGGTTGATGGGCTTGTAAAATCTAAGTCGAAGAGGCCAGTGCTTCGTCCTCTCCTTGCCAGTAATAATGCGAGGGTTGAAGCCAAGAGGCTTTTACCAACCCCGCCCTTCCCGCTTGTTACAGCAATAATCCTATTAATGCCGCTTACCCTATCGTGAATAATACTCGCCCTAGGGTCAATCATTGCTTCTAACCCCCTTCACGCTTTCAACCCAGATTCCACGTCCCTCGAGTATTTCGAAATCCGGGCTTCCACAAATTGGACACTTAATGTAAGCATGTGAAACTTCTGGAAGAAAATGTATCGACTCAAAAACATCTTCTTCAAAACCCTCCTTTTGGAAGAACCACTCGTAATTACAAACTCTGCATCTCAGCTTAGTCTCTGCAGTCTCCACGATAAACTCAGCATCCTTAAGCTCATCAGGCTTCAAATGTAGAAGAGCCGATTTAAAAACCTCGTGTTCCAACTGTTGCATTTCGCCGATCTTTATCTTGACTTCAGTAATTCTATCGATATTGTTTTCTTCAGCGATCTTTAAGACTGTTTTTATTACGGATTCTGCTAGAGCCCACTCATGCATATAAACCTCTTACATTACAATACAATTTTATAAGAGTATTGTTAAAGACTGAAACAAGGTGAATATGAGTCAAACTAATGGAGAACAGAGGATATGGTTTTTATCACAACTGTATTTTTGACTCAGAATTCGCCTTTCTCCAGTATAGGTCGAAAATAGGGTTTGAAGACCCAGGTTTAACTTCGCCGATTAGAGTTCTCTCGATTTCCAATGATTTTACAAAGGCTTCGTTAGTGAGATTCCTCAAATCCTCTATCGATACTTCTCCACTCATAAAACCGGATCTTAGTTCTTCTACTCTAGTGTGGAAACTAGCTTCTACTGCTTCTATTTTTTCACGTATCTTTTGGAAATACTCCTTGAAGGAGCCTATCATCCGTCTACTCAGCCTTTCATGAGTCCACCAGATCGAATTAGCATCGTAAAGTTTTTCTGGAGTCAGTTTTAAATCAGGCAAGCCCGATTCCATGAAGACAGGTTTGTAAATGCTTATACAAGGAGTTGAAGTAGCTGTAAACCAGTGAATCGGCACCTTTTCAAAAAGCTGCCCGATGTAAGAAGATGCTGTTTGAGAAGGCCTCGTAATAGGGCCTGCATGCATACAAACATCTCTCATGGATCCTTTGGCTGGAGTAAAGTCTCTCCCAAGCATGTGGCTTCTCATAATGTTTTTAACCAGGTGAATATCGACCTCCCCTATATTTTGATTGAGACAAGTCTGAGTATAGGCCTGTCTTTCCCTTCCTCTTGCAAAATGGGTGTAAAACCTGTCTGAGTAGCATCTGGAGAAATCAAAGTCCTTATCGTCTTTACACCATCCTTTTTCCACTGCGTGCTCTACTAGATTCTTAGAAGCCATGTCCCACTTGTTCTTAATAGTTAAAGCATTGGAAATACTCTTCACGTTCTTCACCTTCTCAGCTGCCCAATATTTACCAGCTGTTTCTAAAACCCACGCCTCTCTTGGATCACATATTATGAAGGAATTATGGTAGTAGGTTTTACTTTTAAACCCGCAGTTTCCACCTTGACCAAATTCTTCGAGACACTTAATCATAAAAATAAGTGCTTCATACGAGTTTCTACACCTTTCTAAAGCTAATCTCAGTAAATCCATTCCAGTGAGGCCTGTCTTCAATTTTTCCTCCTTAGTGAAAACTGCTTCGTTTCCTATTGCCAATCCGAATTCGTTAACACCCATCTCAGCACCCCACATCCAAATCGGCCTGGAAATCAATATAGCGTAAGTAACCTTTACTTGAGGAACCTTGATATAAGTACAGTTAGTAAATTCCTCATCATGCTCTATTCTAGGATAAAACTCTAATGCTTGAGGCTCATTAGGTTCTCTATCGCTATTCTTTGCAAAAATCGTTACACCATCTTTAGTAGAATTTGATAAAGCCACTAATGTGTCGCACATACTCCAATTTAACTCATTAAATAATATAAGCTTTTTCTAGTTTTGTGGAAAAAACAAAGTATTGCTTAATCATCTATGAGCCTTAAGAAACTTTATCTGAGAAATCAAACTCGATCTTACCATACTCTGAGGTCATTGCGCTAACTACTACTTTATGAAGCCCTTCTTGAAGCCCTCCAGGCTTCTCAATGAAGAACCTAATCCTTTCGGAAACTGCAAAGAGAACTGGATTTTTAGAGAAATCCTCAGCCTTAGAAACTACGCTGCCTTTCTCTATCGTTATTTTTTCAAGCGGGATTTCTTCACCATCTACTTTAAGTCTGAACCCGCCTTCAATAGTCCCAGACCCCAGCTTGTTTAGCAACGAGAAGGTGAAACCAATCTTATTCCCATTTTCATCAATAACGTTTTTCAAAGAACCCTTCTCATATAACTGTCTTAACATGAATGCTGGAATCATTCTGTTTCTAACTAATTAAACAATAATATAAGTTTTTTTAAGTAAGCAACAAATTGTCAAAAGGCTATATCTAAGATGCTTCTTTAAAAAACATGCATGTAAAACGTGAAACCAGCATATTACGCGGTGCATGGTATGTTACATTCATCTTCTTCATCTTCGTAGTGTTGCATTACGCCGATAAATACCTCATATCCCCACTCTTGCCGACAATAAGAAATGAGTTTAAAACAGGTTATACTGAACTTGGAGCGATCGAAACTGGAACTATAATAATAGCAGTAATTTTCATGCCTATCTGGGGGTATCTTTTTGACAAGTATAAGCGTCCTCCTCTAGTATCACTTGCAAGTGCAATATGGGGAAGCACAACAATTGTTTCAACCTTTTCTAGAAATTACATAGAGTTAATCGCTACAAGATCTATTACTGGTATCGATAACCAGGCTACAAGCGGCCTGATGTCTCTCCTCGGGGATTATTTTCCTCCTGAGAAAAGAGCAATGGCATTAGGTATTTTACAAGCCGCTGAAACATTGGGAGCACTCATCGGTGTTATAATAGGACTTATAATCGGAATCAATTTTGGATGGCGAAACGCCTTCTTAGTGACGGCAATTCCAGGAATACTTCTGGCCGTTGTAATCCTCTCCACCATTAAGGATGTTCCACGAGGAGGGACAGAGCCAGAGCTTGTAAGCGTTAGAGACAAGCTTAGAGATACTTTTTCGATATCTTCTATGAAACAGCTTTTAAAGAGAAGGTCAGTATTGTTTCTTTATCTCCAGGGGTTCTTCGGAGTCTTTCCGTGGAACATACTTTCATACTGGCTCTTTACCTATATGACTGACGTTAGGGCATTTAACCCAGAGGCTCAGCTTCTCGTAATGCTCGCAGCCCTCATAGCCATGGTTGTTGGAAACATTTTAGCTGGAGTCATAGGTGACTGGGCCTTTAGGAGAAATAGGAAAGGCAGAGTAGTTTTCGCCGCGCTGACAGTCATAATAGGGCTTATATTCTTTGACATGGCCTTCTTAACTAAGGGTGGTTTAGAGCTCTTTTTGATACTTGGCGCTTTGACTGCTTTGTTCATGCCTATGGCTGGACCATGTGTTTCCTCATCGGTACAAGATGTTGCATTACCTGAAATAAGAGGGTCCGCTATGGCTATGCTACTCTTCTTCTACAACGTAGGGTCTGCTTTCGCCCCCCTCATCACCGGTTATAT
>JAWBXT010000069.1:0-6413 GCA_038867695.1 Thermoproteota archaeon
TGAAGTAATGTAGCTCTACCTTTAAAGGCCAAAGTTTGGCCCTCAATGAGTTTCATACAGTCGGCGAGGAAAGTCATCATATAGTAGCCTGGTATATCGGTCTGCATTATGAGACGCGTTAAAATTTCTCTAGGTTCGATTGCTATCCATATTCCTCCATGTGATCCGGTAATTGCAGACCAATTTCCAGCTTTAAACGATCCGACGTAAGATGTCGAAGCCAACGGTAGGATAGAGCCGTCTGATAATAGCAGTATCTGGTATAGTTCTCTTCGGTACATTGTGTTGAATGGGCTTATGGCTGTGATCGTTGGGCTTCCTATGGGTGTGAATATTGTTTCAAAGTCGAAGAAGCGGCTTTTAGCGTAAAACCTGAAAACCCTCTCAACTAAAACACCAGGATAAGAGCCTTTTACACGGACTTCGACGCAAAGTGAGCCGTTGATTGAGATAGTCACGTTTGTCTTACTCATATCGGCCGGCGTGAGCCATGTGTTGTTTACCATTACACATGGCGATGCAAAGCTCCACGAGGGTGGAACTATAGATTCATTTAAGCCTGAGGAGAGGTCGTAGAGAGCGTAAAGACCGAGTGGAGAGCCTTCTATGAAGACAGCTTGAACGTAGCTGTTTTTAATGATTAAGTGCGTTTCATTTCCAACAACTACTTTGAACACTTTCAAGTCTGACTTTTCTGTATAATCTGGTGTGATTGTAGCTTGCGGTGTGTATTTGAGTGTGTAGCTTCTATTCATACTGCTTGAGACGTCTGTTAGGATTAGGATTTTAGCGTAGCTGTAGTATTGAGTGTTTGGATAGTATTGGGCTTCAAGTATCTGATATGGTATTTCAAAACCATTCTCATCCAAAACCCTCAGAGAGCCTAAACCAGCCTCACCATAGGAGAAATTAGCGGAAAAAACAACAGGCTCAGAAACATACTTGAGTTTTAAAGGCGTTTCAACATATACTCGTATTGGATTGGTTTCCGACCCGGCTAAAACCGAGCTGAGAATAGAAGCAGCAGGTAGAAGCGTCGACAGAAGTAAAATTCCTATTAAAATATTAACTGGTTTCTTCAACCTCCTCAGCTCCTATTACGCTTGTTAACTCGATTATCCGCTCATCTATTGCATCCAACCTACTCCTAAGTTCCGTTATACGTGAATTCATAGATGAAAGTTCTTCCTCTAGTCTAACCCTCTTAGCATCATATTCCCCCCTGTCATACTCGCCGACCATGAATCTAACCCACAGCTCTTTAAGCTGTTCCCTAAGATTGTTAGCATCCCTTTCAAGATCGGATAGCTCCGATTCTAAATCTGCCTTATCTACAAGCCAGCTTTCAATTATCGAGTCGACGAATCTACGGTATGCCAGCTTTTTCTCCTTTAAAGTACTTTGGTCTACATCTGGGCTTTTAAGGTGTTGGATGTACTGAGAAGCTATGAAGAGCCTGGCGTCCATATCTAGGCTTTCTAAGGCATCATCTATCCTTATCGTAAGTTCTTCAAGTCTTGATACTATCTCTGAAGAGCCCGTTGCACTAGCGTTGACCCTAGCCCTTTCCATTTCAACTA
Organism: Thermoproteota archaeon; assembly: GCA_038867695.1. Lineage (GTDB taxonomy): Archaea > Thermoproteota > EX4484-205 > EX4484-205 > JAAOZP01 > JAAOZP01. The sequence goes on from JAWBXT010000069.1 coordinate 1,581, forward strand.
TACACCTAACTCTTAAGTCTTCCAGCTCTGATCTAAGCTTGAAAAACTTGTCTAGAAGCCCTATGAGTTGAGATATGTAGTCTTTCCTTATGGATTCAGCTGTTTGAGAGCTGACTTGACCGCTTGAAATCAATTGATTGAGCTTTTCCAGTTTAATACGCATGTCTCTCAACATGTTAGAAGTTTCATTAAATTCTCGAATTGTTGTAGAGACGATTTCAGATATGCTAGGGGTACCCCGGTCCAATGGACTTACCAGAAAATTAGAAGTCTAAGAAATAATATAAATGTTACCTACATAGGTCACCACTATGACGTATTTAAGTGGTGTTAGATTAAGCCGAGTATATTTCCCCCATTTGAGAACTGTTTGATTTAAAAGAGATTCTTATCATGAGAGAGTGGTGGGGCCGGCCGGATTTGAACCGGCGATCACGTGGGCCCGAGCCACGTAGCCTAGACCAAACTAGCCGACGGCCCCATTTTCAATTTAAAGGTTTGAATGTGGACTATAAAAGAGTTTGTCTTTGCAGAGGTGTGGAATTAAACTTAAATGTAGTTGTAAATGCTTTCTTTAATTGGTTTGTCAATTGGTGGAGGATGCTCTCAAGAGTGAATTGGAAGAACTGTGTAGACTTGTCGATGCATCCGGGGTTTTGAGGGCTGGTCTAACAGTGGAAGTGAGAGAGATAATAGAGCACATAAACCGCAATTTTGAAAAAGTTAAATTGATGGTCGACTCGATTAGAGTTAAAGGCGATGCGTTATGCTGTGTGACTGATTTATGTGGAGTTGAGAAAATACTGTATTTGGCGAAGAACGGAGTAGAGCCTCCTACTGTTTTCAAGGATAATATTGTAGGTGAATTTTACGGTTACTTAGTATCTATAGTCGATTTTAATGTTGACAATTTGAGGAGGCTTTTGAGAGAAAGACCTGAATTTGGGCCGAAAAACCTGGGTAGAAAGCCTAGACTAGGATTGGGTGTTAGAATGTTGTTTACCCTTAATCACTTATTGAATACTTTGAAAAAAATTGGTGTTTCAGCGGATTTCCAATTGTCAGCGGGTAGAGAGTTTTCCCTTAAAGAGGTCGTAAATGCGCCACCTGGCTTGTATCCAGAGTGGCTTGGTCATACTGGGCTGGATGCTGAAACCCTATATAACACTATTGCTTTGGAGTGTTTTAAAGCTGGTTTCGACGATTACGGTACTGAGATAGACCATTTAATCATCGTTAGACAGCCTGGTAGAGCTCTAGCTAGGATAATATCACATGGAGAGCGGGTGGAGGGGGGCGAGACGGAGGGGTTGGAAGCCTCTATGGATTACAATAGAAGAGTGATCGATGAGGCTGTTAAAACGGGTTTTGTGAGAGGTATTACGATTGACGCTTCTGATCTTATCAGGTACGAGTTTGTAGATCCATCGAAGTGGCCTATTGAAAGAGTTGAAGAGAGGTTTCTGATGGAGTTTGGTGGAGAAGCCTTTGAAGTACTTCGTAATATTCGTCCAAACCATCGCTATGTATTGGATTCGGTTGAAATATCATTTACGGAGGAGGAAGTTATGAGGATCGCTTTAAAATACCGATTATGCCTACTTAAGTCTAGAGAATTGTATGAGTATTTCAAGCGTAAGGTTGATTGGGATTTCAGCTATGAGCTTTCACTTGATGAAACACCTGAGCTTACAGACCCTAAAGAGTTGTTCTACTGTCTCTCTGAGTGTAGGAGGATGGGTATGCCCGTCGACTTGGTAGCCCCCAATGTGGGTTTCAGTAAGAGGGAGGATTATGGGGGCTCTTTGGATGAACTTGAGGGTAGGGTTAGAGTGCTATCGTCTATAGCTGAGCATTTCAATGCGATTTTAGACTTCCACTCCGGTAGTGATAAGAGCGTCGAGGTGTATCGAACTATTTCAAAGGCATGTGGAGGTAGGTTAAAGCTTAAAATGTCTACGGTATATCAGCTTAAGTTTTTTGAAACGTTGTCTGAATTCCCTGAGGGGAGTGAGGAGAGAAGGGTTTTTGAGGAGATTTGGGATTATACTTTAAATTACGTTAGAAAGAGGGCTTCGGAAGGCGATAGAGTTGCTGAGAAGCAACTTAAGGATGTTGTTAAACGTATGAGTGAGAGTGGTTTCAGGAAAAGTCCTGGAGACGACTTCTTCAGATACTACTCCTTTATAGTTGTTAATGCTAAAAATCCTGAAGGTGGAAGAATATTCATGGATAGACTTTACAGGCTTGCAAGTAGAAGAGAAGTTTACGAGAAGTATGCTGCAAAGGTTTTCAACGTCACTAAGACTGTTGCAGATGCGTTAGACTTAATTAGAGCAAGCTTAGAATAGTCTAACGCTCCACGTACTATTTGAGCGTAAATTTAACTGCCTCACTCGGCTGGTGGTTAAAATGGTGGCTTATGAGGCCCCAAGTTGGGATGAGATTTACGAGATGTGTATAGATTTAGCGTCGATGATTAAAGCTTCAGGTTTTAAACCTGATTTAATCGTCGGCATAGCTAGAGGAGGATGGGTGCCAGCTAGGCTTCTATCCGATTTTTTAGATAATCCAAATATTACGAGTATAAAGGTTGAGTTTTACCTGGACATTGGGAAGACTAGAGATGAGCCTTCGATAACGCAGGATATACAGGTTTCCGTGGCTGGTAGGAAAGTCTTGTTAGTCGATGACGTGGCAGATACAGGTAAAAGTCTAATGCTTGTTAAAAACCATCTTAAAGATATGGGTGCTTCAGAGACTAGGATAGCGTGTCTGTATTTTAAGCCTTGGTCTATTGTGAAGCCCGACTATTACGTTAGGGAAACGGAGGCTTGGATAATATTTCCACATGAGATTAGAGAGTCTGCTACGAAGATCTGGTTGAAAGTTAAGGCTGAAGGGGGAAGTTTAAGGGACGTTAAGAGAATTCTTATGGAGGCTGGTGTTAAACGGAAAATAGTCAATAGAATAGTGAAGGAGTTTCTCCATGATAGTGGAACTTAAAGGATATGGATTATACCTTGGGGTTTTAACGGTTAGAGGAGTCTATGTGGAAGATCCTGAGCTACTGATTGGAAAGGTCCGGGAAGATTTCGGCGGTTTGAATATCCAGGTTTTAGATGCTAAGAATGTAGCTGGCTTTAAACATATTCTTATCTCTGTTTTAACTGCTTTGGAGGCTTTCAACTGTAAACTGAATATAGCTAAGAGCCTATCCATGGAGATTTTGGTCAGAGCATCTACTCAGCGTCAGATAAATGAGGCACTCGATATCTTAGGCATTAAGAGAGGCTTATGCGACGTTGTTTTCATAGTTGTCTGTGAGGAGAGGGATAGAGTTGAAGAGGTATTGAATAATCTTATGGAACGCTACTGTAACCATGTGGACATGCACCTGCTTGAGGAAGACAGATCAGATAGGATTATGAAGATGTACGGGATTTCAGAGGAAACTGTTGAAAGCGAAGTTGATTATTCAAAGGGAAAGTGGGAGGCTGTTAAAAATCTAATTGCTGAAAAAGTTGCTCTAACATTAACACTTTAGTTTTCATATGGCATCTAACGACTACACGTTTAAGCCTACTAGGAGAGCCATTTAGATATGTGCTTCCTAATAAGTTTAAATTCCAGCTTTCAATCTTAAGACTGTTTTAGGAAAATTAGTCAAATCGCATGAGGAGTGAAAAATTGGAGGAGAAATCTCTGATAGACCTACTTGAAAAAGCACCACTTTCACGCTTTCACTATAGGCTACTTCTCCTAGGTAGTCTCATTTACTGCTTCACAGGTATGAATGTTATGCTTATAGCAGCTGTTCTAACACCGATAATTAAAGAGTTTAGATTGGAGACGCAACCTCTTACATCTGGTCTTCTCTTAAGTAGTGGCTACCTAGGGATGTTTATTGGCGCATTATCCTGCGGTATTCTTGCTGATAGTATAGGTAGAAAGAGGACTATTCTCTTCACCATATTAACTATGACTGTTTTTACAGCACTCAATTCCATTGCATCAGACCCTATAACAATGGCTCTCTTACGCTTTTTAGCGGGAATAGGGCTAGGAGGGGCTTTACCACAACCAGGAGTTTACGTTTCAGAATATGTGCCAGCAAAATATAGGGGACGCTTCTTAGGTCTAATTGAAGCTTCTTGGGTATATGGAGCATTGCTCTCCCTAATCTTCCCCTATGTGCTATTTCCAAGTTTTGGATGGCGTCTGACATTTCTAGTGGCGTTAATACCTTTATTTTTAGTACCTCTAGTCATATTTTTCGCACCAGAATCACTAAGGTATTTACAGCTTAAGGGGAGAGCCCGTGAAGCAGTAAGCCTGCTTAAGAAACATGGATTAATCCCAGAAGATTTCGTTGAAGAAAAACCATCGATCATCGGCTTCAGGAGGTACAGTATTATGGAGTCTATAAGAGAGCTTTGGTCTTCTCTCTATTGGAAGAGGACGCTTCTGCTTTGGATGCTTTGGGCTGTCTTGGTATATACCTACCATGGGATTTTCATATGGCTTCCCACATTCTACGTGAGAGAAATGGGGCTTACCGTGGTTAAATCCATTGAATGGACGATGATAGTTACTCTAGCACAAGTTCCAGGTTATTACAGTGCAGCGCTCTTGCTTGACCGTGTAGGTAGAAAGCCCATTGCAACTATTTACCTCGCTTTAGCCGGTGTAGGGAGTATTTTACTCAGTACGGCTTTAGACCCGACGTTTATCCTCCTTTGGAGCACTGTTATCTCATTCTTCAACTTAGGTGCTTGGTCGGCTCTATACACGTATACGCCAGAGTTATATCCGACTCGTATCAGGGGGACG
>JAWBXT010000070.1:0-2578 GCA_038867695.1 Thermoproteota archaeon
GGCTACGAGGGAACCAGCCAAGCTATTTTCGAGGCGATGTCGCAGGGAAAACCCATAGTGTCCACTAGGAGGGGAGGAATACCGTTTCAGGTTGAAGATGGTAAGGAAGCGCTTCTCGTAGAGTATGGCGACGAGAAGGGTCTGGCCAGTTCCATCCTAAGACTGTTGAAGGATAAAGAGACCGCGAGGGAAATGGGTTGGAGAGCCAGGCGGAAGGTGGAGAGTTTCACGTACCCAGCGTTGGCGAAACAGGTTGAAGAAATATATTTTCAACTAAGTTCAGCTAGAGGACGAGCTAGGCTGAAATCCTTACCATCCTCCGAGAAAAATCATCAGGATGAGGGCTAATACGCCCATGAGTGTTTCAGACAAGAGGATTAATAGGACAAGTTTTCTCTCAGATGTTGGTGCAACCATCATGAATGCGTGCGAAAAGGCAGCATAGCCCGGAGGGCTTAGAATACCCGCCTCGTTAACCTTAGTGTCCCCGTATAAGCGTCTCTGCGCGAATGGTTTTCCGTGCTGCATCTTCAACACGAAGTCGAAAATCGCGGGAATCATGAGTGAGACCGCGAGGAACTCAGTCCCGCTTAAGACGGCTGTTGAAGCTATGATTGCTCCGAACATCAGGGTTCCGGAGTCCCCTGGGAAAACCCTAGCCGGGTACCAGTTGTACCTTAAGAAGGCCAGCAACGCTCCCAGCGAGGCTAAGGATATGAAGACTGCGGTCCACTCGCCACGGGCGAGCGACACTATGCTTAAGAAACCGCATGCAACAGAGGCAAAACCGGCTTCCAAACCGTTGAAACCAGCCAGCATGTTCGTCAGGTTTGACGCAACGTTGACGGCTAGGATTATTACAAGCATGTAGTAGAAAGCTCCGAATTCAATAGTCCCTACGAGCGGGAGCCTTATGCTTCCGGCACCAGTGTAAAAGATGGCCAGAGGCAAGCCTGCGAGCATCATTAGAAGCACCTTATTCCTCTGCCTCAGCGTAAACATGTCGTCTAGAAACCCGACTAGCCCTGCTGAAACTATTGTTAAGCATGCTCCAATCCCGGCTCTGTCTAGATAGCCTGTGAGAAGCATCAGAATGAATGAGACGGAAAGCGTTAAGAGTATTACCAGCCCCCCTGACTCGGCGCACTCCACCCTGACAGGTTTATGCACATCAACACCGGTCCAACCCTTGCTTTTCAACAGTTTTATTCCGAGCGGCATCAGGAAGTATGTGAGCAGGAAGGACAGGGAAGCCCATGTTAAGGCAATAGTAAAAGTCATGAGGCTCCCACCTTCTTCCTCGATAGCGCCTCAGCTAGACGCCAGAAGCCCCTCGCCCCTAGGACCACAACAGTAAAACTTGCAACGAGGGATAGAGAAACCGAAGGCATTACGCCCAGTGTTTTAGTCAACCAGTATGTTAACAGGAACGCTAGCACGATTGCCAGATGGATTACCAGCAATAGGATTATCAGCAGCATTTGTCTAAGGAAAGAGTTCGCCATAATATTCATGAACGCTCAGCCTTTTCACATGGGTTTCTGAAACTCGGCGGCACCTGTGGAAACATAGGCGTCAACCCTTTCGAAGTCGCTCACCGTGCCTATGTCAGCCCAATAGGCTTCCTCGTAAAACGAGTTTAAAACCTTGCCCTCGCTTATAAGCCTGGGGAAAACATCAGTTTCCAGGCTGAACACCTTTCCCTCAGGTATGTAGCTGAATATCTCTTTTTCAAAAACATAGATGCCTGCGTTAACCATGAAAGACATCACAGGTTTCTCTCTGAATGCGGTTATCCTTGAATCTTGACCTATTTCCACGAGGCCGTAGGGAAGCTTTAGCTCGAATGTTTTCAAAGCTATAGTTCCGATCCCGCCCCTGCTCTTATGGTAGTCCACAAGCCTTCGTATGTTCAGCGAGGTAACTATGTCACCGTTCATAGCCAAGAATGTTCCGGATACTAGGTGTTGAGCAGTCTTTAACTGTCCAGCTGTCCCGAGCGGAACATCCGACTCTGCGAACTCGATCTCCACTCCAAGATTCGCCTTACTTCTGTTCAAGTAATCTATAATGTATCCTTTCAAATATGCTACGCATATTACGAATTCCCTGAATCCGTAGGACTTTAAATATTCTATCGTCCTCTCTATCAAAGGTTTTCCGCCGATCGGCAGCAGGGGCTTAGGCACCAAGTATGTTAAGGGCCTCATTCTGGTTCCGAGCCCGCCGGCAAGTATAACAGCCTTCATTAAACATTTGAAGAGTACATGAGTATTTAAGTTTTGGAAAAGCTTATCTAACCAAACATGCGAAAAACACAGTGTTGAAAATACTTAGCTTACCACCCAGCGAGATAACGGAGCAGGTTAAGAGGGGGGAAGTGACCATATGCATAATCGGCTTAGGATACGTTGGTTTACCTCTTGCAACACTGTTCGCCCTTGAGGGCGCCAAAGTCATAGGGTGTGACAAGAGGGAGGAGGTTGTTAGAAGAGTCATGTCGGGCGAGAGCCCTGTTCAGGAGCACGATGTCTCAAGCATCCTGATGAAAGGGGGGGAGATGCTTAAGGCTAACTGC
>JAWBXT010000070.1:2588-6403 GCA_038867695.1 Thermoproteota archaeon
CCGAACTGTGGAGTGAGGCTCATAAAGTATTCTGAGCAGGTTTTCTGCCCGTCTTGCGGAAGAATGGTTGAAGTTAGCGACGGCAAGGTGCGTCTGCTGGTTGGTATTTCCAGTGCTTACTCAGAGCTCTCATCCCAGAGAACACCCATCTCCGAAGCCTTGAGAAAAGCGCTTGAAAGCGGCAGGCTTAAAGCAACAACTGACACTGTTAAGGCGGTGAGGGAATCAGATGTGATAATGATCTGCGTCGGAACTCCCTTGGGAGAAGACTTCAGACCGAACTACAACGACCTTATGGGCGCCTGCTCCGAAATAGGAAGAGGGCTTGAAAAAGGAGACCTAGTCGTATTGAAGAGCACGGTTTCACCGGGGACGACGGAGAACATGGTTGGGCCGCTGCTGGAGAAGGAGTCCCGGCTCAGGCTCGGCGTTGACTTCGGCCTGGCGAACTCGCCTGAACGAATAAAGGAGGGATATGCACTGTTCGAGTTTAGAACGGTTCCCAGGAACGTTGCGGGAGTAAACAAGGCTAGCGGGGAGGCTGCTGCAGCAGTCTTCAGGGTTTTCCCAGCAGAGGTTTACGTTTTCGACAGCCCAAGTGTGACTGAGGCGGCTAAGCTTTTCGAAAACATATATAGGGATGTGAACATTGCCCTCGCTAACGAGCTGGCGCTGATCTGCGAGAGACTGCAGCTTGACGTTATGAAAGTGATAGAGGCAGCTAGAACTGATCCTAAGACGAACCTTCTGCTGCCTGGGCCAGGCGTGGGGGGTTATTGTCTGCCTAAAGACCCCTATTATCTTGCGACACCCGCTAGGGACGCTGGATTAGAGCCGAGGCTCATACTCTTGTCGAGAAGCATAAACGACAGCATGCCTCTCCACGTTTTAACCCTCGTCAGAGAAGCGTTCACCGAGATGGGCGAGGAAGCCAGAGGAAGGATTATTGCAGTCCTAGGCTTAGCATTCAAGGGGAACTCTAGTGACCTGAGGAACACTCCTATGAAGCCTGTTTTAAAAGGCCTGAGTGAGATGGGGGCTAGGATTAGGGCTCAGGACCCGTATGTCGACTTCCAGGAGGCTGAGAAGGTTTTCGCAGGATTAAAAGTGTCCTTCACGAGAAATATTCTGGAGTGCATCACGGGAGCTTCATGCCTGATAATAGGGGCTGACCATCTTGACTATCGTAGGTTGACCCCTTCAGAAATATCAAGAGCAATGGCTAAGCCGGCTGCGGTGGTTGACTCGAGACGCGTTTTTGACCCTGAATCAATAATAAGGGAGGGCTTAACGTACAGGGGTGTTGGCTACGGCCTAGCGAAACATGTGAGAAGCGGCACAGGCAAGTGAAATGGGAACATGGTTTTCACTGTTTTCCACTATCTTGCAGTTGCACCCTTGCAGTTCAAGTTTAGGGACAGGATTGATCCTATTGCCCTAGCATTATCCACGATGCTGATCGACATTGAGCCCCTCACAGGCTTCTACACTGGCAACTACCACTGGCTTCTCCACAGCTTCACGGGGGCAAGCATATTCTCAATTCTGCTAGCCCTCCTCGTAAGATTCCTAGAGAAGAGGGATTCGTTCATTATACGTTTCTCCCACAGGATTCTCCGTATGGAGAGGAGGAAGTATGGTTTTGGAAGCAGAGTTTTAACAAGCGTGTTGGGAGGAGTGTCGCATGTCTTAGTTGACGCTTTCACTCATCGAAACTACCCCTACGTTTTATTCCCGTTTAAGGCTTCGGAAAACCCTTTTTGGAGAGGTTTTGAGATTGGACATGCTGTCCAGGCGCTTATGATACTACTGTCTTTAATCTCCGTGTACCTGTGGGTTAGAAACGCTCTCGGGAATAAGACATATTAAAAAAGTTTTTATTTTTCTGACTAAGTGTTTCCAATATGCGTGATCTGATAAGTCTTTCTCCAGAAGAGATTAGGGAAACCCTTGTTAGGGGGGAGATTACCGTCGCCGTTGTCGGATTGGGGAGAATAGGCTTGCCTACGGCAGTCTCGTTCGCAGAAGGAGGGGCTAATGTGATAGGCATTGACATAGATCCTAAAGTGGTTTCAGAAGTCAGCAGAGGAAAGTCGAAGTTCATAGATGAGCCTGGTTTAAACGAGCTTCTGAGCAGAATGGTTGGAAGCGGAAGGCTTAGCGTAACCACCGGGATTGAAAACGTGGAGAAGGCGGATATGGTTATAGTGGCTGTGCCGACTCCGGTTAACGAGGAGAAGGTTCCCGACTATTCTTACATAAACTCCGCCTGCACCAGTATTTCGAAGCACCTTAAGAAGGGAAGCCTTGTCGTGATTGAGAGCACGGTTGGGCCGGGATACGTTGAGAGAGTCATAGTCCCGCTGCTTGAAAAAGGCTCCGGGATGAAGGCTGGGTGTGACTTTGGGGTTGCAAGCTGTCCTGAAAGAGCCAACCCTGGAGCGATACTTAGAGACATGAAGAGTGTTCCAAGGATTGTTGGCGGAATAGATTTCAAGAGCCTGGAGGCTGCGGCAACAATATACGAGAAGGTTTTCGGAGTTAAGGTTGTCAGAGTGAGCTCGCCGAAGGCTGCTAACGCTGCTAAGCTGATGGAGAACATTTTCAGAGACGTTAACATCGCGCTGGCCAACGAGTTCGCCCTACTGTTCGAAAGGCTAGGGATAGATACTGACGAGGTTATCAGGGCATGCTCCACGAAATACAACTTTGTGCCCCACTTCCCTGGGGCGGGTGTCGGCGGGCCATGTCTTCCCTCCAACTCCTACTACCTGATAACGGAGAGCATTAGGGTTGGGAATATACCTTATCTGGTAAGGATGGCTAGGGAGATAAACGACAGAATGCCGGAGCACGTTGTAACGCTCGTCACAGAAGCGATGAACGACGTTGGCAAGGTGGTTAAGGGGAGTAGGATAACGGTGCTCGGCCTAAGCTACAAGCCGAACATAAAGGATCTCCAACTATCCCCGATGGAGAAAGTATGCAGCAGGCTTAGGAAAATGGGAGCACGCTTAGCTCTCTACGACCCCTACTACAGGGGTGAGACGGTCTACGGCGTCAAGGTGGCGGAAGACGTTGAGAATGCGGTAAGCAATGCTGACTGTATACTGGTTGGCACAGCACACAAAGAGATCAGGAATCTAGACATCGGTATGCTAGCTAGGTTGAGCAACATGCCCGCCGCCATGGTTGACACAAGCCAAGCAGTGAACCCGGAGGAGGCGAGAAAAGCCGGGCTAGTCTACAGGGGGGTAGGCAGAGTCTGAAAAAGACTTTTGCTTCCGCGTAAACGCCTACTTGCTACTGTTCTTCCTGCGGAGGAAGAGGAACGTTGCTAAGAGAGCCGTGCCTGTAATGACCTCTGGGGCCACTGGAAACTCTGGAGCAGACACTTGATCTCCAATTCCAGGTGCGATCGCGGTCGCCAAGAAAGCGGATAACAACAGGGAGGACACTATAATCAGCGACGCCAGAACCCTTAAGCCGTGAACCTTCATAGAGGAGAATCATAAGAATCTACATTTAAGACTTATTGTATTACTAATCCATAAATGGATTTGAAATAAACAGATGTATCCTAACGGTTTAACCGTTAGACATATTGTCCAAAAATTTTTTCAGAAGCTTCTCACACATTTCCCTGAAGTAGGCGTTGGAGGAATTCATACCCCTCATCAGAGCCATCTGTATTACCGCCAGTTCCTCCTCTGACAGCTTTATGGCGACGCCCTGGCTCTCCATCGCAAGCTCCGCCATTTTGCCTGAGGGTTATCAATGAAACTGTTTATAAATTTTGTTTTGTAAAAAAGTAA
>JAWBXT010000071.1:0-6251 GCA_038867695.1 Thermoproteota archaeon
AGCTTGGCTGAAAGTGTTATTGAGGGCGCTAAAGTTATAGGTATCCATGATATTGAAAAGGTTGAAACCTACATGGTTTATCTCATACGCGGAAGCTTGAGCTATGAAAAGGTTGAGCTTATATGTAGAAGATGTTTAGCTAACCCTATAATCCACAATTACAAGATATATCCACCCTCCTAAATTCTAATATTTATGTCGGAGGGGCCTTAGAAAAACTCAACGTAGCGAAATTCTAGGGTGAAGATGAATTGTAGCTACGCCATGGCTCATGATTGCTTTCATACCATAGAAGATGTGCTCTAAGGAAAGTTATGAAAGCTAATAAAATTAAAAGTAGCAACCATATTATTGGAAGCTTTGAATAGAATCCTCTATCTATATTCTCGATAATTCTCTGAAAAACCATAGGGTTATTACTTTTGAAATTTGAAAGTAGATTTTTGACATCCTCTAAATTTTTATCAAGACTTAGAATCCTATTCTTTTCTACTTTTATTTTTTTAAATAAAATTGAGCCATCAATTCTTATAATTCCTTTTTCAGTTAAATGAGTTTCAACCAGTTTTAGTATAAAACTAGAGCTAGTGGGAATACCGAAAAATCCTGATACCCCTCTTAAATCTAAAATTTTCCGTGTTATATTGTAGACGCTCAGTGGCCTGTCTTCCATTAAAACCTTAGTCAAAATAGTGTTTTCGAGGCTATTGTCTCCTAGATCTGTTGAAGTTGCCTTGCGAACCACCACCACTGGGAATTTTATCAAACCACTGAAAATACTCTCCTCGGAAAGGTCCATGTAGACTAGACCTTTTTCTTCAAGCCATATAAGTGAGCCGGCTATAATCATGATGGAAACGCTTCTTTCATCAACACTCACATTTGAGGTTGGTGATTTAAAACCTCTCACTCCAAACATGAGCTGCATAAGCCTTAGAGGTGGTAGAAAATGGTCTGGGAAAAGATATATGAGCGCTGAGGGGGCTGTTAAGCCTTCAACATACATGAAACGTATAGGCTTTCCACAGTAAGGACAGTAGTAAGCTCCACTTGGAATAGCCCTCCCACAATCAGGACAGTACAATTGATGCACTCCATCAATTTCTTACGGTGAAACGACTTTAAAAGCTTTATAATAGTTATGGTTGACTAAGATGTTTTAAGTATTTCAAATTAGTGGAGCTAGGGATAAACTTAGAAGATAAACTAAAATAAGGTGTAAGTGCGAGGAATGAACCGTATGAAATCAGTGTCTGTAAAGATTAGAGCTCTAACTTTATACTTGAACCCAAACTCGTGGGATTTTAAAGACATCATAGAATACGTTTCAAGAAGGGTAAGTAGGTTTCACAGTTTTCTGGATGATGCTGAATGGAAAAAAGCTGTGTGGAGTGTTAGAGTATCTATACCTCCACCACCGGATGAATTGAATATTGTCAAGTTGGCTGAAGTTATCTACGAATCTTCATTTCGATCAGGGATATCTCTCGTTTCCGGTTTTACCATTAAATCTGAAAACATCGATTACAATATTGTTGAACAGCTTCTTCAAATAGGTGTATACGTTTGCATAGATGCCAATAATCAAAAGTATTTTAGAAGAATAGCTGAAGCTCTCCTCAGAATAGCTCAGAAAAACCCTGTACTATTGTCTAAAGTAGCTGTTAAACTTGGACAGTCCAAGAGGTTTTTAACTCCATATTTTCCATTATCTTCAAATGTAGAATTTAGAGAAGGATTGGCGATAGCATTACTTTATTCAACAGACCTTCTTAAAGCATATCAATCTAATGGCATAAAGGGTTTAATCGATAAGGCTGGCGAATTAATGGTCTGTTCGGAAACTTACGGTTTAGAAGCTTCTTCAAACCTAGGAATAGATTTTTATGGTTTAGACTACTCTATTTCACCATGGATGGAAGATTCATCTGCAAGATTAGTCGAAGAAATATCAGGTGTCCCAATACCGGAACCCGGTTCAATAGCGGCAGTTGTTAAATTGAATGGGGCAATTTACAAGGCTGCTCTTAAAAGCAACATAAAGTCAACGGGATTCTGCGAACTTATGCTACCTGTAGCGGAAGATAATATTCTCAAGCAGAGAGTATTGGAAGGGAGACTCAGACTAAGAGACCTTACAGCTTTATCTATGGTGTGTGTGGCAGGAGTAGATATGGCTGTAATTCCAGCTGAAAACTCGGTGAAAACAATCGAGGGGCTTCTAAGAGATATGTCTAAAATTGCCAAAACTAAAGGTAGAGTTTTAGGAGTTAGGTTAATTCCATACTATCATGTAAAGTCTGGTGAATCTGTAGACTTAGGTTTATTTGGCACCGTACCTGTAATTTCCCCTTAAATCCAAGCCACAACTTTTGAAAGTTTGGGGAAAAATTAATAGAATACTCTCCTCTCATATCTTAGAGTTTCTAGAGATGACTGCTGTTGAATATATCCGATTAAGATCTGCGGATGAGAAAAAGTTAATCGAGATCAGTCAAAAGTATATGCTTTCACTATCTCTCGAAGAAATGAAAGCCATTCAAAACTACTTTCAGACTTTAGGTAGAGACCCGACAGACGTAGAGTTAAATACAATAGCTCAAACGTGGTCTGAGCACTGTTACCATAAAACATTCAAGGGAATGGTAGAAACGCCAAGCGGTATAATAGATGGACTGTTGAAGACATTCATATTTAAAGCAACGGAGACCCTAAGTAAACCGTGGTGTCTTGTCGTTTTCAAAGATAACGCTGGTTTGATAGCGTTCAATGAAGAGTGGGCAATAGCCGTTAAAGTTGAAACACATAATCATCCAACAGCTTTAGATCCGTATGGTGGCGCTGGGACAGGTACAGGAGGGGTTTTCAGAGACGTTATGGGAGTAGGTGCTAAACCCATACTTTCGACAGATGTCCTGTGTTTTGGACCTTTAGATTATCCGTATGATAAACTCCCACCAGGCATTATGCATCCCAGGCGTTTAATGAGGGGGGCTATAGCTGGTATTCGAGACTATGGCAATAAAATGGGTATACCAACTGCATGTGGAGCTATATGCTTTGACGAAGGCTATCTATGCAATCCTTTAGTGTATGCAGGATGCGTGGGCATTATTCCTACCAACAAATACGTTAGAAATCCTAAGCCTGGAGACCTTATTGTCTTAGCAGGAGGTAGAACTGGAAGGGATGGATTAAGGGGTGTTACTTTCGCAAGCATGGAACTGACACCAGAGTCAGAGCAAATATCAGCAGTATCGGTGCAAATAGGAAATCCCATAGAGGAGAAGAGATTACTAGAGGCTATTCTAAAGGCTAGAGATAAGTATGATAAACCTCTTTACTCCGCTATAACTGATTGTGGAGGGGGAGGACTTTCATCTGCCGTAGGTGAAATGTCAAAGGGGTTGGGAGCAAACGTTGAACTGGCGAATGTTCCTTTAAAGTATAGTGGTTTAAGACCTTGGGAGATCTGGCTTTCAGAATCTCAAGAACGTATGGTTTTGGCAGTCCCTAGGAGTAACATCGAAGAACTACTTGAAATTTTTAAAGATGAAAACTGTGAAGCCACAGTGATAGGAGAGTTTACTTCTACTGGGCGTCTATGCGTAAAATACCATGGTGAGCCAGTATGTGATTTGGACTTGAATTTCTTATTTGAAGGCATTCCAAGGATTAAACGTAGAGCGTTATGGACTCAATCACTCGAAGAGGAGATAGATACCCCCCAACCTGAAGACCTAATGGGCATCTTAAAGGAGATTCTTAAAAGCCCAAATGTTGCTAGTAAAGAGTGGGTAATTAGACAGTATGACCATGAAGTTCAAGCCAGAATGATAGTTAAACCGCTTGTTGGCATTAATCAAGATGGGCCGAGCGATGCCTGTGTAATTAAGCCATTAAAAGACTCTTGGAGGGGTATAGTTATCTCTTGTGGTATAAACCCTAAATATTCAATAAATCCGTATAAGATGGCACTATCCGCTATAGATGAAGCTATAAGAAATAACACAGCTGTTGGAGGACGTAGAATCGCATTACTCGACAATTTTAGTTGGGGCAACCCAGAAAGAGAAGAAGTACTCGGCGCATTGGTTGAAGCTGTGAAAGGATGCTACGATGGAGCGCTGGGATTCGACACACCTTTTATATCCGGTAAAGATAGTTTGTACAACGAGTATAGGTTTCCAGATGGAAGGTACCTCTCAATACCTGGAACTCTTCTAATTACAGCCGTGGGGATAATTCCAGATGTTAGAAATGCCGTGACGATGGATTTTAAAGAACCTGGAGACCCTATATACATATTAGGTCTTACTAAAAACGAGTTGGGAGGGTCACACTACTACACGGTTTTAGGTTTGAGGGGAGGAGTTATACCAAGTGTAGATGTAAAAAAGGCTAAATTCATAATGGATAGGCTGGTGGAAGCAATAGATTCAGGCTATGTTAGAGCTTGCCATGACTGTTCTGAAGGAGGACTGGCCGTAGCCTTAGCTGAATCGAGCTTCTCTGGAGGATTGGGCGTTGAAATCTGGCTGTCTAAAGTTCCAGTAGATGGAGTAAATAGAGAGGATAAAATTCTGTTCTCAGAATCTAACAGCAGGTTCATAGTTGAAGTTTCAAAGTATAATTTTCAAGAATTTGAAAGCCTTATGATGGGGTTACCCTGTTCAAGAATCGGCTTTGTGAAACCCAATAGTAGTTTTATTATTCATGGTTTAAATGGAAAAATCTACGAGGAAAACATTTGGGAACTTAAAAAAGCTTGGAAGTCTACATTCGACTGGTGAAAAATCTACAGAATGATGTTGTTGAGGAAGTCTAAAGCTCTTGGCACGGCTATTAGAGGATCATCTTTTCCCTCATACTCTAACGAAAGATACCCATTGTAGCCGTATCTCGCAATTATTTCAATTATCCTCCTATAGTCGAGTCTTTTTTCGATCCAATAGCTACTTAACCCATACCATTCTAATGCCAACTCGTATATTTTAGCGTGTATATGAACAGTATACGGCATAACAGCTTCTATACTTTCGTAGATATTTTCCCTAAAGTTGCCAAAGTCGAGGTTTACTCTAAACCAGTCGGAATCCACGGCTTTAATCAGTTTTAGAACTTGCTCCGCTGTAGAAGTTATACCTCCATGGTTTTCCACCACCACCATAAGTCCGTATTGTTCAGCATATTCTACAGAATCTTTTATACATTTAACTGCTACTTCAAATACATCACTTTCTGAAACACCTTTAGGGGGCCATCCAGCGTTTATCCTCATAATCGGAGAGCCGAGTTTAACAGTAGCATCTATCCAGTTTTTAACGAATTCTACCTCCCTCTTCCTTTCATTTGAATCCAGCTTGCAGAAATTGTTATCGACGGTTACACACGATAGATCTAATCCATACTCCAGTAGAGATTTCTTAATGGTTTTAATTCTATCGACCTCTGGTTTAAAATAGAGCTGGTTTAACTCAACACCATCTACATCTTGTTCAAACGCTTCATCTATGAAGTCCTCAATTGTCATGCTTCCATCACTAAGGTATTTGTTATACGAATAGCTAGCTATACCCAATTTCACGATAGACCACATTTAGAAAATACCTAAAAACTCTTTTAACAGTTGTGCTTCCTTCAATAGAATATGATGAGCCTTTATACTGTTAAGGTGTTAGTGCTCAGAGTTGAAGGCACGAACTGCGACATAGAAACCGTTGAAGCTTTCCAAATGGTTAATGCAGAAGCAAAACTTGCACATTTAAATGAACTTTTAAAAAACGAAGTGGATTTAAATGATTACCATATTTTCTGCATACCTGGAGGTTTCAGTTATGGGGATGACTTGGGAGCAGGTAAACTACTAGCAAATCAACTTAAGTATCGACTTAGAAGAGAAATCGAGAATTTTCTAAGCGAAGGAAGAGCTATAATAGGAATATGTAATGGTTTTCAAGCCTTAGTTAAAGCGGGACTGTTACCAGCACTTAAGAAGCCTTTTTTGAAACAGGAGGCTACATTAGCTTTAAATGAAAAAGGCTTGTTTATAGATAGATGGATCTACGTTAAACATGAGGAAAATTGCAAATGTATATTGACAAAAAATCTAAACTCAAAAATATTATACATCCCTGTGAATCATGCCGAAGGGAGATTTATTGCTTCAAAAGAAACTATTG
This sequence comes from Thermoproteota archaeon, assembly GCA_038867695.1. Lineage (GTDB taxonomy): Archaea > Thermoproteota > EX4484-205 > EX4484-205 > JAAOZP01 > JAAOZP01. The sequence goes on from JAWBXT010000071.1 coordinate 6,183, forward strand.
AATTAATGGAGGAGGAGGGATATGTAGTTTTTAGATATGTAGATCCAGGTGGTAGGATTGCTGGATATC
>JAWBXT010000072.1:0-6211 GCA_038867695.1 Thermoproteota archaeon
TCACCATGAGACAGTCGTTTTTAGACAGCGAATTTAAACTTTTTCTTAAGGTTTATTTTCTAAATCAACTTACTTGGTAACCGTTTCATAGCTAGTTAGAATGACCTTTCTAAGGAAGCCTCGAAACAGCGTGTATGATGCTTATAGTTTTGCTTCTTCAATTATTATTTGCGCTATTTTTTCCACATCTGCCTCGTAAATATCAAGAGTCGGTATTTTACGGAGGTATTTTGATATGTCGATCTCATAGTCGATCTTTTTCCCAGCTTTCTCTAAAACTTTTGAGGCGCATCTGTTGCCGCAACCGTTTACTACTATGTTCATTCTAGCTCTTTCAGCTATGTCTAGATGTGGTTTTGAGCCTGCTGCTAGGGCTGTTGTGCAACACATTCTAGCCTTACCCATGTTTGTGAGTAAAACCCCTACTTCATGTCCTATTTGACCAACGTTTGCAGCCCCGTCGCAAACCCAAACCATTTTCTCGCGTTCAGCAACTTGGTGGCAGGGATGTAGAATTCTTGGTTGAATAGCCTCCTTCTCACCGGACATTAAGCACCCATCTCCTTATTATACGCCGCTCCTCTCCCATTTATATTTATGCTCCGAAGATTTTTGGGATGCACCTTCCTTTTAAGAAAGAAATACCCATATTTTCTTAGTTATTTCAGCGAAGGCTTTGGCTGCGGGCGAGCCCTCCTGGTTTATTATGAAGGGCACACCTTCGTCGGATGCTTCGCATATACGCGGATCCAAAGGGATTCTTCCTAGGAAATTGACTCCCAACTCTCTAGACATTGCTTCCCCTCCCCCCGTTTTGAAAACGTCTATCCTCGTCCCGCAGTTAGGACATATTAAGCCACTCATGTTCTCAACCACGCCTATTACCGGTATGTTAAGCTCCTTCGCGAACATTACCGCTTTCTTAACCACGTCCTGAGAAACCTCTGAAGGTATTGTGACAATAATAACACCATCCATCTCAGGCAGTAGCTGCATAACGCTAAGCGCCTCGTCACCAGTCCCAGGAGGAAGATCAATGAGGAGGGTATCAAGATCCCCCCCAAGCAATGTCGGATAGGAATTGCCTGATTGCCGACATTTTAAGGGGACCACGCCATATGACCGGTGTTTCTTGGCTTGGTAATAAGAAGTCGATTGAAACAACCTTGATTCCTAATGGGCCTTCTGCGGGAAAGGCACCCAGTGGACCTGCTTTCAACGTTCTCCCTTTCATGCCAAGCATGCGGGGTACGCATGGACCATGGATATCTGCATCTAGAATATCTATCTTGCCCGAACCAATCTTAGCGAAAGCTATGGCAAGGTTTACAGTCACCATTGTTTTACCTACTCCACCCTTGCCGCTGATCACTGCAATCTTATGTTTCACTCTGCTCATCCTCTCTCTGAGCCTTCTCTCTTGTTCTTCGACAGTTTTCATCCCGTGTTCACATGATGCATTTTCAGCGAGATATTCTGTCATTTTCCCATTTCATTTAGTCCAGTGTTTTATATTCTTTCGCTTAATCCTAATAAACACTATCAGGAGTGAATTTAGCCTTCTCTTCTGTACGGTTTACCTAAGGCTGCAGGTGCGCCAAGCCTCTTTTTAACAAAGCCGAATGAGCTTACAATGAGCACTATGATGGTGGCAACGTATGGAAGTGCACCGAGCAGACTAGCTGGAATACCGTATTCTTGGAGGTGAAACTGCAATACTTCAACGCCTCCGAAGAGGAAGGCTCCAAAGACGCTTCCAATGGGGTTCCAAATGGAGAATATTGTTAGTGCGAGTGCAATCCATCCCCTGCCCATCATTATGCCTTCCCTCCAGCCAGGAGTGTAGTAGAGTGAAACGTACGCTCCTCCTAGTCCCCCTAGAACACCACTTAGAAACACGCATACGTATCTCATGAGGTACACGTTGATTCCAGCTGCGTCAACAGCCTCAGGTTTCTCCCCTACTGCCCTTATGATTATGCCTATCCTTGTTTTAAAGAGTATGTACCACATGACTATTGCGAGTACAACTCCTGCGTACGCAAGCGGGTCATTGCAGAATAATCCGCCTAGAACGGGGATTTCTGATAAAACCGGTATGTTTATTGGCATAAGCCTGTCGCTCAGGGAGAGGCCGACGTACTTCTTACCCAATAGGCTGCTAATACCAGTTCCGAGCATTACGATTGCAAGCCCTGAGACAGTCTGGTTTATCCCAAGGCTTATGCTTGTGAAAGCGTGAATCAGAGAGAATACTCCTCCTGCTACCATTGCCGCTAGAAAACCTAGCCAAACAGATCCCGTAATGCATGCCGCAGCAAAGCCCGTTAATGCTCCGATTGTCATTATGCCGTCTAGCCCGAGGTTGAGGACACCCGATCTTTCACAATAGACTTCACCGAGTGTTGCGAATAACAAGGGTGTTCCAGCTTTAACAGCCTCAGCTAATAATGATGCAGCTATATCCAAATTCTCCTCTCACCAACCTGGAGAACAATCCTATATCGAGTGAGAAATTCCCCACTTATAACGAATATGAGAATCGTCCCGTTGAACAAGTATACAAGGCCCGAGGGGAGCCTCAGTGAGACCTGTATGTTGTCTCCTCCAACCATAAGCCCACTTATGAAGAAAGATGCTGCAAGTGTAGCCAAGGGGTCTAGTCCTCCGAGCCAGGCTGGGATTATCGCTGTATACCCGTAGCCCGGGGAGATCCCTCTTATCAACCTTCCCTGTATACCAGCTACTTCGCCTACTCCCGCTACTCCCGCGAGGCCGCCGCTTACTAATATTACCAGAAAGATGGTTCTTGAAACACTTACTCCAGCGTACCTAGCTGCATCAGGATTACTTCCCACTAGTTTAATCTCGTATCCAATGGTGGTTTTATTAATCAAGATGTATAGGATTATCGTTGAAGCAAGGAGTATGATTAGAGTGTAGTAATGTATCCTAGTTCCGGCTAAGAGGGGAAGTCTAGCGTAGCTTGGAAACGGGTCTGTCTGCGGGAAGCCCCATTGGGCTACGCCTCTCCATGGTCCTGTTACAACGTAGTTCAAGATGTTGAGGGAGATGTAGTTCATCAACAGCGTGACAATAACCTCGTTAACTCCAAGTTTGGTTTTCAATAAGGCTGGGACTAGGGCCCATGCAACCCCGTTGAGAAAACCTGCTAACAGCATTACTGGAATGGTTAGGCTCGGAGGAATGTTGGAGTATAGGGCAACCCATGTTGCTGCAATCGAACCCATTATAAGCTGGCCTTCAGCACCTATGTTCAAAACCCTAGCCTTGTAAGCCACGGTAAGACCCAGTGCGCATAACCCTATTGGGAGCATTTTAACGATCGTCTCAGAAAGGCCGTATATGCTTCCTAATCCTCCCATGAATATCTTGGTGTAAGCGTCTAATGGGTTAACACCGTATATTGCAAACCAAAGGCCTATGAAGGGGACGGATAGAATTATGGAGAAGGCCTTGATAAGTATGTTATTAATTTTAGAAGTTGATAGTCTTCTTTCGATTTCTACTTTAAAGCTTAAAGCCCGCATTAAATTCTCAGCTCCTTAGTCTCCATTTTCAAGTCGCTTTCAAGGTCATTGCAAGACCTATATCGTTTATCGAAGCCTCTTCCTCAAACTCCCTGATTATCCTTCCGTCGCGCATGACAATTATCCTATCGCTTAAAGCTAGGATTTCATCCAGATCCTCCGAGACGAGTAGGATACTGCTTCCAGAAGTTCTAAGCCTATGGAGGACCCAGTGCACGTAGTTGGTCGAGGCCACGTCTAGGCCTGAGGTAGGATTGCTCGCAATAAGTATCTTAGGATTCATCGATAATTCTCTGGCAACTATCAATTTTTGAATATTCCCGCCTGAGAGGGAATTAGTCGGAGCCCCTATGCTGGATGCGACTATTTCAAAATCTTGGATAAGCCTTTCAGTCTCATTTCTAATCGCTTTCTCATCCAGGAAAAACCTTCTAGAGAATTTTCTTCGATAAAGCTTCATGATGATATTGTCGGCAACGCTCAAATCCAGTGCTACGCCGTATCTAAGCCTATCCTCAGGAATATACGCGACACCTAAGCCTATTATCTTTTCTGTCGGATTATTTGTAACGTCGATTCCAAGTATTTTAACACTGCCCTTTTCAATCCTCCTCAATCCTGTAAGCGCTTCTACCAGTTCTTTTTGACCATTACCTGCGACTCCAGCTATTCCAAGTATCTCACCCTCTCTTAGGGTGAAGGAGACATCTTTCACTGCAATATTACCCCTATCATCAAGGACTCTAAGATTATTGACTTCTAGTACAATTCTAGCCTCGCCAACGCTTTTCTTAATCCTACCCGGCTTGAAATCTAAGGACTTGTCCACAATCATGCTCACTATGTCAAACTTACTTGCTTCATCCCTCTTTATCTCTGAAGCTACAACCCTACCTTTTCTAAGAATGGTTATGGAATCGCTGACTCTTAAAGCCTCGTCTAGCTTGTGCGTTATCAATACAATAGACTTGCCTGATTCCACCATGTTTCTAAGCGATTTGAAAAGTTCTTCCGACTCGATTGGCGTTAAAATCGAAGTTGGTTCATCTAATATCAATAGCTTGACATCTCTATACAGTGTCTTCAATATCTCGACTCTTTGCTGCTCTCCAACTGAAAGCTGCCATATTTTCGCATCCAAGTTTATCTTTAAACTGTATGTTCTAGATAATTCGTCAACCCTACTCCTTATCTCGTTAAATGGGATCCTAATCCCTTCTAGGCCTAGTGCAATGTTTTCCAATACGGTTAATCTGTCAATAAGCATAAAGTGTTGGTGAACCATTCCTATTCCAAGTTTTAAAGCATCTTTAGGAGAGTTAATTTTCACCCTACGACCCTCCATGAAAACCTCTCCTTCATCAGGCTGATACATGCCGTATAGTATTCTCATCAGCGTAGTCTTGCCAGCACCGTTTTCACCGAGTAATGCATGAATTTCCCCCTTTTTCACTCGAAAATCGACGCTGCTTAGTGCAACTACCGTAGGGAACCTCTTCACGATTCCACGCATCTCAACCAGATAATTCCGATCACCATTCAAGTTTAATCAACACTTTTGGAAGATGAGAAAAATATAAGAGAAAAAATAGGAAACGAGTATTCTCTTTGTTCTTCATCCTGAAGGAGAACCAATTATGTTATCAACAAACCAGTTCATCTTTTCTGTAAAAAGCTGTTCTATCGTTGCCCTCTGTCCTTCTGGAATTCGGATGTTTCCATCCTGGTCCTTTATTGGTCCGGTGAATGGGTCAAAAGGCACATTAACATTCTTCATTAACGCAAGCCTACTCATAACAGCATCATACACGCTCAGCGTTGTCCCAGGCAGATATTTCTTATTCAACTCGTCAATAAATTTCGGATTTATCGGCACACCGGGTTTACCGCCTAATTCTACAGCACCTTCTTTAAGCATCCAGAGGTAATCCACGTTTTCCAGATTAGTATTATTGTAAAGACCCATTTTAATCTTCATAAGTATATCTGAATATATCACCTCCCAATGCACTATCTGGCCGCTGACAACAACGTCTGGACCTACATCCTGCATAGGACTATAATGCGAGAACACGTATATCTGCTTCCCTTCCCTGTACTGTTGTTGAGCAAATTCAACAATAGCTGTAGAATCCTCCGTAAAGGCTATTGTGTCAACACCTATACTTACTAATGCTTGAGCAGCCTCCCTAGCACGAGTAGGAGCATACCATTCAAAGAGCCATCTAACATATACTCTTGCCTCTGGATTTGATTCCTTAACACCTAGGGCAAAGGCGTTGATATGCCTTATTACTTCAGGTATCGGATGAGCAGCAACATAACCTACTTTATTCGTCTTAGTCAAAGCACCAGCCATGAGACCATTCAAGTAATAAATCTGGTAAAAAATCTGCAAAGTATGTTCCCAAATTAAGAAGTCGCTTAAAGTTGCTGCAATGGAAGAATATCTTATTAGGATATTTCTTAGCAATCTCTATTGTTGGATCCATAAAATCAGAGCTTGTTGTAAAAACCACGTCAACATTCTCTTCCGCAACAAGCCTCTCTATGTACCTTGCAACTTCAGGGACGGATTCTATGAAAGTAGTGCTAAGCCAGGGAAAGATTTTTCAACATAACTCTTGGCTTGATCATGTGCAACAGTCCAACCGAAGTCC
>JAWBXT010000073.1:0-6149 GCA_038867695.1 Thermoproteota archaeon
AAACCTGCGGGTCCTGTTCTTTATGACCAGGAGGCAGGTTTTCGATTAAACCGTAACTCTCTGTAGCCTTCCCCACTACTGCGCCTGTTTCCCCTTGTACAAGCAAAGTTTTCATACTTTGAGTACCAAGGTCTATTCCAATGAAGTATATGTCGCTCTCCAACTCGGTTTTTTAATCATAATGAAAACGATATTTAAGTTTAACCTATTTTACACATTCCTTTTAGCATAACGTTGGGTGATTTGGTATACGTAATATCCTAGACGATTGTTGCAATATGTTGAAATGTAAACCTGAAACTGGGTATTTTCAGAAAATGACAAAGTTAAAGATTAATATTTTCTGAGCTACGAGCGGGATATGCCCATAATAGACTTACCCTTAGAACAGTTGAAAAACTATAAACCGCCTTTAACAAAAAGAGGTGATTTTGAAAGCTTCTGGAAAGAGAATATTAAGCTTTCCGAAGAACAGCCTCTAAATCCAGTTTTGAAAAAGATGGAGTATCCTGTTAAGAAAATAGAGGCTTATCAATTAGTTTTCAACGGATTCATGGATAATACTCCCGTGCACGCATGGTTTCTCAAACCCGTTGGAGAAGGTCCTTTTCCAGCGCTCTTACATTTCCACGGTTATGGATCTAACAAGGGAATGGTTTCAGAACATTTGATGTGGGTTTTACAGGGGCTTGTTGTAATGTCTATTGACATCAGAGGACAATCCGGTGAGACTCCTGATTACGCGAAATACCCTTCTGGAAGCATTACTGGACATATGACGAAGGGGATATTGGACAAGAACACTTACTATTACAGGTATGTTTACATGGATTGTTTTCGCGCATCAAAACTTCTGGCTGAAATAGAATGCGTTATGAATGATAGGATTGGGGTTATGGGTATGAGTCAAGGTGGGGGTTTAACGCTTGTAACTGTAGCATTAAACGGGAAGATGGCTTTAGCATTATCTGAAGAACCTTTCCTATGTCATTTTGAAAGAGCTGTTGAAGTAACTACGACAGACCCATATCTCGAGATTTCAAGATATTTAAAGACACGCCCTAATGATTTCAGTAAGGTTTTTGAAACCCTTTCCTACTTCGACGCTATGAACTTTGCACCGGATATAAAGTGTCCCATGCTAATGTCAGTAGGTCTTTTAGACGTTACATGTCCACCATCCACGGTGTTCGCAACTTTCAACCATCTTGCCTCAAATAAGAAGGAATTAGCAATATACTATGGAGCGGGTCATGAGTATATTAGCGTACATAGAGAGAAAAATTTAGAGTGGGTAGTAAGGTACTTGCTTGAGTAAGTTTAAATAAGATTTAAAAAGGTGTAATTGCAATATTTTAAGAACGGATGATTTCAAAGGTTCCAGTCAATGTAGAGAGAATTGGAAAAGAAGAAATTAATAAGGAGATACTTCGTGTTGCGATAATAGCTGAGTTAGACGCCATAAACCTTTACGAACAACTTGCTCAAACAACTAGTGACGAGGAGATCAAGAAGATTTTACTGGATATAGCCATGGAAGAAAAGACTCACGTAGGTGAATTTCAAGCACTCCTCCTGAAAAAAGACAAGGAACAAGCATTGGAATTGGAAAAAGGGAGAAAAGAAGTCGAAGAGAAAGTTGGAAAATAGCATTCAGTATCGTTAACATGATTATTTCTTAAAAGAAAGGGTTTAAAAACTGCAAAGAGAATTAGAATTTTCCCATTCTATGTTAAATACTCAAAAGAGAACTTATTCGCAAGCTATTTCTTTCTGATTCTTTTTCGTAAGAATATTAATCCGATTATGACTATTACTACTGTTGTTAAAGTAATTATTATAAGATTAGGCATTGCTTCTCCTCCAGCCGTTTTCATCTTCTGGATAATACTGTTAGCGTTTTCAAGAGCTGTTTTAGCTCCTTCTTCATCACCGATAATCAGCTTATTTAGACCGGAATTGACTATCTCCATTGCTTGAGAAGCAAGTATCCAAGCCTCAGTATCCTGCCTATACTTTTTAAGTGCCTTTTCGCATTCAACCTGCGCAGAAGCAAGCCCTGAAACTAAATTGAGGAATTCTTCATTCGATTGATACCCTCCACTATGAATATACAAAGCCACTTTTGAGAATCTTTTATCTCCAATACTCATGCTTCCTTGCCCCTCAGGCTTATGTGTAATACGTACACCGTAAACGTTATGGTAACCCCATTGCCTTTCATCCCTCACTCCAGCCGAGTACCATATGTCAGATCCTGGAGCCATATTTATGAAGGTAATACCTTCAGTTCCTTTGCTAAAATCAACCCAGTAGAGAATATCGTTTGTAGCAACGAAGTCGCCGCTAGCTGTTTCTCGCGGCAGGGATATTTCCACCATTCTCTTCTCGAGTTTAACATATGCTTTCTCATCTTGAAAAATATCGACTGGGAAGTAGATCATCCATAATGTGTTTCTTATATCTGGCAAGTCTGCTCTTGCCTCTATAGCGTTTGAAATAAGGATGAGGCCAGTTTTCGAAATAGTGTAATTCGTATCTATGTAGATTTCAGCATTAGTATACTTGCCGTAGAAGCGTGCTTCAACATAATCACCCTTATTTTCAATAATGGGAGGAGCCCTACGATAGGAATTCCATGTCTGTTCCCATGAATTCCAAACGTAGCAACCAGCTACGCTAGTATACGGTACTTGAGAAATCAAGACTTGGGAGAGGCCTCCATTCTTATTTATTACAACCCTAAACTTCTCTATTCCCATCTCAAAATAAGCCACTTCAACCTCGTTTGTTCTTTCAACTATTTCAAACCCGCTTTGAAACTGTGAGTTTACTCTTGAAAAACCAACTTGCAAAAATACTAGAATTATGTAGAGCATTAAAGCGAATCTAATTCTTGAGACCCCGCCCCTCATGTTTTCTTAGAATATTTAGACGTGAACTTAAATTTTATCTCCACTAATGTCGCTTTTATATACTTATCTAAAAAGCTGTAGAGGGCCACTACATTCTTTTAACAACTATTTCAGTAATTTAACTTATAGTTTAGGAACAAATGGGTTAGTGAAGAGGTCGTATCAACGCCGTAAGACCGATGTTTCCTGGAAAAAGAGTTTGACCTGGAGATCTTGGAAGAGTAAAAGTCGTTGTAGACGATTACGATCAAGCTTGTCATTATGGTGAATTGAATGTTCCAATTTCAAAGGGACTTTGAATGCGAATAAATACATGCAAAACTAGGAGGATCACAGTAGGAAAATGGAAAAGGAAATAACGGTATTTGACTCTACTGGTTTAGCGATTAAGATTTGGCTACAGCAGTCTTTATGAAAAGACACAGGCTTATTAATGAAACTGAGTTACTTTAATACAGATTTTAAAATTTAACCTTGATCAGCATTAGGGAAGAATAAACATCCCTACATAGTTTTGTCGATTTAAAGCCTTTCTAAGGCTATTATTTTTCAAGCTTCTGTATCGCAACTAGTAGAAGCCATATGGATGCCATTATAGATGCAACCGTTTCCTGTATTGCAACTCCCTTCCATCCCCACTTTACCATCCAAACCGCAACTGACATAATACTGAAGACTAAAGCAACAATCCCCGTAGCCGATGTCCCTAGGGCTCTTGAGCAAAAACTATATATAAGCATTATGAAAATCAAAAGGAGGAAGAATATTATTGAAACCAGCTTATGTATCGTTCCAGCATCTTCCGGAAACACGCCGATCAACATAAGAAACACGCCGGCAAATACTAGTGGAATAGACCAGAGTAAGTACTTCCACGAATAGTTTTTAAAAGAAATCATTATGGCAAACGATGCAATTAAGAAGCCTGAAAAAATCATTCCGAAATTGAACACATACGCAACAGGAGCATTCCAAGCTATATTTCCTAAGTCGCTTAATGCGTTATCGTAAAAGTTAAACCAGGGGGTTAATACTACCGAGATAACTATAAATGGATACGCTATTACTGCACTCAAGACACCTATAGCTCTACAGTGCTTATTCTGGAGCATATTTTAAATAACCCACTACAAGTATCTTATATATTTACAGCAGTCATCTTGAAACATTCTTCACATGTCGCAATAGCCTAATATAATGGTTCCTCTATGGTTTAAGCCATAATAACAGTTTTAAGTGAATTTTCCAATAACTTGTTGTAAAAAGTAAAAAATTAAGAAACGGATTAAGCAGATTTCTTACGTCTGATCAGAATTAAAAGTAGGACGACCACTATGATTATGATTATCATAATTACGGCTACTACTATTATTTCTATAGGAGCTCCAGGCGCAGGGGTTGGAGTTGGGGTTGGTGTTGCAGCAGGGGTTGGAGTAGGTGTTGGAGTAGGTGTTGGAGTGGGAGTTGGTGTTGCAGCAGGGGTTGGAGTAGGTGTTGGAGTAGGTGTTGGAGTGGGAGTTGGTGTTGCAGCAGGGGTTGGAGTAGGTGTTGGAGGAGTACCTCCTTCAACAGCCCTAGCCTGGTCGAGGAGGCTTTTAGCCTGCTCTACCAATGGTTGAATATCTTGAACATTACCTGTCTCCATAAGCATGGCCAGGGCTTGTTTAGCCTTATCCAGTGCTTGTTGTGCAAGACTCTTAGCATCAGGAACAGTGAATATTTCAACAGCTTCCTCAGCTTCAGATCTTACAATACCAAGCTCTGAAAGCGGATTGACAATGTTTATGTAATTTCTGTAATCTCCAGGACCGTGGAAGAATACTGCTACGGTGGACCTTCTAACCTCTCCCGGATTTGGTAGCGTTCCCCATGCCACGTGACGCCATTGGACAGGAGTACGCGCGTAGGGATCTGGTCTCCAGTCTTCTATAAGGAATCCTCCCTTATGCGTTCTAGGATTCAGGTCAATCATTATTATGCCGAAACTACCGTCAACTGCAACTAAATCAACCCAGTAAACCGTTTTACTTGCAGTATAAATTGTATCTGCTTCCTTAAATGAGGGGATAGTACACTCCTTGATTTCATCGCCTTCTTTGAAAATCGCCTTATCGAATTCTTCAGCAACCATTTTGAGAAGGAATGCTGTACACTGGGTTTCGCTACTCGTGCCCGTAGCAATCAATACACCGTCGAATATGAGCAGCCCCGTATTTGTAACCGTCACGTTAGTGACTATGTCGAATGGGTGCATTTTAAACTGGCTTTTAGCACCTATTATCTTAACGCTTTTTGGTTTTTCTTCTATTGTGGGCTCTCCTATTACGGTGGCCCAACGCTGATCCCATTCATTCATCCATACGAAGAACTCGATGAATCTGGCAACTAGCCTATTTTGCATATTAACGTTTTCAATAGCACCGCTATAGTGGAAATTCATGGATGCAATCTCCTTGTCAGAGGCGTCGTAAAACACGATTTGAGCAGCGCCAGAACCAGGATAAACCTCAACTTTTTGAGCATAAACGTTTGTTATGAAGACTTGTAAAAGCATTATGAGCAAAATAGTTAACATTGCTGATATTTTACCCATTCTACTAAGCAGGGTCATCAATTTAAAAAGCTTAATGCGATATATAAGTTTTTCCAGCATATATTATTAAAAGTCATAAAACTTATATTCAGGTGAATTAATCTACCAAAAAACCAAAAATCATTTCATTTTAACCTTAATGTTAAACCATCTTTCTCGACAAGGTTTACTATTCTTAACCTTAACAAAGCCCATTGCCAGTCTGTTTAACAATCGTTTTCCTCTTACTTAAAGATTTAAAGTCGCTCCTCACCGCTTTGTAGACCTTCTCATCCTCAACGGTCGGTAACGGTGGACCAGTAGATTACGTAGCCCGACTAGACTCAAGCCCACCTGTAAAGAGATAAGTTAGCCTTTCGGCAATGATTAATCCTCTCTTTAGGTTGTTGGAGTTTAACGTAAACTTCAACAACAATATGCATACACAAGGAGACAACGAATTCGCGAGAACCACTGTGTTGTGTCTTAGGAATATTTTTCATCAATGCTAAGTTGCGTAAAACGGTTTAGAAACTAATCTGTAGCTCGCTTATTGTAGAATTAATCTCGGAAATTCTGATTCTCAAGACATTGTCGTCAAAAAACATTGCTTAATATTTAGCTTATCCATTTTCAATATTATCCGTTCAGTACATGATGTA
>JAWBXT010000074.1:0-6149 GCA_038867695.1 Thermoproteota archaeon
TAATCGGTATTTCGGTTATTTTCAGGTTATTCTCTTTTGCTTTTATGAGTATTTCAGTACTTGCGCCCATTCCGGCTTCGCTTATATGGATTTTCTCTATTGCTTTCCTGTTGTATGCTCTGAACCCCGATTGAGCATCTGTAATGTTGTTGTACGATGCTGTTTTCGTAAGCTTCGTTATCACTTTTATCCCGAATTTCCTGTATCTGGGTATTTTCTCTCTGGTCTTTCCTATGAACCTTGAGCCTATAACTATGTCTGCTTCACCGTTAATGATGGGTGTTAATAGTTTGGGTATCTCATCCGGATTATGCTGTCCATCTGCATCTATCATAACCAAAATGTCTGCATTTATCTCTCTGGCTTTCTCAAAGAGCGTGGAGAGAGCTGCGCCGTACCCTTGGTTTCTCTCATGTCTCATCACTTCTGCCCCCAGCTTTTCAGCTATTTCCCCGGTTAGGTCTGTTGACCCGTCGTCGCACACGATAACCTTGTCAACGTGCCTCATAGCCCTAATTACTACACTGGCTATTGTCCTCTCCTCGTTGAACGCTGGAATACACGCAACTATGAAGGGCCTATTCAACCCTGAGCTTAAGCTTCGATGCTTCAGCGATTTCATTGAAATTAATGTCTTTCGTTACGAGTTCCTCGTTCCGGTTTATGCATATGGCGGCTGTCAGTAGGTCTGAGAAGGGTTTAAGCCTGCCCTTGTTCTTCATCTTAATTTGTAGTTCAACTGCAAGGTCTAGATCGCTTCTTGTTGGATACACGACGCTACCTTGGAACTTGGAGTATTCCAATAGAGATGGGAATTCTATCAAGGTTACTATTGTTACCGCCTCATCCAACTGCATCCTCTTCTTAACGCGATCGATGACTATGCTTGTATCTAGTATGGTCAGAGGCCTTGTAACCTCTTTTTCTCAGCTTCCCTTAATGCTAGAACCTTGTGCTCGTCGATATCTATGTCTTCTTTGAGGGTTTTTATATCGAACCTTTTTCTGAGAGACTCGACGCTTACAATCCCGTACTTCTCCTCAAGCAACTTTTCAACATTCTCTCTAACTTCCTCTACCTTAACCCAAGCGGGAACCTTGATAGTCATCGTACCAAGCTCAGTCATATCTGTCCCTTCTTTAAAATATATTTTCTAAGTTTTTAAGGTTTCTGTCTTTAAATTCATCTTCTCTGCCTGATTCAATGATTTTAGAATGGATATTTCTGGTCTTCTAATATTTCCCCGGCTAGGTCTGTTGACCCGTCGTCGCACACGATAACCTTGTCAACGTGCCTCATGGCTTTGATTACTACGCTCGGTATTGCCCTCTCCTCGTTGAATGCTGGAATGCACGCAAATACGTAAGGCTTTTCCCTGCTCAAGTCTTTTCCAACAGTTCTAAGGGTCTTTCCTTGGTTAAGCCAGCTTCCTTCTCAAGGATGAATCTTTCAGCCTCAAGCCTCGCACTCATTCTACCAATATCCCTCCAGAAAACGCTGCCGGATATGAAGTATGCTGAAACCCTTCTCTCCTTGGCCATGAGTCTTATCGCGTCCGTGATCCAGTATTCCTTGGAGGGGGATTCTTTAACCCTCCTGATGTAGCTGAAAACCTCTTCGCTGAATATCATTGGCCCAGAGTTAACAGGGTAGTAACCGTTTACCATGGTTTCCCTAGCCTTCTCCTCGTCAACCTTCTCCAGAATATCCTCAACCCTTCCCCCTCTTGTTTTAACAAGCCCGTATTCTTCGAATTCTCTCATCGGGTAAACTGCTAGAAGCGCGTCTTCACCGTCCCTCCCGTATCTCTCCACCATCTCCCTGAAGAAGTCAGTGGGGTAGAAGAACGAGTCTCCGTAAACCATGATGAAGCTCCCGCTGACCCATTCTTCAACAGCCTGGACGGCCTTAGCCGTACCCTCCCCCTTCTTAAAATTCTGGTAGACGTAGGCTATGCTCGCTCCAAAATCACTCCCATCCTGGAAATAGTTGCTTATCTGGCTCTTCCCCTCGGAAACCACTATGATCATTTTCCTCACCCCGCTTCTTGTTAAAGCCCTAACTATGTACTCTATTACAGGATACTTTCCGACGAGAACCATCTCCTTGTTCACCGCGTTAGAGTATGGGCGCATTCTTGTCCCCCTGCCTGCTGCAAGTATTACTCCAATCATCCTTCTCTCAACACCCTTTCCACATTGTTTTCATTTCGTCTGCGGAAACTGGGTGAGGCGTCCTCACACGTATCCTAGGTTTCTAAGGACGAGTTGCTTAGCCCCGAGCCAGAGCAGGTACTCAGGGTCTTTAAGCCATTGTTTAACGCTCGGCACCCATTTGAAGACCCCGTTCCTACCGTATAGTTCCAGTAGGCGGGAGGCTTGCTCCCTAGCCATCTGGAGGATTCTGGCTACGGGGGTTTGGACAAGTTTTGAAATGATTAGTTTAATCCTGTCGACCAAGGAGGGGTTTACTATCTTGCCCCTCAACATGGCGAGCTGCATACCCCCCTTGTAAAGGGCCCTTTCGAGTAAGCTTAGTCTACGCCAGTTTCCGTTGCGGTAAGACTTCTCTAAGACTGCTCTAAGCTTCTCGTAGGTGATGCTGTCTTCAGGGGTTGTTGCTAGCGCTGTGTCTTTAAAGAGCGCTTGCTCAGGGGGGTGCAAGCATTATTCACTATTATATGCTAATAAGATGCAGGGATATAAGTTTTTCCCTTTAAAAAGACAGTGTTCAGAACCATAATTATTTTTATTTTTTTAACTTTTATCATTTGGAAAAGATTAAATTGTTTTAACCATTTTTAAAAACGGGTTTGGCGAGGCTTGAGGACGCGGCTTCAACTGTTCGCCAGAGGGTTTTCAACAGAAGCCTTGTTCGACGGTCAACTTACCTCTTTTTCTCTTTAAGCCTGCTTCTGGCTTACATTTTGCTTATGAATCTTGTTTCTCCGAGAATATATTTCGCGGTTAGGCGTGTTAGTTTTTCAGAGTTTTTCAGGCTTGACTGGTGGCTTCTGCCATATCTTGCGGTGGCTCTGGCAATACCGCTTCTTGTTTCAGACTGCTGGAGGCTTGCCGCCGCGTCGCTGCCTGTTTTAGCTGTGATGCTCTTCTTAGACTATTTTATGCAGCTCACGGTTTCATTATGCTGGATTCTGGTTACGGTTTTTGCCTTGAGGAAACGCTTAGATTTAAACAAGCTACGTGAAACACTTTCAATATTGATGCTGGTTTTCACAGGAATCATATTCGCGTACCTACTCATATTTCCGTTTCTACCGTTCGACACTGAGCCCCTGGATTCGGCGACGCTTACCTGGGTGAAGCTTTACGCGACGCTGCAGCCTTTCGGGGTAATCTGCTACGTCTTAATGCCGTTTGGAGCATTCCTCCCAAGCTATCTTCAAATGATAAGGAGGAGGAGCCTGAGCGTGACTCTTGTTAAAAACATTGTAATCCGGGAGTTTCTCAGCAGAAGGCTTGTGAAAATCCTTTTCCTGCTCTCCCTGGTTTTCTCCGTTTACCTATCAGCCTACAGCTATTTTCCTAAGCTTAACCCGGGTTTAGGGCCGACTGGAGTCGACATTGAGTCGTATGCTTTGATCCTGAAAAACGTGGATGAGGCAGAGGACCCTGTCAGGTTTGTCTTTGCCAATTGTTCAGACAGGCCTCTGTTCTACCTGTTTTTCCACATGCTTCAGAAGGCCAGTGGGTTGCCGATGCTCCAGATACTGGAGTTTGCCCCGGTTTTCTGGCTGCTGGGCTTAACCGCCTCCTACTACTATCTTTCCTCTAAGCTGTTCGACTCAGGGGGATTGGCTTCACTGGCAGCTTTGCTTACTTTAGCGGGGGTTCAGACGACTGTGGGCCTGTATTCTTCCTACCAGTCGAACATGGTTGCGCTGATTATGATGAATATTCTGGCGGGTATTATTATCTCGTGGAGGGAGGGTTTTCTGAAGTATGTTCTGGTTTCAACACTGTCCTTTCTCACTCCCCTTATACATCCTTATACGAGTGTCTACTACTCTGCCATACTGGGTTTCACGCTCCTCGCTTCCTTCTGGAGGAGCAGAAACATCAGACATGTGAATACTCTGGTCGTCATGCTTGCCTCCGCGCTACTGTCCAACGTGTTCACCAGCTACATGGCTTCAGGCCAGGGAACCCCGCCGCTTGCAAGCGCAGGCAGGACTGCTATGAGAATCGTCAGCTTTGAGAACCTGTTTAACTTTACCAGCGGAACAATATACTTGTTTACAAGCCTTTACAGCAGTTTTATTGCGAACAGCATTTACCTTATGCTCACGCTTTACGGTCTTGCAAACCTGCTGAGGTTAGAAATTAGGGAGGAATCCAGGTTATTTATGCTGACCTCATCTTTTGTCCTTCTCCCCCTCTATGCTATGGATGGGTTAATGGGTTCCAGACTCTTCTTTAACTTTCCCTCCCCAGTTTTCTCAGCATTAGGAGCCTATCTGATTAAGGAAAAAACTCTGTCCATACTGCTCATAGTTCTCTCTCTGAATTTCACTCTTCAAGCAGTCTATAATCTTGGAGTGCTTTCCATCCCGGTTTAAAGACTTTTAAAGAAGCATGTTTATTATCGGGAGTGATGGGTCAGCCGGCTTTAACGAACAATAAGGAGCATGAAATAGTTGTAGAGTTAACATTATGGAAACTGGCTATTCTTATTCTCTTAATAATACCGGTTATCGTCCTCGCTTACGTCGGAGTTGAACTCATGTCGGCATACTATGGTTCCAGGAGCTTTATTATAGACTTCTCCCTAGATAAGGAGGTTTATAAGCTGGGTGACTGGGTTACTGTCAGCGTCAGTGTCTACACCGGAGGCTTAGGCGGTTTGATAAAGACACCCGCTGGCAGAATCGTAGTCGGCATCGAAGTTAGAAACCCAAAGGGTGGCATAGCCTACGTTAATCAGGGAGATACTAGTTTGAATGGAACTCTAGAGTTCAGGTTTAGAATATCTAGGGAGGCGGAGGCAGGGGAATACACTGTTTATTTGGCTTGTACTGGAGGTTTCCAGTCTGGAAAATTCAGAGTGGAGCCTTAATAAATTCCTCTATGGTAATCACTCATTTAAAAGACGAGTTCTAACCTCCAAAAAGCTTATATAATTCTTTAAACGAATACTTAAATGTAGAAAAATGAAATTCCGTAGGAAAATTGTTAGATATTTACCTCCGCTGGCAGTAGCTTCTACTCTGATGATTGCTGTTTTACTTTTGCCGTATCTCTTAATCTTAGGTCAACAATATCCAATAATTATAACTCTCGTCAGAACGTTGGACATGACCGGAAACCCGCAGACTTCTTTTCCAAGAGGGTCGAATGTTGCTGTAGAATCAACAATACAATCTCAAGCATATGCCTACGGTCCCCCACTGCAATACCTGTTAATTGTGCAGATAACTGATCCAAACGATTATGTCGTGTTCATCGGTTTCATAACAGACGTTATTCCGCCTGGGGGAACGAAGACAGCAGGGTCAGGATATTTAATACCGGTGGGAGCAACCGTTGGAGACTATACTGTTGACGTATATGTATGGAACGGTTGGCCCTCTCAGATGGGGGGTAATTTCCAACCCCTATCCGCTCCAGGTAGAACAACGTTCCAAGTAACTTGAATACTGGGAGGTGACGAAGATTGAATATGAAGATGAAGACTTTTCTGAGTTTCCTACTCTTGTTTATGCTACTTATAATATTTCTCCAAACCTATGCCTTCCCAATGAATGTTTCAACAGACAAAGGGACATACAGCCCCGGAGAAACCGTCTCTATAACCATAACCAATGCACCTCCAGATACTGACCTAGGACTCACAATCAGGAACCCGGTTGGGGGCATTGTATTTGTCAAACAATTGCACACTACTAATGAGGGTACTGCTTCAACAACTTACAGAATCCCGACAGATGCTCTCACGGGTACTTACACTATTGATGTTGCAGGAGGCGGGGATACTGGTAGCACGACGTTTATTGTAGGCCCACCTCCAACACCAACACCTACTCCAACACCTACTCCAACACCAACACCTACTCCAACACCTACTCCAACACCAACACCTACTCCAACACCTACTCCAACACCAACACCAACTCCAACACCTACTCCAAC
>JAWBXT010000075.1:0-6009 GCA_038867695.1 Thermoproteota archaeon
CACTTGACAAGTTTAGTGTTCTCCACCAATAGAATGCATCTATGGGTTTGCTATGTGCCTACGGTGAGAGTCTTATTTTGCTTAGCTACTGCAAGTTTAATAACATATCTGTTTTTCCTAATGGTGAAGCACTGAATTAGAATGAAGTCTAAGGAGACGGTTAAGACGGAGGATTACTGGGGATATACTGAAAACGTTTCAATGGCAATATTTAAAAGCGAGTCTGCACGTTTCCTTTCAGAGATAGCTGGAGGGGTGAGAAGATGGTAACGCATGGAAACATTACCCTGGCAGGAAAAGTTCGTAGCCTTACTCCTAAGCTGGAGAGGAAGGAACGTCCCCCTGACATGCCTCGCAGGAGGGTTAGGAGTATTTATCGTAAGAGGGTTGTGTTGAACAGGCAGCCAGGTCAAATTTGGAAACAGATGCGCGTTTAGGAACATTTAAGCTTGTTTAGTCTATAATGTAGAAACACTCTATCCTTACCATGTACCATTATGAAATCTAGGCTATCGCTTTGCGGATCGAAATCTGATTTCGTTCATAGTCTATTTTGTTCTCTTTGAAACTACATAGAGTATTGAATCGAAAATATCGTTCCAACCTAATGAGATTAAATAATCGCCGAGAGAAAATTATGTATTTCTTCATAGTTTTTATACAAAGCCATGTAAATCGAATGATTCAACATATTTGGCTCATATGTCTTTTTTATTCTCACAGTGGATTCTACTGCTTTCTTAATACTTGGATATTGGCCTATTCCTATGCCTGCAAGTAAAGCCGCGCCCATTGCGGCCGAGTCTTCAACCTGTGGTATTCTAATTCTCATGCCTATTACATCTGCCTTAAGTTGGTTCCAGAAATCGCTTTTGGTCTCTCCACCAACCATTCTCATTTCACTCACATTAATATTCAACTCCTTTAGTAACTCTAGAACCTTAAGGTATTTGAAGGAAATGCCTTCCAAAATCGATCTTACGAAATGGCTTTTCGAATGCGATAGCGTAACTCTAAAGAATACGGCGTAATCCCTATTTTCTGGACTCGTTGAAAACATGCTTGTTGGATTTGGATAAAATAGGAGACCGCCTGCACCAGGTTCCAATTTAGAAGCATCTCTTATCAGAAAGTCGTATGGATCCCTACCCGTCTTCTTTGCTTTACTTATCTCTTCATATCCAAATACGTCTCTAAACCATCTCAGTATGGCTCCTGTCGTTGAAATAGAGAATTCATACTCCCACAAATTTGGAATAACGTGGCAGCAACAGTTAACTCTACCCTTCTCATCTGGACGCGGCTCCCATAGAGGAACCTCAAAGGAGGTTCCAGTTCCCGTTCCTATGTTGACAAAACCCTCGTCGATAACCCCTGCTCCAAAACACTCACATGGCCTATCTCCTCCGCCATTGACGACCGGTATACCGGGGGGAAGAGATGTTTCTTTCGAAGCTTTGGAAGAGATTTCTCCTACAACCGCATGGGACTCTTTAACAGGCGGGAGCTTATCCAAATCTATGCCAAATGCTGAGCATATTTCATCCGACCATTGTTTTTTCCTAATGTCGAACAGCATTGTCCTAGATGCCATAGAGTAATCTGTCACTCTCTCCCCCGTCAACTTGAAGATGATATAGTCCTTTGGAAAGAGGAAGTATTCTGTTTTCTTAAAACATTCGGGAGCATTATCCTTAAGCCATAGTATCTTAGAGGCTGAAAACACTGGGCTTATGTTTAAGCCTGTTATTGAGAGAATCTCTTTTGGGTCAAACGTGTCCCTGATATGTTCTACTTGAGGTAGTGTTCTATTGTCGAGCCATATTATAGCATTGTATAGAACCTGTTCTCCACGAACAGGCACTACAGCTTCTCTTTGAGAAGCCACTGCTAAACCAATTATCTCCTTTCCCTTCACTCCCCCCTTCTTAAGTGCTCCCTTTATGGTTTTTACAACAGCCTTCCACCAGGCTGAAGGATCTTGCTCTGCCCATCCTGGCTGGGGACGAATAACAGTGTATTCTTCATATGCTGAAGAAACCTTCTTACCGTCTAACGTGAAAATTATCGTTTTACAAGATGATGTACCCAAGTCGATGCTTAATATATAGGGCGGTTTTGAAACCACATATTTAAAAATGGTTGTCTCAGATTTATGTGTTGCCCAACCCGAATCGTCCCGGTCAAAATAGTATTCTCATTATTTACTTTTTCCAATGAATCTTCAATTTAAAGATTAACTGTTCGCAGTAACCATAACATGCGTTAGCTTAACAAGCATTTGTAGCGTTTGGGAGGATTAAGAATATTTCCTCTGGGAAATTGCTAGTAGAGCATAAGGGAAAAATATACCTTATAGTACTGTTTCCAATAGTGATGCTTATTATCTTGACCATGATGTATTGTCTTGTGCAAAGCCCTGGGCAAAATTTCAACGTGGAAATACTGGTTTCGAGTGATATAATGGGTGAGATCGACCCTAAAACCTACGGCCATTTTATTGAGCATCTGGGGAGGTGTATATACGGTGGAGTATGGGTAGGTGAAAACTCGCTCCTGCCAAATTTTAGAGGTCTGAGACTAGACGTGTTAGAGGCAACTAGAACAATAAAGCCCCCTATAATAAGGTGGCCTGGTGGTAATTTCGCATCCGGTTACCTTTGGAAAGACGGAATCGGGCCTAGAGACAAAAGACCTATACGTACGAATCCTGCATGGGGTGGTTTAGAACCCAACAAGTTTGGGACAGACGGATTCATTGATTTCAATTCAACGGATGTTGTTAAGATAACGGATAACTTTACAAATATCGATTTTAAAGATGATCATTTCATCTATGATTTTGAACCGCATTCTGTAACTATTCTAGTATTAGAAAGAATAAACGGGATTACAACATCTACTTCAGGAGGTAATTACTAATTAAAATGGAGGAGAATGTTAAAGCAAGAGACTACTGGGATGCTTGTAGGGAAATAGTTAGGATTCTGTCTTCAGAGAACAATATTGATAGACAAATGCTCCACAGGGTTAAGCTGAGAGTCTCATCAAAGTTTAAACTTGCTACAGTACCTTCTAATGCAGATATTCTCGCAACTGCTGGGGAAGACCTTAGGGATAAACTTGCAAACGTTCTCAGAGTCAAGCCTTCTAGGAGCCTATCTGGAGTGGTGGTTATTGCTGCAATGACCATGCCTATGCCATGTCCTCATGGAAGGTGCTCCTACTGTCCAGGAGGTCCTCCAAAAAACACTCCGCAGAGCTACACCGGCCTCGAGCCTGCTGCAATGAGAGGTATCAGAAACAACTATGATCCGTTTAAACAAGTATCTGAAAGGATTAGACAGCTGGAGGCAGGGGGACACGTTGTTCAAAAAGCTGAGCTAATAATAATGGGGGGTACTTTTCCCGCAGCCTCGCTGGATCATCAGAAATCTTTTGTTAAAGGATGTTTTGATGCTTTAAACGGTTTCGTTTCCCAATCTTTGGAGGAGTCCCATAGAGTGAACGAGTCTTCAAGGATTAGATGCGTTGGTTTAACTGTTGAAACAAGACCAGATTATTGCAGAGAGGAGCATGTTGACAATATGCTTAGCATGGGTGTTACTAGAGTCGAGATAGGTGTGCAAACTCTTAGGGACGATGTCCTTGAGAAAGTCGAAAGAGGCCATAGGGTTGAGGACACTATTAACGCATTCAGGATTGCTAAGGATGCTGGCCTGAAAATAGTTGCGCACATGATGCCTGGACTGCCAGGTATGAGCATTGAGGATTCTCTTGAGGATTTCAGAAAACTGTATTTCGACGAGAGGTTTAAACCTGACATGATAAAGATATACCCTACTCTCGTGGTTGAGGGAACCAAGCTCTATGAGGCTTGGAGAAGGGGCGATTACAAACCTCTGGAAGACAAGGAGGCTGCAGAACTTGTTGCGAGAATACTCGTAATAACTCCGCCGTGGGTGAGAGTCATGAGGGTTCAAAGAGATATTCCTGCACACGCAATTGCGGCGGGGGTTAAGAAGAGCAATCTGAGGGAGCTGGCTCACAATATTCTTGAGTCATGGGGGTTAAAATGCAAATGCGTAAGATGCAGAGAAGCTGGATTTTCAAAGGCCAGAGTCGACCCGCAAAATGTTGAACTTGTAGTCAGAAAATACGAAGCCTCCGCGGGAATAGATTACTTCCTAAGCTTCGAGGATCTGGAGAACGATGTTCTACTAGCATACCTGAGGCTTAGAAAGCCTTCTCCTCGTGCCCATCGGAGAGAAGTAAACGAGGCCCCATCCATGATAGTGAGGGAGCTGAAAGCCCTTGGGAGAGCAATACCTCTTGGAGCAAGGTGGGCAGAGTCTTGGCAACACAGAGGCTTAGGGGCAAGGCTTATGGAAGAGGCTGAAAAAATCGCGGTTGAAAACGGAGCTAAGAAAATACTCGTCATTTCAGCAGTCGGGGTTAGAGAATACTATAGGAGGCTTGGCTACTTTTTCGACGGCACATACATGGTTAAAAACCTCTGAACAGTGCGCGCTATAAGTGTTGTGGCACAATAATGATTAATGATTTTTGACTAAGCTAAAGCGGGCCTCGATAATATTTTGTCGACGGGCAGGCTAAACACTTCTTCTTATGGTAGCGTAAACATCTTCCGCAATTCATCGGCGGGTGCGGTGCCGGTCGTCTTTACTGCGGCATGGAACCGAACGGTGATATTGAGTCATGCGTCTTCATCTCCGTAAAAGTCGGAAACATCCGGGAGCAGAACCTATTCGAAATCTGGAGAGAATCCCCGATCCTGAAACAGATGAGGAACAGAGACCTTTTCAAGGGATGCGGAGAATGCGAATATAAATACATTTGCGGAGGATGCAGAGCAAGAGCCCACGCCTACTTCAACGACCTGCAAGGTCCAGACCCTGGGTGCAGCATAAACCAGAAATACTGGGAGGAGGTGAATAGCTTGAAAACCGTTAGTCAAGCCAAGGCCGGTGAACCTCAAACCATGGATGAGGCCCCGAAAAAGCTGATAAGTGTTCCGCAATCTTGAGGAATAAGGGTGCGTAGGGTTGGAAACGCCTGAGATCGGGCTTGTCGTGTG
Source organism: Thermoproteota archaeon (assembly GCA_038867695.1). Classification (GTDB taxonomy): domain Archaea; phylum Thermoproteota; class EX4484-205; order EX4484-205; family JAAOZP01; genus JAAOZP01. The sequence goes on from JAWBXT010000075.1 coordinate 5,099, forward strand.
CAACAGCGGGGCTTCAAACACTGGGCAACTGACAGGGTTGGTTGCGCTTGAAGTGGTTAGAAAGTTGGGGAGCGATAGAGTCGGGATATGCTCGCTGCCCGCGTTAGCCAACAAAATTCCAAGTCATGCTCGCCAGGAAGATTGGGTGCCTCATCATTGTCGACGGCTGTCGCAACGAGTGTTCAAGAAAAATATTGGATGCGCTGGGGATCAAATACGACAAGTACCTGAATCTGGAGTATGATCTTGGAATTAAAAACTGGGGTCATTCACCACTATGAATTATTCCGAAGATGATGTTGAAAAGGTTTCTTCAGCTATAGTACAAAAGATACGGGAAACATAGTTACCGAATCTTCTCCATTATCGTTTTGTTGGGCAAGCATCTTTTACATCCTTATAATTCAACCACGATTAACAGTTATGCTTTTAAACCATTCCAACGTTAGTCTTAAGGGTAATTGGGCAAGGGCAAGGTTCTGATTAGGGGTTCGAGGGTTCAGGATGTTGGCTACAGGCTTTTCCTATTAAACTTGGCGAGCGAGTCAAACCTTACTGGGTTCCAGGCTAGGAACGTCGATACGGATTGCATCGAGGCCCTATACGAGGGTGGTGAGGAAGAAACTAAAATGTTTGTGGAGAAGGTCAGGGAATTAGCGCCGAAGGAAGCAGAGGTCTCAGGCATGAAGTTCGAGGGATACGAGGGACCGGTGAAAAACATAGAGGTTTTTCGAAGCGAATTTACAACAGTCCAGCTTGGAAAAATAGTTGAAATAGGCTTAGGAATGCTCGGTAGGCAGGACCAGATGCTTGAGAAGCAGGATGTGATGCTGGGTAAGATGGACCAGATGCTTGAGAAGCAGGATGTGATGCTGGGTAAGATGGACCAGATGCTTGAGAAGCAGGATGTG
>JAWBXT010000076.1:0-5984 GCA_038867695.1 Thermoproteota archaeon
GCTATTTATAATTCCCTTTAGCCTTTCTCTTTAAGCTCCCTGATGGCTTCTTCATATTTTTCTCTAATTTCTCTATATGTTTTTTCATCCACTTTCTTCTTCTTATAGGCTTTTTCCAGTTCTTTTATTTCAAAACTTATTCTCTCAATTTCTTCTTGGACTTCTGGTGTTCCTGGTTTAGGTGGTGGTAGAATTAATGCTATCAGCTTCCTTTCAATAAGGCTGTTCAAGAACATTGAAAGCGAGACATCAGCTTCCTTAGTAGTTATCATAAACTCTTTCTTCATCCACTCGATAATTTCACCAATACTCGTTTTTCCATCTATCTTCTTCCATACCTTGCTTCCTATAATATCAAGCTTTATTTTTGCTGTTCTAATAACCCTGTCGGAACCTCTTTCTTTAACCGGAATGAGTATTGTAACTATACCATTTGAATCTTCCTCGTATTTCAAACCCGGATTCGTAACTGGTATACTTCTATACAATCTTTCTGGGGAAATTTTTGGAGATTGTTTTTTCTTAAAAATAGACATATTTAACCCTCCCAGTCTATTTGAAAACTTATACTTTCTTTAAGGTTTTTTAAATCACCTAATCCCCCTTCAGGACCTAAATACCCTATTACGAATATTTTGTTTGAACTCGAATCATACCATATTTTTACTACTTTTGTAAAGATCTTGCTAAGTAAGAAGCCTGCTCTCTTCTTTTCCTCTAGTGTGAGTATTCCATTTTCATCAGATTTTAACTTTTTAATATTGAAACCTTTAATTATATTCTTTGCTTCCTTGGGAATTTCCCTCATGGACCACTCGATGAGATTCTTGTACTTTGATAATAATTCTCTAGCGAAGTAGCACCAGTATAGCATTAGAATCTTGTTTCCACTCTTAAAAACCATTAATGGTCTTCCTAAAGCAAGTTTCCTGTAAAATAACTTATACTCCTTAGGTATTTTAAACTCGACTCCGAACAGCCGATATTTCCAGAAATTCTCTAAGGTGTGACATTTTATCCCTGGGATAAGCCAATCTGCTACTTTATTCCATTCCTCTCCAGGTTCTAGATAATAGTTAACCAGGAAAACTTTGTTTTCATCGTCGCATATCCATGAAAGAGTAACGACCTCAGTATCATTCTTCCATTTAGTAAAATAAGCATTATGGCCACATACTACTGTCTTCCCCTTATCGCGTACTTCTGGCTTCTTCTTGAATTGCTTGGCATAGCTTTCGATGAATCTATTTATTATGACTACTGGCTGAACTTTTCTACTGACCCTTTTTTCTAAAGTTTGCTTTTCCCATTTCAATTCTATCTTTACGGAAGATCGAGAATCGATTCTGAAAAACCCCTTAGTCGCTACTCCTGATTCTGCTCCTAAGCTCCATCCCTTGGGGTGTTGAAGCTCTACTTCAAGCCAATACTCTTTCTCTATACTTTCCATTGCTGTCGGCATAGCTATGATGGGTATTTAATTATTTTTAATATTTCTCTTCTCGACGTATTTGAAAAATACTTTCTCCCAGTCAATTTTAAGCACTATTATCAGTATTCCAATAAGTAAAGAGAATGTAATTATACTCGCTGCCCAACCTCCATCACCACCTAGAAGGCTTCTTATGATTCCTATCGAAAAGCGTCCTCCAAAAGCCAATATAAGACACATTAAGGTTTTTCCTATTATGCAAGGTATTAGAAACTTAACCGGGTTATAACGCATTATTCCCAATGGTATAATTAGAAGATCGTCTGGTAGTGGAGTTAGGGCGAATACAAATATTGCAACAACACCGTAGCGGTCAAATATTTTAAGCATGTAATCCATTTTCTTCTTGCGTTCCTCACTTATCAACATTCTGCCTGAATAGCCTATAACATAACCTACAAGCTCTCCTACTGCAGATCCAAGTCCGCCTGAAATAGCTATGAGTAAGGGATCGAGGAATGGTCCTAACAAGTAGATTACAAGAGTGTAGGGTATTGGGAATACTATCGAAAGAGTTCCAGTAAAAGATAGAATGAAGATCCCTAGGTAACCGTAGTTGTAGGCTAGTTGTTCCATCCAGTCTAATTGTAAGATAAGGAAATCTTTCTGCATTCCGTGTTCTTACTTTTCTGGTTCTATTTAAGCTAACCGTTTTAGACTTCTAATCGATAAGTTTTAATACGTTATTGGCATTTTCTAATATCACTAAAGGTGATTTATGGTGACTCTTGAACAAGCCTTGTACTATGTTACCATTGAGGTAGAAAACACTCAATGCAAGGGTCTTGAATTAGTATCTAAACTTGGAATAAATAATTGCAAGCTAATTGACGTAAGAAGGTTGCCAAGCGGATCGGTTAAACATCTCATAAGCTTCCCCTTTAGCGAAGTTGATAAAATTTCAGGTGAAAAACTAAAGATACTAAGTAGTTCTAGAAGTGCAAATGTTCTTGCTTCTTTCCAAACAGATGGTTGCAATGTGTGCAATACCATGTTATCTAAAGGCGCGTTCTTAATTTCGGGAAAGCACCTGGAAGGCTACAGGATGATCTACGAATTCATAGCTCCAGGATATGAGGTTTTCAAAGAGATAATATACATGCTAGAATCCTCAGGTTTTAAGCCGAAGATATTAGGTTTATATAAGCATGAGCCTAAAGAGGGAATTCTGACTGAGAAGCAAGAGAATTTGTTATGGTTCGCCCTCAAAATGGGATACTTTGACTATCCAAGGAGAATAAAAACTAAGGAATTGGCGAAAATGCTGGGGATAGTTCCATCAACCTTCTCAGAGATAATGAGGGGTGGCATACGGAAATTAGTAGAGAAATACTTTGAATCTAAAACTTTAAGAGGGCAGTGACCATTGAGTGGACTTAACAATTTGCAAAATGTTTTTATAATTTAACAGAACTGTAAAGTACATGACCGTGGACTTTAGCAATTTTAAGGATCCTCCAAAAGAATATAGGCCTTCGCCATTCTGGTCTTGGAATAATCTTCTTGATATTGATGAGCTTCGCAGGCAGGTTAGGGAGTTTGCAGAAAAAGGCTTCGGCGGATATTTCATGCACTCTAGAATGGGCTTGATTACTCCGTATTTATCTGAGGAATGGATGGAATGCATTAAGACATGCGTAAAGGAAGGTGAGGATGTGGGAGTCGATTCGTGGCTTTATGATGAAGATAAATGGCCAAGTGGTTTTGCTGGCGGCATCGTACCAGCTAAAAACGAAGAATATAGGGCTAAAACGCTAATTATGATAGAATTTGAGAAAAGCGCTTTGAGAGATCATTTTGCAGACGCTTCCGTCCTTGCAATTTTTGAAGCAAAATTTTCTTCGCCAGGTACTGTTGATTTCTTTAAACGTATCTTCAAACCTGAGGAGATTTCTGGAGTTGGAAAAATGATTGGTTTTAAAATAGAGATTAATGAAAAAAGTAACTGGTATAATGGAGAGAGCTATGTGGATCTTTTGAATCCCGAGGTCACAGAAGAGTTTCTCGACATAACTTTAGGCAGTTATTCGAGATTTTTCAAGGAGAAATTTGGCAAAAGTATCCCGGGGATTTTTACAGATGAACCGAACTTCTATACGCGCTGGGAACCTAAAGAAGAAATACCTTGGACAGACGAGATGGCTGAATACTTCTATAGGTTAAATGGATATGACATTATCGACAAGTTGCCGCTCCTGTTTTTTGAAGGGGATGGTGCTAATAAAGTTAGATACGATTTCTGGAAAACTGTAACACTGCGTTTTCTAGAGTCTTGGACTATACCGTACAGTAGAAAATGCGACGAATATGGATTGAAAATGACAGGTCATTATTTGTGTGAAGACGATCTGGTGATTCAAACACGCTACATTGGTGCAGCAATGCCACATTATGAGTATATGCACATCCCGGGTGTAGACCATCTCGGAAGAAACCTTGGTAGTATATTAACTTTAAAACAATGTTCAAGCGTTGCACATCAATTCAGTAAAAAAAGAGTTCTCTGTGAAATATTTGGATGCAGTGGTCACAGTATGACCTTTGAAGACCAGAAATGGATAGCTGATTTCAATTTTTCTCTTGGCGTAAATTTTATCTGTCAACATCTAACACTCTATACTCAGAAAGGTGATGGTAAGCGAGATTTCCCCCCCACAATAAGTTATCACCAACCATACTGGCCTTATTATAAGCTCATGAATGACTATCTATCGAGGGTAAGCTATCTCTGCTCGCAGGGTCATTTTCATGCGGATGTGCTTGTCCTTCATCCGATAGGAAGCGTTTGGGCAACTTACGTGCCAAGATTACTTAAGGATAGGGAATCCGAGCCATGGAAGTATAATGATTCCTTCATGAGACTTATTGAGACTCTTCTCATGCTTCATTGGGAATTCGACTTGGGTGACGAGATTATAATGGAAAAACACGCTAGAGTCTCGGGAGGATTAATCAGAATTAAAGATGCTTCTTATAAGCTTATAATAGTGCCTCCTTCTCTAACATGGTCGCGCTCATCTTTCAACCTTATTAAACAATTCATAGAATCTGGAGGTAAAGTAATTTTCGTTGGAAGGACTCCTAAACTTATAGATGGAGTTCCCGCTGAAGAAGAATGGCAAAGAATTTTATCTTTTTCTAACGTTCAAAAAGTCTCTGAAGAAGCTGATGTTTTAGATAATGCTATAAGCAGAGTATTGAACAAATCAGTAAGGATTAGAGATGGATTAGGAAACGAGATCGGAGACATATATCTCCATCAGAGGGTGGAGGGATCTCAGCACATCTTCTTTTTCTCAAATAAAAGCAAGAAGACTTATAATGTTCGTCTTTTTTTCAAGGAAATGGGTAGGATCTATGAACTGGACTTACAAAACGGAAAAATCGATGAAGTTGAAGTGACGGATTGCGAAAACGGGATGGTTATCCAAACATTATTCCCACCTTTTGGGAGTCGCGCATACCTGATAGATGTTTCTTCTAAGCCCAGTATTAAAACTGGTTGCTCATCAGGCGAAAATCTTAAGGAAAGCGTCATAAGGCTTCAAGATAATTGGAGCTTCCAAAGGCTTCATCCCAATTCGATTACGCTAGATAAATTCCAATATAGGATCTATGATGGAGAATGGAGCAGGGTAATGCCCAGTTGGAAAGTGAGACGCGAAGTTTTAGAAAGAGCAGGATTCTCTTCTTACATCGGCATCCAGCCTTGGGTGCTTTTGAAAAAAGGCATCTTAAACAAAAAATGCTTTAAGCTCAGTCTTAAAAACACTTTTAAAACAGATGTTAAGCCGAGAAGAATCTACTTGGTTTTAGAAAAAGCCTCGGCCTGGAAGATTTTCATAAACGGAGTTCAAGTACCTGCCGAGACTGATAATTGGCATTGGGACAGGCAGATGGGAAAAATAGACATATCGGATTATGTAAGAATCGGTGATAATGTAATTGAGCTATCCTGTAATTACAGCTTTGACATTCCGATCGAAGACATCTACCTAGTGGGTGATTTCGCAGTCAGGAAAGATAATAACATTTTCGTATTAACCAGCGAACCCCAATATCTAAAATCTGGAAGCTGGGTAGACCAGGGGTATCCGTTCTATGCAGGGACTATAAGGTATAAATCAAGGTTTAAACTTGATTATGATTCTTGGGATCAAGTTCTATTACGTTTCCCAGAAGCCAAGGGCACTTTGTTTTTAGTCTACGTTAACCAGAGCGAACCTATACCTGTTTGTTGGAGTCCTTTAGAAGCAGATATTACAAAGTTCGTTAAAAAGGGTGAGAATACTTTGGAAATTGACGTTGTAAGCAGCCTTAGAAATACTTTCGGCCCTCTCCATCACAAACTCGGAGATAGCTTAACATTCGTAGGCCCTGAAACATTCATAGACGAGGAGAACTGGGTTGAAGAATATCAATTCGCCCCCTACGGTCTACTGAAAGGTGCTGAAATAGTGATAAGAGAGACCATTTCATAGTCGGTAGCTTT
>JAWBXT010000077.1:0-5913 GCA_038867695.1 Thermoproteota archaeon
TTATAGAAGATTCTGAAAAATCTTTATACTTAGAATCCATCGGACTGATTTCAACTTTAAGTGAAATACTTCCAAAGACGTATCTCAATCTATTGTTTTACGCAAGTTTCTTGACTAATCTTGGTGCTCAAGGCCTCTTATCGTTAGCTAAGAGTATTGCTTGCGAAGAGAAGAAAGTCAAAGTATTAGCTATGGTGGAGAGGGAAGTGGAGAGCGGTGGGAATCGTTTAGAACTAATTTTTGAATACGATATTTTCGATTATGAAAATTTTGTTAAGCATAAAGAAAATTTAATTAGGATAATTGACGAAGGATTAGAAATATGTCGAAAGGGAAGGCCTTTTAATAGATTAAACTATGTGAGACAGAAACTGGATAGCGTCAAGACGCCCTCTGAGCTTCAGTTTTTCAGCGATTCTTTTTCACAAACAATATTTAGCAGTAGTCCATCATCTGATCAGATTCCAATTTACTATATTCATTCAAACGGATCCTCGTGCAAAAAAGAAGAAGCAATACTTTTCTCATCTTTCTTCGCAGATTACATTATTGCAACGAATATTTTGAATGCTTTATCTACATCAAAAGAAGGCAATATAAAAGGTATTGTGAAAAATGCAATACGGTGTCCCTTTAGGAGAGCACCTCAAATGAAATGCGTATGGAACCCAGAGTGTGAACATGAGAAAACATGGTTAGACTTTATCGGTATTTAATGACTTTATCAACTTTAAACTCTACTTAATTCACTAACTCTGATTCTGAACCTCAATGAGCAACGGATTTTTATTATTGATATAATAGGATATTTACTTAAACCGGAATATTAAACACCTCGATTTCAACTACCGGCTTATATTTTTCAAAACCCCGTCTATAAATACTTAAAAAGAATCATCCTGTAAATTACTCTATGTCTCATAATATTGATAACTTCAGAAAATTTCTAGAGAAAAAATCTAGAGGTATTAGGATTAATAGGAAAGAGGGCAAAGCATTTTGGGAGGTATCAACGAAGGGTGAGGCGACTTATACTGGTTTCCTAGAGTTCGCCTACTCTACAAAATCATCTGGAGATTATGTATATCTTGATAGGAGCACGGCATTCGACATCGTAAATAGGCTCAACTGGATGGAAAGTAAGATAAGAAGCCTGATTAAGAGAGAAAGGATAATGATCTTACTGCTTATAGCATCTTCAACAATAGCCGTTTTAGGGTGGTTAACATGAGTAGTCTAAGACCTCTAGTAAACAGATTTAAAGAAGAATTAGATAAGAGGTTTATTGGAAATGAGAGTATCAAGTCAATTTTAGTTCTTAATCTTCTTCATAAAAGGTCGACAATACTAATAAGGGCTCCAAGGGGTACGGGTAAATCAACACTTATGCTTCTAATTCTTAAAGGTCTTTTCGGAGACGATTTCGTGGTTATTTCAGGGGCTTCAGAAGTTAGGAGAGGAGAAGTTGTAGGAAGGCTTCACATACCATCACTTGAGAAAAAAGGTATTGAGAAGGTGCTTTGGGCTAGGTTTATAGAGGCACAAGGAAAAGGAATTGATGAAGTTAATAGACTTAACCCCTATACCACAGCAAACATTCATCATCTGATGCAATTTGGAGAAGTTTGGGCATATGGGCAAAAATACACTATTGGGGACTATACTCTAATAGCCAATGAGAATCCTAATGACTCTACGACATTCATGCAACCTCCTCCATTCTACGACAGATTTGATATAGCCGTGTACCTTAATTCCCTATCTATAAGCCAGAAATTCGCATTGCAAGAATTTAATGAAAAAAATGGTCATGATTTAGTAGGATCAATGCCTCATGTAATGAGTTTTGAAGAGCTTTCTCAAATAAGGAGAGAAGTAGAGGAAACCGAATTAGATCCGGAAATAATTGGATTTATAAATGTCCTAATTAGAGATTTTCAAATATGTATCAAGGGTAAAGAGCACAGTAATATGCCTTTACCAGTTTTATGTGAGGGTTGTCACTTCACTAGATTCGTATGCAGTAGGATTAGAGAACCCCCAAGCGAGAGGGCAACAATCGTCCTACTTCAATTAGCTAAGGCTAAGAAGTGGCTCGATGGGAATGTCGAGGAAAAGGACATATTAGAAATGGCCAAGTGGGTGTTGGTACACAGGACTAGTCTACTCAATTCGGAAAAGCCATTAAAAGAAATAGACGAGCTCATAGAAATGGAGAAAGAGAGAATGTTTGAAAGAGAATCTAGAAAACAGTGGTTTATCCTTAACGAGCTCTATTCTGGCTTTAACCCGAGTTTATATAGGACGGCGAAGGAAATAGCTGCTGAAGACAATGTCTTTGCAGAAGAGCTTTTTCTCCTAGAGGAGAAATGGGTCAAAGAGGGTAAGATAAGCCGGGAAGAGACTCTAAAGGCTGAATTAGGCTTTGAATGAGATGAACGAAGAGACTGTAAAGAGAATTTTCGCGGAGGTAAGAAGCGAATTATACTTTCCGCCTTGCGAGCTTCAAATAATACATAATGAAAAAGAAAGTCCCTTCTTCGTTACGGGCTCGAAGATTTACATATCTCCAGCATCCATACCTAATGGAGTTGATAAAGAGAAGTACTTAAAATCCGTTATAAGACATGAAGTTGCTCACCTTCACTATTGCCCCTACGATGTAAGAACTGCTTATGAGCTCATTAGAGAAGCATATGATTCTTGTAAGAATTGGGATATTGCCTATTTCTCTTTTCTACTTTTTTCGGATTTAAGCGTAGATTGCTTCTATCTTCCAAATAGATTTGGAGAAGTACCATACCATGTTGATTACTTTGTCAATAATCGATTTGGAATAAATCGGTATATTCAAGAATCATATAGGCATTTGCTTGGGATTAAGCATAAGGAAGGGAAATTTGAAGTAGAAAATGTTGCTAGGCAATTAAGTACGGTCATGAAGTCTGAGAGGAATTGGTTTAGCAAAATAAGGCTGTTAGCACTAATATTGGTAAAGAATAAGGTTAAGGTCAAGATACCAAAAAGGGTACTTGGCCTAAGGGGGACAATCCCATTAAGGGAAGACTTAAGCAAAGACAGTGTTGAGAGAATATCCCAGGTTCTCGGTGGGATAAAGAATGCGGAGGAGGCTAAGAGATTTTATGAGTATTGGATTAAACCGAGGCTAATGGGCTCGGAAATGGATGAAATAAAACTGAGAATTAAAAAGATGGTTGGAAAAAGCAAAACCGAAAGTAAGCTTAAAAAAGACAGGAGTCCGTGGAGAGTTACTTTACCTCAAGTAGACCTTAAGATGGGTGAAGAACCTGAACTATCGACAAGTCTCAGTAAACCATTTGGAGAATTATCGGAAAAAATGATTGAAGACAATCTATGGAGAGTCTTCTGGTACAGAGCTAGAGCAAAAAGAACAATAATGCTATATATGGAAGAAGGAAGAATTCCTGAGCCAAGTTTATCCATATCAACCTATCCGACTGATTGGAATATTGAGGATGAAGTAGAAGATTTAGATATAGAATCCAGCCTTGATGAGGGTCGGTTGAGGATAGAAATAAACACGGTGAAATGGGAGAGTAAGATTATGGGTAAAGGATCAAACATGACTATAACTCGAGTGCCATCGAGTCTTATAGTGTTGGATGCTAGTAGGAGTATGCAGCACATTTTCGACGATGCTGCAACTTCAGCATTCATAAACCTTCTCTCTGTCGAAAGGATCGGGGGGAACACAGCTACTATAACTTTCTCAACAGAATATCTCTATTCAGATTGGCATGATTCTATGCTAGAAAAGGAATTAGCATTAGCATTATATTTTGGAGAAATGACTATAATCCCCCTTAATAAGATTATTGAAGTTATTGGTGGCAACGAAAACAGAGTGTTCATAAACATTATAACTGATTGTGGATGGCAGAATATTAGGGAAGCACTTCCGGTCTTAAGCAGTATCGTTAAAAGTGGCCACACTGTAAAAATATTCTATCTTCGCGGGGGCAAATACCCAGAGAGATTAAGGAAAATAAGTATGGTTAGCGGGGTTAAGATAATACCGGTTAGGGATCCAGAGAAAGATCTGCACTATTTTGTTATTAAGGAAACTAGTGAAGAATATGGAAGTAGAATTATGTCCTTAAAAGGTAATTGCTTCTATTAACCTTAAGATTAAGGATTAGGAGTGTCCATATTTTCGAACAATCAATCTAACAAATATAGTTAAAACGGGGGTTTAAAAACATAATTGTGACAATGGATACGTCAAACAAGCTGATCCTTATACTGGGCATAATCGCAGTTATGATAATAGGCGTTAATTTAACCATCTTCATAGGATCCTTCTCTACTTTTATCTCAAGTCGCAGCATTCCTTATTACGCATCGGAAGATGCTTTCATACCAAAATTTACGGTGATTCCGCGCGTTGGAGAACCCCTTACCGCCTTTGATGACCAGGAAAAACAAACAATCAGCGTATCTGGAATTGGCACGGCTAAGGCGAAGCCGGATAGGGCATTAGTAAGCCTTAGCGTTATTACACGAGCAGATACTGCGAAGAACGCAGTTTATGAAAACGCTGAGAAGACGAGTATTGTTATAGGGGCTCTTAAAACCATGGGTATAGCTGAGAAACAGATAGAAACATCTGCATACAGCTTAACTCCAATATGGGATTATTCTGATAGGAATACGCCAAGAATTACAGGGTATACTTGTCAAAACACAATTACGGTTGTAATTACAGATTTGAACAGGATAGGGGAAGTTATTGATGGAGCAATAACTGCCGGTGTGAACCAGGTTTCCCATATTCAATTTACAGTATCGGATGAAACCATGAAAATATTAGAGAAGGAAGCATTGAGAAACGCGGTAGAGGATGCTGAATCAAAGGCTAAGCTTTTAGCTGATGCTGCGGGAGTGGCTATAGTAAGGTTGATTTCAATAAGTATTTCGAGTCGAACTTTTGAATCAACCCGAATTACAAACCTATCAGAGGAGGCGGTTTCAACATTGATAATCCTACCTGAAGAAGTCAGTGTGACAATAAGTATCTCTGCATTATATGAATTCAGATAATGCTTTAATAATTCTCTTACGTGATGTGATTATTGCGATTGGACTCTGAAGAAGAGCTAGAATATAAACTGCGAGGTAAGACTCTTCAAGTTTATCTTCATTTAATAAAATCCGGTACTAATGAAAGCTATGGAGTCAGAGAAATCCAGAGGGCTTTAGGCTTTAAGAGTCCAAGCATAGCCTCCTATCACTTGGAGAAGCTGAGGGAACTCGGCCTTCTCACAAGGGATGAGAAGGGGGACTATCGTGTTGCTAAAGAGGTTAGTGTCGGATTGTTGAAGCTGTACATAAAGATAGGCGGATTCCGATTACCCCGGTTCCTCCTCTATGCCTGTTTCATATCAAGCATGGTTTTCACATACCTGCTGGTTTATCCTCAAACATTAAGTCTTCACAATCTTTTTGCCCTGATGGTAAGCTTCTCGTCTTTAACAATACTTTGGCTTGAAACACTTCTAATCTTGAGAGAGACTAGGTTGAGGCCGATTAAAAAAGAGGTTAAAAACGAATCGACTTAGTCGATTTATACGAATCGGTGATTTTAAAAATCTTAACATTCTACTTTAATAGACCTACGGCAAATCCTATTAATAGTCCTATTGCAAAAAATTGCGAAGATTCTATCAGTGTTTTAACCCATTTAATTACTGGTAATAATACTCCTAAAAATTTTTCAATCTCGCTTCTTGAAACAACACTAATACCTAAGAGCATTAAGATTAGAATTATCAGCCCAATTACTACAGCAACCTTCAGTGCTTTAGCTATGATGTATCCTACTCCTATCCCTACTATTAACCCTAATATTGCTACTGGTTCTATCACAGTGAT
>JAWBXT010000078.1:0-5710 GCA_038867695.1 Thermoproteota archaeon
CAATGTAAATTCTCTATCTTTAAAATTTGCTTTTACAGCAACTCCTCGAATTTCTGTGATAATCCTGCTTTTATCAAGGGCTTTCTTTAGAGCCTCCTCCCTCTTTTCATGTTTTAGAATCACTACGTAGTCCTTAGTCTTAGCGGCTCCACAAGCCTCTTCTATCCTGCTCACGTAATCTTCAATCATTTTCCCTCACCAGGTATGAACCTTCGTGATATAACCCTTGCCAATTCCTCCTCTTCCAATGCCTGTTTTTCTTCAAAAGTTTCTTTCTCAGGCATCCAATCAGGTTTAAACCCCTTCTTTTTAAAGAATTCTCTTATCGCCCTTCTCAAGGCTCCGACTGCCAATATCCCGCAATGAAATTTGACTGACGGCAATCCTCCGACCTCATCTGCCACATCCTTCCAGCTTATTCTCCAAGCCTCTTCCAAAGTCTTGCCCTTCACTATCTCAGTGAGCATGCTTGCCGTAGCAATATTTGCAGCACAACCATAGCTTTCGAAACTCGCTTTAGTTATAACCATGTTCTCATCTATTTTAAGGTAGAAGGATATCATGTCTCCACAAGCCGGGCTTCCAGCACTGGCTGAGACTGTGGCATCTTCCATCCTACCGAGATTCTTCGGATTCCTGAACAGTTCGAGAATCTTCTGACTATAGGGCAACGGAGACCTGGACATCTTGCTATCTCCTCCCCATAGGGCTCATTGACCTTATCCTTTCAACAGCTGGTTTAAAGGATTCTATTACATATTCTATGTCATCTACGCTATGGTATCGAGAAACCTTCATGAGAATGCTTCCATGAGCTGCCTCGTATTCTCTGCCTATTGCTATCAACACATGGCTTGGCTGGAGTATTCTTCTGGTACATGCACTACCGCTTGAAACGTAGACTCCCCTAAAGCTCAGTTCTATGGTTAGGGATTCTCCCTCACAATGTAGGAAACTTATGTTTACATTGTCGGGTGCTCTCCTATCTCCAATAGGACCGTTAATTAGGGTGTCCTCAATACTTAGAAGCTCTTTTATCAATATGTCTCTTAGCTTTTTCATATGGCTGACGTTTTCCTCAAACCTTTCAAAAGCCAGCTGAGAAGCCTTTCTGAAACCCACTATTAAAGGAGTGTTTTCGACACCCGGCCAGAGCCTCTGTGTACCTATTGGGCCTTCAATAATTCTCTCCATTTCAATTCCATTTCTCACATAAAGGGCTGCAACCCCCCTGGGTCCCATTATCTTATAGCTGCTTAAAGTAAGCAGGTCTACATTCAATTCCTTAACGTTAAACATCACTCTGCCATAAGCATCTGAAGCATCCATATGAACAATTATCTCAGGATTCTTATCTTTAGCAATCTCTACAACCTCTTGAAAGGGCTGTACAGTGCCAATTTCATTGTTAATAATGCTTGTACTTACTAATACAGTGTTTTTATCGATGGCTTTTGAAAACTCGTCTAGGTTTATGAAGCCTTCCGAGTCAACTGAAACCCTTACTACTTCGAAACCTTTTTTCTCAAGCATCTCAAGAGGTAGGAGGATCGTCAACGGGTCTATGGCAGAAGTAACTATCTTCCCTTTTTTATCTAATAATGAACCCAGGATAGCAGTATTATTGGCTTCTGCCTCACCGCTTGTAAAACACAATTCCTCTGGAGAAGCCCCTATTAATTTAGCAATAGTGTCAGCAGCTTCCATAATCGCCTCATAGGCCTCCCAGCCCTGCTTATGGGTAAGCGTGGGGTTGCCGTAAGCCCTAGAATTGAAATAGGGCAGCATTTCATTAAGGACTTCAATAGGTACTGGAGCAGAGTTTTCTAAATCTAAGTAAACTTCTCTTCTTACTTCCCCATGATATTCTAGAAGTTTTCTAACATTCTCCAGGTAACTCAATCCTGAATAGTTCTATAGCCGGGTTATATAAACATCATTCGAATTTAATACAACAAGGCATCTTAAGCTGAAAAATAGTAACCAGGCTGGCGTTACTAAGAGCAAAGAAACATCTAATCCTTATTATTTGCTGCTACATTGATTTTCAAACCCGCTAAAGATCGTCAAATTAATTGAAGACAAAATTTATATTTTAATTCAAAGCTGGTAAATCGTGAATCACATTGAAAAAAGTGTGAAAATAGTTCCTGAGCCTAAGGAACAAGAATTCTCTGGAAAGTGGTTTGAATTCGATGGGATAGGCCTTCCCGAATTTCTCGGTAAAGAATTCGCTGTTCCCTATGGCTCATGGAAGATAGTAAAAACCACTGGATATGGGAGTGGTGTACATATAAAAGGAGAATGTAAAGAAGTAGCCATATGGGGTGATGATAAGATTTGCTATGCAACAATCATCCAACTTCTAAAACAGAACCCTGGTTACATTCCAGAAATTAGAGTAATAGAGGAGTTTAGATTCTCATTCAGAGGCTTTCACCTTGATATCGCACGTGGAGGAGTTCCTAAAGTTGAAACTTTTAAAAGAATTTTAAGATGGCTATTTCTCTTAAAGTATAACTATTTCGCCATATATTTCGAAGATCTTTTTCCTTGGGAGAGGCATCCTAATATCGGTGTCCAAAGAGGCAGATTGTCAAAGCAGGAGTACGCTGAAATTGTCAATTATGGAAAAATGCTAGGAATAGAAGTATTTCCATCGCTAGAGTTAGCTGGCCACATGGAGCATATTCTCTCATTGCCTGAATACCGCGTGTTTAGCGAGTGGCATGATCCTAGAGAAGGGTGTTTAGATGTTGGTAGTGATGAAGCTAGAAAATTCGTATACGAACTGCTTAGTGAGGCAGTAGAAGCTTCCCCTTCTAATCACATACATATAGGTGGTGATGAAACATGGGCAATGGGAAGAGGAAAGAGCCTAGATAGAACTGAGTGTTTTGAAGGCCCACGGCTTTATGAAGAACACCATATGGAAATGGTAAACATTGTTAGAAAGAAGGGTAAGACGCCGATAATATGGGGTGACATGCTGACGGGGATGTATTTGCGTGAGGAAGAGAAAGCAAAATGGGCAAGAGTTATCGAAAGCCCGGTGTGGGAAGAAGTATTGATTGCAAACTGGGATTACAATCCTGGAGAAAAGGAATATTTCAAGAATAAGATAAACATACTCGGCGGTAGAAAGATGCAGCAAATAGTATGTCCTGGTTTTTCAAATTGGAATAGGTACTATCCAAATTTCAAAATTGCTCTAGAGAATATGAAGAACTTTCTTGCGGTAGCTCGAGAAGAGAAGCTAAAGGGATTTATGGTTACAGCATGGGGTGATGACGGTGAAGAGTGCCTATTCTCTTTCCTCGAGCCTCTTGTTCTTGCATGTATAGATTATGCAGAAGGAGGAGATAAATGGGAAGAAAAGTGGAGTACTTTAACCGGTGAACCTATTGAGATAGTAGAAGTTAGGAAGTTATTTGGACAACCAGAAGTTTCAGATATGTTAAAACACGTGCTTTTTGCAGATTTCTGGTACTACAGGATGTCAAATACGGAATGCGAATCATTAAAAGAATATTGGAGTGGTTTACTTGAGAAAATTAGGAGAGTAAGATTACCTGAGGACTTGGAATTTATAAGAAATTGTATTGAAGTATGCTTAAAAAGACTAGATAATACTGTTAAGCCATCGGACTTCATCTCTCTGGCTAATAAGTATTGCAAACTATGGTTATCGGAAAGAAAGCCTAATGGTTTAGAGAAGATAGTTGAGAGATTCTGGGGTGCGGCTGGCCGTATGGATGCAGGGATAATGTAAATAAAGTTTTTTCTATAAGGTATTCATGGACATTAAGACATGAACATACTGGATGCGATAAATGCTGTTAAATGCCTTAGGAGAACAGGTTGGATGCAGCTTGGCGTACCGGATGCTGAGACCGTAGCCGGGCATTCCTTTGAGGCTGCAATATTAGCCGTAGAATTAGCCCCAATAGTAGGTGCAAACCCTGAGAAGACCGCCACATTGGCTCTTGTCCATGACCTTCCCGAAGCAGTAATGGGTGATATTCCGAAATGGACGTCTTCCAGAATAACTAGGAACGATACGGAGGCTGCAGTGGAGATAGAGTCAAACAATATTGTAAATCTTATACTAGAATTCCTGAAAGGTGAAACTAGGGAAGCTAAAGTAGCGAAACTATGCGATCTATTATCTACAAATATTCAGGCTAAGAGATACATGAGGATAGGATATAGCGTTACTAGAGTAGAGGAGGAAACCAAGAGACAAATATTTATCATGCTTGAGGATGCTGAGCTCAAACCTCTTAGGAAAAAGGTAGAATCGCTAACGGTTTTCTGACCTTTTCATAATGACTTAAGAGAAGCATGTTTCACCTCTCCCTCAACTCCAATCGTTAAAACTGCAAATATTATGATGAAAAGCAAGTTCTAATTAGAAGTATGTGATGGAAGCTTTTTTGGAGACTTCCAGAGTAATCCAAATATGCCTCCGATTATGCCCAGTACAGTGCCTATATAGAAGCCTCCTCCAAAGAAGATTGCGATTATCGAGAAGATTATGACGAGTATCGAGCCTCTCTTTATTCTGCTTTTACTCGTTGAGTTCATTATAACAGCACCTATGAACATCAGAATCCCAATTATAATTTGGCCTATTCCAAATGGTGCCAAATTTATTATTGCCCTTTCAACTACAGCTCCAATTAAATATGCGATGATTGGCCCAATGATTGGTATTTCACCCATCGCCTCCTCTGATGCTAAACCAAAAACGGTTATCAAAGCAATAAATGCCATAATTACCAACCCGCTTATGATTAGCAGGATAGCTCCAACCATGGACAGTACAAGAGAAACAATAGGTTTTTCCGCCATTTCCTCTTATGTAATGTAAAAGTAATTTTGTTTAATAAATCTTCTTTTTTAGTTTTACGGTTTTTAATATCAAAAAATCTCTAATTAAATTAAAAAGCTACCAAGAATGTTAAGTTCTCATCGCAATATATTAGACAGCTTTTTAAAGGAGTATTCTCAGGTTTCATAATAGTCTTAAAGTTGGATTTGGATATAAATTTAGATTTAACTAAGTATCCGACAGTCAAGGAAGCTAGGTTCTACAAGAAGACTGGAGATAAATTATTGTGCTTATCATGTGAGAGAAAATGCAGAATTGAAGAGGGGTCTAAGGGTTTTTGCGGTACTAAAGTTAACATTCAGGGAAAACTGTATACAGTTGTTTATGGGGATATATCATCAATATCTGCAAATCCCATTGAGAAAAAGCCTTTCTTCCATTTCCATCCTGGCACTTTGGCACTTACCGTAGGAACATGGAGTTGTAATTTTACTTGCCCTTGGTGCCAAAACTGGGAGATATCTAAGATTAAACCAGATCCTAAGAAGGCTAATTACATTAGTCCTGAGGAATTTTTGAATGTTGCATGGAGGAATGGTTGCAGCGGTACCTCAATATCTTTCAATGAACCTACTCTCCTGCTCGAATATAGTTTAGATCTTTTTCCAATAGCTAAGAGCCGGGGTCTTTACAATACTTATGTTTCAAACGGGTATATGACAGTTCAAGCATTGGAGGCTCTTGCAAAAGCTGGCCTAGATGCTATAAAATTCGATGTTAAGGGTGATGAAGAAGCTTACGAAAAGTACTGTGGAGGGGTTAAGGCTGAAATAGTTTGGAGGAATGCTCATAGGGCTAGAGAACTCGGCCTCCATG
>JAWBXT010000079.1:0-5478 GCA_038867695.1 Thermoproteota archaeon
ACGTAGACGAAAGATTAATTCCCAGATAATAGTGCCATCCACCGTCACTATCCATGGCATGGGACAAATACGTCTTTATATGATTGATTGTCTGCGGTTTTGCATTAAAGAAAGTTCTATGAGTATATAGAGTAATTAGTTCAGCATGCTGGAAAAATTTTTCCACAGATGTAAAACTAATTCGGGAACAAACTCTCTATAGATAAATGGCAACTCGTCCTTCGGTCATATTCTCAAACATCCTAAGAATATGGCTGTTACGAGAATTGTGGTAGCAATTTCACCGCCCACATGTTAAGCATGTACAATCCACTCCACGGTCTGTTCATCATATCAGAGACCCCTCCACATCCTCGAGAGATAACAGGTCGTAATTCTCGCTTTTATGGTGATTCGAAAAGTTTTTTCACACCCTCCCTAATCCTCTGAATGTTCTTCTCACTCGCAGATCCCTGAAATTCGATAACATCGATCACCTTAAAGCCCGAACCTCCAAGCTTCTCCGAGACCTTCTTGGCCGCAACACCAGCCCAACCATAAGAACCTACTACGAGTACCGGCTTCTGTGGAATCTTCTTAGTGATTAACTCAACCAGTTGATCTAGCGGCGGATAGATGCCAACCTCGTAAGTCGGCGTAGCGAGGATAATTGCTTTTGAGTCTATTGCATCGCCTAGGATATCAGAAAACGGAGGTTGCTCGGAATCATCGAACCGGTAGAAAACCACACGACCCCCTAACCTCTCCACTTCTTCAACGGCGACTCTCGTAGCCGCTTCCATCAGGCCGTACATCGAGCCGGAAATGACTAGAATCTTATACTCGTCGGGACGCCCTTCAGCTAACGCCCTGTAGTAATCTACAATCAGTTGTGGCCTCCTTTTCCATATAAGCCCGTGGGCCGGAGCTATCATATCAATGCTTAGTCCAAGGCTTTGAATTTTCTCTACGTTCCGGATTATGTGTTGTCTGTAGAATCCTATTACTGTTGCGACGTATTTCCTGACACTCGGCAGATACTCTCGGACAACCTCTTCATCATCGAAGATGGTTCTTGGGATCGAGTAGCCTCCAAAAGCGTCACACGAAAGCAATATCTTACGTCCCGAAAGATAACTCATTATGGTCTCGGGCCAGTGTAGCCACGGTGTGTGGATAATCTTGATGTTCTCTCCAGCCAATGCGAGCTCATCACCATCCTTCACTATCCTGAACTTAGGGGATATCTTGTAGAAGGCTTCGAGAATGGATTTGCCCATGGAGTAGGTCACAACCTCAGCCCTGAACCCGTTTACCTCAAGAACCCTCGGAAGAGAACCGGAGTGATCTGGCTCGGCATGATGAACAATTATATGCGTTATATCCCGTGGGTCCACGATCCCTTTAATCGTCTCAACAAGCTCATCAGCATAGGTATTCTTCCAGCAATCAAATAGAACAACCTCACCATTTCCTACTAACAGATACGCGTTATAAGTCACTTTCTCTGGAATGCTCCAAAGGGCCTCGAAATAATTAACTTTCTCATCATCAACCCTCAGCAGATAAAATTCACGCGCAACCTCTTGAGATAAGATCCTTGGCGCCATATCCTTTTAGACTCCTTTAGCTAATCAGGCGGAAATAAAAGTTTTGGTGTAGGAAAAGCTTACCTAGTTTTCCAGAGCCAGCAGATATTACAGCACTCTCTCGCTGACAGCTTTTCAGTTTTTTGCATCTTAGAGCGTAGTATTTTGATATTTCAACAACCTCGGTAGCTACCTATACAATGGTTTTCAGTTACTTATTTGCTCTCAGCAATTCGGCAATTTTAAATCCCTCAAGTTGTAAGCGAATACGTAGGAGGTGAAATATGAATATGGCTAAAGACCCAGTTTGCGGTATGGATGTGGACGAGAAAACTGCCAAGTTCAAATCAGAATATATGGGCAAAACATACTACTTCTGTAACCAAATGTGTAAGACAACGTTCGATAAGAATCCGGCAAAATATGCTGGCGGACATTCTGAACATTCAGGGCATTGTTGCCACTAGAATCAATAGGAAGCTTGTGTTCATCACGAAGATAGGCAAACAAATGCATGTGATAAACTACATAGAAAAAGTTTGAAAACAATATTAATACGCCTTGCCTATGAGGATGCGGAAATCAAACTTTAAAACTTAAACTCTCTGTGAAATTTTCCGTCCCCATTTCCGTTAAAGACACTAATAGAATTGTATTCCTAATTGGGAAACAGGCGACCTTAAAGTTTAATTTTAAAGTTAGTGCTAATTTTAGATCCAAGAGGGTGAAAAATAGGAATGGTTACGGATCAAATTACAGTTTTGGGTTTTTGCTGAAGTCTGAGAAAAGGGTCGTATAATAGAGCACTTTTGAGGGCTGCTGCTGAGTTAATGCCGAGAAATGCTAAACTGGAGATTTTTGACATTGAGGGGATTCCCCTTTACAATCAAGATTTTGAGAATGACGTGCCTGCTAAAGTTAAAGAATTCAAGGAAAAAATAAGGCGGGCAGACGCCATCCTAATTGCAACTCCAGAATATAACTATTCTTTTCCAGGGGTTTTGAAGAACGCTATTGATTGGGCTTCTAGACCACCCGGAGACAACTCTTTTGAGGGAAAACCCGTGGCAATAATGAGTGCATCCATCGGAACTTTGGGAGGAGCCCGTGCCCAGTATCATCTTAGACAGGTTTTAATAGCCTTGAATATGTATCCAATAAATAGACCTGAGGTTATGGTGCCCTTAGCCAGAGAAAAGTTCGATGAAAACGGAAGGCTAATAGATGAGAGCACTTAGGCAATGCTTTATAAACTCATTTGACGACGTTTTTATGAAGATTGAGCTTAACATAAAATTAGATTGTATAGGGTTATTTTATCCAGAATCGGTTTTTGAACAAGAATATGGCTACTGTGACTAAGGCTGCCACGAGTATGGCGACGATCATTATATTAATAATGCTGATGGCAGGAGGTGCGATTATTTCACCACCCACGTAGTAGGCCTTTATCGTGACCGACGTCTCAACAGTACATGTGTTATCATAAGTGTCCAATTCGCCCACCACGGGTAGTACTCTGACTTCTATCCAATAGGCTCCAGGAGTCACACCACTGGTATCCCAGTAAAAGCTCACACTTGTTTGCTCTCCAGGAGCTAGGGTTATCGTCTGGTCAGATTCTATCTGCACAAGTGGTATCTCAGGCCTTCCATAGTAGCACCTTACAGTGAAAGTCTCAGTCTCGCTCCCATCATTCCTTAGCAACCCAGTAATTTTAACTATGCGTCCTGACATTACGCTGGTTGCACTTACGCCCTGACTTACGGCCACGATATCATGAACTTGAATCTCTATTACAGCTTCTTGGATGCAAACGTTATTATTTTCAAAGGTTTCAGGCAACTCATTGCCAGAGTCTGCTGCAGCACGGATATAGTAGGTCCCTGGCGGTACAGCCTCCGTATCCCAAACGAACCTTAACGTGATTTCCTCATTGACTCCGAGGCCGAATACTCTAATCGTGTCTATCGGTTTTATCTTCGTCCATGTTGTTCCATCTGAGCTATAGTAAAGCGTTACGTTGAAGGTTTCACCATAGTAATCGCCGGCATTCTTCACGACTACATCTATACCAACAAGTTCTCCCTGAATTACGGTAGTCTTCGTTGGAGTCTGGCTAACAGCAACAACATCTCTAGTATATGCTGTAACCACGAGGTCTAAATCAGCCGTATCACTCACGTACTGGTAATCTTCAGTTCTACCAGTCGCTGTTAGGTCTTGTCCACGGTTAAGTGTGAAAACACCAGAGCTACTTGGTATTATACCATAATTAAAGCTCATTATGCTGCTATGGCCTGGATCTAGACTTGCTATCCTCCAATCTATATTCCAAGTGCTATCCGTCACGTTTACTTTTAATAATGGAACGTTTCCAGTGTTTGTTACGATTATCTTTATTTCGTATACTGTTTGAATGCCTGCTATGGGTGGGTCTGGACCACTAACCACTCTTGCGATTGCTTTCTCAACTGATATACCTAGCTGTGCGGGTGGTCTAACTATAACAGGAGTTATTGCAGTGCAGTTGTTATTCACTTCGTTAAACTCGTTTATCGCCCTAGCTGAGTCAACGAAGGCTTTTATGAAATAAATTTCAGGAGTAACGCCGGTTGTATCCCAATTAAAACTCACAGTCGTTTGATCTCCAGGAGCTAAATTATTAACGATTTGTGTACCTATCGGAGTACTGTCATAGTATATTGTTACATCAAAAGTCTCCGTGTAGTTTCCAAGGTTTTTAACGACCACATTTATCGTAATACTCTCTCCTTGTGTAACAACGGTAGGATTAGCATCCTGGCTTATTGCGGCGACGTCATGGACTTTTACGGTAACGCTCGCTGGAGCTGTACACCAATTGTTATCTTCATCAATCTCAAGTATTTCACCTGCTGAATCTACGAAGGCCCTTATTACATAAACACCAGGCTCGACACCCTCTGTTGGACAATCGAATTCTACTGTAGTTGTCTGTCCAGCAGGTAAGTTTACTACCCTTTTAACGCATGTGACTCTCGGTCCGAAATAAGCTGTTACGTCGAACGATTCGCTACTGGTCCCTCTATTCTCTATCTCAACGGTGACTTTCACGAATTTACCTTGCTCCACTTCAGTCACATTAGCCCATTGGTTTACAGCAACCACATCATGAATAACTAACCCTATTTCTTCATCCGGATGGTCTGTAGTTGGAGCTTGATTTAAGTTTGGGTTCTCCTGGTCTGTAGCCCACATTAATCCATAAGAGGTTGGATTGCCTATGGAAGCCCACTTCACCTTCATATCTATGTAATTGCCCGTTATCCTGAAAGTAGCATTTGTTGGATCGGTTATCTTATAATTCCTGTAATCGTATGCCTGCCCGGGGCCATATTCATCAAACTTTCCATCAAGAATAATGTCTTTGAGCAAGTATATCTCGCCAGTTCCATCATCGTCTGTATCCTCCACGAATAATAGATACTTTGCGCCGATTATGTTTCCTCCGCTCATGTAGAGCACTTGCGTTATGTTGATGAACCACTTGTAACGTGCATTGTCTGCCGGCCACTTTGAGCCTGGTGTAGCATAACACTCCAGCCTTAGATACAGATAAGTTCCGTCATAATAGTAATATGCGTTTTTGACATCCCTCCAGTCATCCTGTGGCCCGTCCTCGTTTTTATCGTAATCGATCCAGATCCATTGTGTATCAGAAGGCCATATAGGTTGGCTTGCAACGCTCGGCACAAAGGCTGCACTTACTGATAACGTTAAAACGAACAATAGCAAAATTAAAACGCGATAATTATTAGTTAACATTGTAAATTTCGTTTAGTATTACGTATTTAAATTTTACGACGAAATAAATTCATCGGAATATCAGCAGCCGCCCTCCAGAGTTAGGGTCTGGTCCTAAAGTCGT
>JAWBXT010000080.1:0-5300 GCA_038867695.1 Thermoproteota archaeon
CCGCGTGGTCCCAACTCACAAAGATACTTAATGTTCCAAATGATCTATCGCAATACTTAATTAATGTATTTAAAGAATTAGAAAAAGCACTTAATACTGAAATTACGGTAACCATATTTATCACAGAAAGGTATAAAGGTGCATTAATCCCAACGCCAGAAAACCCTTCAATCAGCTTCTCATTGCCATCTCCAGAAGTAATTATAAATAAAACAGTCAAGGGTTGGGTGGATATTCGTATTTCATTCTATACGCCGAGATTTTCAACCCAAAAGGAAGAATACATTGTATTGCTTAAGATAGTTGGACATGAACTTTTCCATATGTATCTAGACCTAGAATTCCTTAAAAGAGCCTCCTTAACCTTTAGTCCTGGGGTGTATCTTGTTAAGCCTAATAATGAGTTAGTAGAAGTAGAGGAAGCTGTAGCGGAATCTGTTTCAATTATCCTAGTAAAAAACGCACTGAGCAAGGAAACGATGGCTATATTAAGCTTATCAAAATATGCTCGCAACCACAATCCACACGTTATGAATGAAGTTATGAGCCTAGGAAAGGTGCCGCAGAGAATTTTATCTATACTGGTGAAAGGCAGAGGTATCATATCTTGTTCATTTCTAGGTTGAGAGGATCGACTTATCTCACTCTGCTTAGGTATCGCAACGTCAAGGTCGTGATAGCAACGAATTTTGTTGAAACCCTCGCGGTAGCCTACCTCGTCGGTTACTATTTAAAAATGCTAATATATGATATGGGTGGTGCTGAATCGCTAGGCATCTATTCAATGCTGGGCAACGCGCTCTTATGGCTCAGCCCTATAGTGGGAGGGGTGTTCAGCGACGCTTTCGGAAGGAGGAAGACGCTCCTGGCTTGCTTACCTCTTAGCGTTTTTGGCTTGCTGACGCTCGCTATTATACATTCTCCCACGACCGTAATGGTTCTGGCGCTGCTTCTTCAAGTATCGTTCATCCTCGCTGCTCCAGCTCGCACAGTGCTGCTTAGCGAATCCGTCCCGCTGGAGCACGTTGGCAAAGCCTTCTCGCTCTTGTTTTTTACTGAGGGCGTTGCATCCATGCTAGGCTATGAAGTGTTCGGTTACGTCCTATCCGCTACAAACGCGCCTACGGCATTCATCGCTTCAGGCCTGCTCTTTTCCACTTCTCTAATCCTATCTGCATATGCTCAAGAAACGCTAAAGCAGAAACGAACTCGGCTCAACCTCTCCTCAGCCCTGTTAGGGACATTCGCCGAGGGCATCAGGTTCATCGGTAGACGAGCTTCCTTACTCCTTCTCTTAGTCTATCTTGCCTTTGATGCGTTTACGAGCTCTATAGCTGCTCCCTTCGTTCCAACATTTCTTAAGGATGTGCTCTCCCTCAGCATCATGGAGATATCCACGCTGTACACCTTTTGCGGCGTCGCAACAATCATCGGTTCTCTCATGGCTGGTTTTCTGGTTGACAGATTCAGGAGGAGTCTAATATCGCTCATCATTAGGGATGTTCTATCCCTCCCACTCCTCCTTGCCTTTGTGCTAGCTCCGCCACCTGTGGTTGCGGCATCGCTAGCCTTTTCGGCTCTCATCGCGCAGTTGAGCATAGGATTGAATCGATACTTGGTAGAGAAGACGGAGCAGGAACACAGAAGCTTAGTACAGGGGTTCATGAACGCCGTGAGGCAGGTGTCGGGGATACCGGGCCCTCTACTTGGAATTTTCCTCTGGAAAATCTCTCCCCGCATTGTCTTCATGGTTCCTGCTGCAACGATACCAGTGGGCGTCTTGATACTCCTTATGATACTCAAGATTGACAAAAAGCCTACTTCTAGTCGAAGGATTGGAGCAACATTAATAGATGCTCATCCTTAAATGATCCTATGGACCAGGTAGGGGAGAGCACTGTAAGGGAAGAACAATAGGATAGTTTACTTCACCCTGAAGTAGGGCTGTCTCAAAATTACAATGCGAGCAAGGCTTCGCTTTTTCTAACCTGCTGCGTTACTGGATCGACTTCAAGCCCCAAGCTTTCTAATCCATGTAAACCTAAGACGCTTCCATCTTTCTCCTCCGCAAAGACCACCAAAGTAGGCGCCTCCTCCCCCTCATATTCCATAAGTATGTGACCAACCTCTCTTTCCACCACATCTCCCCTTATGGTTTTAAACCTCATCCTTCTTACCGGTTTGACGCCCAGCGCCTCCAATGTTTCTCTTGAAATCCAAGAGTAAGTGGCGCCTGTATCTACAAGTAGCTTTACCTCTTCCTCCTTTGTCCCAGCTATCGCCCGCACTTTAACAAGCACGTATGTCTCTCCCAAAGCCCGATATTTTAAGCGACACCATCACTTATAAATTATTCTAGTGGATTCAAGAAAGCATTAAGAAGGGCTGACATAAACTATCCGTGATTCGCTCAGTATCGTTTAACTAAATGTTTTTAACCGGGGCATCTTCATGCTGCACATAATTGCCCAAGGAAGACAAGGCTGGCTTAAGAAGAAGCGTGTATGAGGCAATCCTGCTCTTCGGCATAGTGAGCCTGATGGGGGACGTGATATATGAGGGTTCGAGAGGAATAGTGCCGGATTACCTCAAGTTTCTTGGGGCTTCCGCGTTGGTGGTTGGCCTGGTGACCGGTTTTGGAGAGTTTCTGGGCTACGCTGTTAGGATTTTAAGCGGGTACCTTGCTGACGCAACCAAGTCCTACTGGCTGTTCACATTCATAGGATATGGGCTTATCATAGTTGTTCCCCTTCTATCCTTAAGTAGCACATGGAGCATAGCAATTGTCCTCATCATTCTCGAAAGGATTGGGAAAGCCATTAGGACGCCTGCGCGAGACACGTTGCTATCTATAATCGGCAAGGGGTCTCAGACCGGTAGGGTTTTCGGGCTCCACGAGTTATTCGACCAGATTGGCGCGATCATAGGCCCCATGCTAGTGTCGCTCGCAATGCTTTACACCGGCAACAGTTATCAACTATCGTTCAGCCTAATGTTCATTCCCTACGCCGTGCTAATGCTGGCTTTATCATATACTTTCATCAAGATGGGGAGAACCGTAAGCATTGAGAAAACAGTAGGTGGTGGAATAAAGGGAAAGCTGGACATTAGGTTTAAATTTTATGTTGCCGCTGTTTTCTTCAACACATTTGGACTGATTCCCGCGAGCCTCATACTTTACAAAGCATCCATGTTGCTCAGCACCACGAGCCAGCAGTGGATTATCCCAATCCTCTATCTTGTGATTCAAGCGGTCGACGCGCCCATCGCAGTAGTGTCCGGCTATTTTTACGATAAGCATGGTTTAAAAATATTGTCAATACCATTCCTCCTGTCAATAGCTCCGTCACTCATAGTCTCGCTTCAGCCAAGCCTGCTCTCCCTAATAGTTGCTTCAATATTTTTTGGAATGGTTCTAGGCATGCAAGAGTCGATTTATCGTGCAGCCGTGTCAGACTTGGTGGAGGTTAACATTAGGGGTTCTGCATACGGGATATTTAACACATCTTACGGGTTAGGGATGCTTCTGGGAGGATTAGCATATGGGTTTTTCACGGATACTGGCCTTACAGTATTTGCAGTAGCTTTCTACTCTGTAAGCCTGCAGCTGGCCGCATTACTATTTCTTAGAAAAACATTTAGCAAGCCAAGGCTAGAGAAGGCTTTATAAAGATATTAGGCGAAACATGTTTTGAAACCATGAGTGGAACGGTTCAAGGGTTCAGAAGGGTGACGCAGATAGGGATTGTCGTGAGAAGCATTGAGAAAAGCATTGAAGCCTGGGAGAAACTCTTAGGTGTAAAGGCCTCTGGAATAGTTGAGACCGAGCCCTTGGAGAAGACAGGTATGAAGTATAAGGGTAGGGCTGCGGAGGGAAGGGCTAAACTGGCCTTCCTACAGCTTGAAAACATAATTATTGAGCTTATAGAGCCAGTGGGGGAACCCAGCACTTGGAGAGACTTTTTACAGAAGCATGGAGAGGGTGTGCATCATATAGCATTCAACGTTGAGAATATGGAGCACGCCAAGAATAGCCTTAGAGAAATCGGTGTTGAAATAGACCAGGAGGGGGCTTTCACGGGAGGGGCTTATGCCTACACTAATCCTGAAAGTCCCCTGGGAATCATAATAGAGCTCCTTACGCATAATTCCCAACTCCGGTGACCCACACTCCTATAGTAATCCTTAACCCCATTTTTCCCACTATTATGAGTCTGGAACTGTGGGAAGACGGACTGCCCCTAGCCGGCAAAGTTAAAATCTCTCGACTGCTTAGTAATTCGGATTGAGGGTGAAGCTTTGGCTTCTAGATTTGAATACGGAGTTCCTCTTGGGTAAAGATGCTGTTTTTCTATGGGGCATTTCTAATGAGGGAAAAAGACTGCTGCTGGTCGACGATAATGTTGAAAGCTTTTTCTTCCTGAAGCCTTTAAACGGTGTTAATCCTGATGAAGCTATTAGAGAGGCTTTTCCAGAGGGTAAGAGGCATGGCGTCACTAGGATGGAGGTGTGCGACAAGCTGGTTCTCGGAAAACCTGTTAAGGTTGTTAAAGTATGCGTAGACAGGTCTGACAACGTTGAGAAGGCTGTTGGGAGGCTTGAAAAACTTAAGTTGTTCGAGAAGGCTTACGAGAGTGACCTTAGGCTTTCAACAAGATATTTGCTTGAGAAAAATCTCACCCCCTCCTCCTGGTTAGAAGCAGAGGTTGAGAGAAACCCGCTTCTACCCTCCATTCCGAACGTCGAAGCCTTCAAGGTTAAGGCGGTCAGGCCATTAGAGGAGGAGAAAGCCCCGGAGCTCCGCGTAATGGCTGTGCATCTTCTCAAAGTGGGTGGAAAAGGCTCTCCTAAGCCGGAGTATGATCCTATTGTCGCAATATCCACTTACGACGGGAAAGAGTTGAAACAGTTTAGGTTTGACGGTAAAACAGACAAGCATCTGATAGAAGGTTTTCTGGATCAAGTGAAAAGGGTTGATCCAGACGTTATAGTGGGGTATGGAATAACTGAGGACTGGATTTATCTTGCGGAGAGGTGTAAAAGGGAAGACGTTCAGCTGGAGGTCGGGCGGAACTACGCTAAGCCCCATACGAGTGTTTTCGGGCATGTTTCAGTAACCGGCAGGATTAGCATCGATCTTTTCCATAATGCTCGAGAAAACCCGCAGTTGACTGAATACACGCTGGACGAGTATGCTGAATCCCTCGGCTTAAAAGTTGGCCAAATGATTCCTGAGCATAAATACTCCGAGTATTTGTCAAGCGCTTCAGAGGCAGAGAAGCTTTTCAAACAATCAGAGG
>JAWBXT010000081.1:0-5438 GCA_038867695.1 Thermoproteota archaeon
CATTTCCGGGAGGATTGGCCACGTTTTACGAGAAGATTGTACGACATGAAAGAGGTTAACAGGATTTTCATCACGGATTCTTCCTCAAAGCTCCTGAAAGGCGAGTATGCAAGGATTCTAACTGGAAGAACGATTAAACACGAGGTTTTTCCGCTCTCGTTCAGAGAGTTCTTGAGTTTCCGCGGGGTCTCAGCGGAGATTAAGCTTCTTTCCTACAAGACTGAAGCTAAGGTTAAAAACCTGTTGCGAGAATACTTAGAGTTCGGCGGGTTCCCGGAGGTCGTTCTCAAGAATGAAGTGCTCAGGTACAGGATTCTCCAAGAGTATTTCAGCGACATAATCTACAAGGATGTGACAGAGAGGTTTAACCTTGATGCAAGCATTACGTATGAAGTTGAAGTTCCTAATTACAAACGTGTCTAAATACGTTACTCTAAGGTCGTTGAGAAAAGGTTTTGGAATAGGCCTGGAGACAGCGTCCAGGATTCTGCAGGCCTTAGAGGAGGTTAGGCTGATAAATCTCTTAAGACCATTCTCGCTTTCCCTAAAATCTCAAGTTAAGGGGATAAAGAAAGCATATGTTATAGACACCGGACTGTCGAACGCAGCCGGGTTCAGGTTTAGCGAGAACTTTGGGAAACTAGCTGAAAACATAGTCTTCCTACACTTGAGGAGAATGCAGTCTAAAAATCCTCTGCTCGAGATTTTCTACTGGAGGGACTACCAGCAGAACGAGATTGACTTCGTTGTTAAGAACGGGGCAGAAGTTAAACACCTGATCCAAGTGACTTATGCCTCTGGCAGGGATGAGATTGAGAAAAGGGAGATAAGGGCTTTAACTAAGGCAAGCGGCGAACTGGGATGCAACGAACTCTCAATAATAACCTGGGATTATGAGGATGAAATCAAAACCAACGATAAAACGATAGAATGTATCCCGTTATGGAAATGGCTGCTTTCTAAGCCCCAGTGACAGCATGAAACAGCCCCTGTCTATACAACGAGTTTATTATACTATTCTTACTTCCTTAACAATAATATAATGCGCTCAAATCTAAATCGCGTGACTACTTTACTCGACTACACTCCTTCTATATGTAACCTTCGGAAGTTCTTTTACTGTCTTCTTTAATCTCTTTCCATCATTCTTAACAACGTGTGAGAGCTTGTTAATAAGAGTATACGGAAAGGAAAATTGGAAGGATTACACTATTCAGCGTAGAGCACAAACAGTTTTAATGGTCTAAATGGATACAACAAACCGTAGGAATCGTAGAATTAAGAAAAAGTATAAAAATATTTTAATCTTTATCCAGATGCTTGTCTAACCTTCTTCCTACCAGTCTTCCTAGGAGCAATCAGACCAATCTTAGCACCAGGCGGAGCATTACGGCTAACAGAAGTAGAACCCCCCGCGTGCTGATGCCTCCCCCCACCGTGTGGATGGTATACGCTTATCATTGCTACTCCTCTTACGATTGGGTATTTTCTTCCTCTGCTTCGCATTAGTTTTAGTTTTGTGCCTGCTTTGAGGAATGGTTTTTCTGTTCTTCCTCCTCCAGCGGCGACTCCTATTGTTGCTAGTGCTCTAGTGTCTACTACGAATGTTTTCGCCTTCGGGTTCTGTAGGATTGCCATCCCGTTTGTTTTGCCTACTAGTGTTGCGTAGTTTCCTGATGCTCTGAATAGTGCTCCTCCGTCTCCGGGGTTTCGTTCAACGTTTGATACGATTGCTCCTTCTGGGATTTCCGCTAGGGGCAGTATGTTTCCTACTGAAAGTGGGCTCCCCCATCCTATTGATATTCTCTGGCCCACGTACATCGATTCGACTGCTACTGTGTGGAATGTTCTTCCATCGTCAAGCCTTATTTCTGCGAGGGGCACTCCTCTACCAGGGTCGTGGTGTAGTGCTATGAGTGTTCCTCCGATTCTCTCTCCCTGGGCTAGGAGCGGGTATTTTGCTGGTGCTACTCTCCTGTGTGTTGGCACTATGAAGTTGGGGGATCTTCCACGTCTCCTTACTATTGG
This sequence comes from Thermoproteota archaeon, assembly GCA_038867695.1. GTDB lineage: Archaea > Thermoproteota > EX4484-205 > EX4484-205 > JAAOZP01 > JAAOZP01. Next base: position 2,029 of record JAWBXT010000081.1, read on the forward strand.
TCTCTTTCCCATTTCACCCTCCTCCTATACTATTTTAAGCCTGCTTGCGACATCCATCGCATTATACTCCTTTGCAAGCTTTACTATCGCCTTTTTCTCTCCAGTTATGCTTCTTATTATGTTTACTTTCTCGACTTTTACGTTTAAGAGTTTCTCAACAGACTGCTTAACCCTATCCTTATCTGCCTTGGGGTCTACGACGAATATCAGCTTGTTCTCCCTCTCTATCATTCTGAAGGCCTTCTCGGTTGATACTGGCCTTATTATCACGTTATCCTGCGACATACTTCCTCACTCTCTCCACCATCTTGTTCAATGCTGGTAGGCTCCATATTGTTAGCCTCCCAGGATGACCTCCAGGTGCCAGATCTATTACCGAGATTCTGTCGGATGTTTTAACGTCTACACCCGGTATCCCAGAGGCTGCTTTGACTATGCTTGCCCTCATGCTTGAGACTACTATTAAGGGTCCGACTCTCTTCCTTAGCCTTCTTCCTCTCCATTTAGACTTGCCGCTTCTTATCCTGGGCTTACCGTAAATTCTCTCAACCTCTTGGCCCAAGCCTATTTTCTCAAGCAGTTGCACTACCTCGCGAGTCTTAGAGATGTTTTCAACATCCTGTGTGAATACTATTGGTATCTTCACCTCCCCGACTCTGTGACCTCTTTTCTCAACGACCTCTTTTCTGAATGTTGCTGAAAGCGCTGAGAGAAACGCTTTCCTATATTCTTTCTTGTTTATCTCCTTTCTTATATTCTTATCGACACGCGGCGGATGGGCTAATCTGCCTTTCACAGTCATTGGTGCAAACCTTGCTACTCCCCTCTCCGTCCTAGGCACTCTGGCTATACCATAGCCTACGCCCCAGCTTTCAGCAGTAGTCCTCTTACCAGCCATCGGGTCCCTGCCCTGCGGCTGTAGTCTCCTCGATTGCTGGGCTAGGAATGCCCTCCTTATCAGATAGTCCTCTACTTCAAACATAGTTAGGAAAGAGGGAAGTGATGTCTCTCCGTCTTCCTCGCCATCAGCCTTGAGAAGTCTTATCTTCACTTCTTCCTGCATGCTCATCATGCTGCAACAGGCCTCCTTATGTTAACGTATGTCAATACTGGGGGCTCAGCCTTGGCCTTAATCTTCCTCGCAGAGACCCTTATTTTCACAAGCCTCTTTGTAGTCCCAGGGACGCTACCGCTCAGCATGACTACAGTGTTCTTAACTATGCCGTACTTATGGAAGCCGCCGGGCTTATTAACCTCGTCAGGGTTCTCCACAATCCTGAGTATTCTGAGGTTCCTGACGAGCCTCTGCATATAGCCCATTTGTCCAGGTCTTGGAACAGTATACATTACCCCAGAGGGCTTCCAGGGACCTAGTGTAGCAACACCCCTACGGGTCTTATTGCTTTTCCTATCGAGTATCTTAACGCGGAATCTCTTCACAACCCCTTCAAACCCCTTCCCCTTCGTGACTGCGAAGACATCGACGTAATTACCCTCTTGGAAAACATCTTTCACACCAATTTCCTTGCCGAGGAGAGACATTGCGTAACTTACCCTCTCGTTAACACTATTCCCTCCGCCTACGGCTATTTCAAAAACCTCAGGTGTTTTCTTACCTATCCCAGTCTTATAAGGCTGGGTTGCAACGATAACCCTCACCTCCTTCGTTTTCTCAACAAGCTCCTGCGGAGGTTCTGCTGTCGACGATTTTTCTCGGTTCTTCAAAGAAGTTATTCTCCTCTCTATATACTTGGGGAGAGTTGTCGCCCATCCTTCCCAAAGAATCTGAAGGCCTCGTGAATTATCGCCGTATAATCTGACTCCTATTATGCTGATTGGGGGTGTTTCGATAAACGTAATAGGTGTGAAAATCTCCTTGCCTTTCAGCGGAGAGGATTCCGAGGTATCTATGGTGAAGCCGTGAGTCATACCGACGCGGTAGCCGGCGAAGCCTAGGAGCCTAACCTTACCCTCCATCTGAGGCCAGAATCTTATCCTAGGAGTCAGCCTCCTAAACCGTGCTCTAGGGCGGAATGCGAGCGAACCATGCCGCGGAGCGCTTTGCTTCCTATGACCCATTTCAATAATCCCCTTTTAGCCAGCGTGATTGGACAAGAGGATAGATGAGCCCGTTTTAACCTTTTCTCCCTTAGTAAACCATTGAAGAACCCTCCTTACCTGCTGTTTTTCCCTGCAAAGAATCCAGTGGCTGAAGCCAAGTAACTTTAGAGATAGCTCCTCATCACAGAGACTACTAATGGGAGCGTGATGTAAACAGCCTCTTCCGTGCGGACCGTCTCAGTACCCTGTTCACCCACAGTATTAATGGTAATATCGAAAACCTCGTCGATCCTAACGTTCTCATTAGCGAGCATCTCCCTTATGCCCATTGAGGGCGAGCCGAAAGCTATCAGTACCCTATCCGTCTGGGAAATAAGCATCTTAAGCTCCCTTATCCTTCTCCAGAAGAGCTCTCCATACTTCGAAGTGCCTATCTTAACACCCTCAACCTTTTTCAAAAGCTCTCCCAAGGTAACTCTCGGAGAAGATACTCGGTAACCCAGGTAGAAAGGAGAATTAGAAGGGTCGACTATACTTGCTTGAAGTCTTGAGGGGTCTTCAACCCTTATGAGAACAATATCTCCCGGGCGTGCTTGTAGATGCGGGTCTGGAACGGGGGCGATAAGCTTCTTCTCAAGCCCAGCTTCAAGGACGATTTTCTTCTCCGACTCTCTTACCACAGCGGCGAGCCTAAAGCTCTTAGGAGGAAGATGTTTAAGAGAAGAAGGGACTGTGTGAGAGGGGATTTTTAAAGGGGGCAATAGGCCTGCGAACCTGAGATCTTCCTCCTTCTTGAAAACAATCTTCCTCAGATACTGGGGGACAACCATGTATCTTAATAGTTTTGAGAAGACCCTCTGGTTTTTAAGAGCCTCCTTACTGTAATCATCCAAGTAGATTATTATCTCGTCAACCACGAATATTGCTGCAGCTCTTCCAACGAGCCCAGCTCTGAAGGTTTTAGCCCTCAGGTCATCAGAGGCACCTATTACGGATGCTGGAAGAGCGATGGAAATACGCAAGCCTGTTTAATACCGGGTTGCCCACGTTATTATGGTTTTCTAAAACCAGCTATTCCAGTTCAGACATCTTCTCAGAAAGGATTTGTGAAAGAGGCTTCTTCTCACCTTTACTGGCAACAAGTATCTTAGACTCGTATCTTACTGGAATACCTAAGTATCTGAGAAACCTGTAAAAGTCTCCCGCGTCAACAGGGCCTTCGACGAAACCCTTTTTGAAAAGAGCGTAAAGAATAAGTTTTGCTTTCTTAGTCTCCTGCGGGAAATCGTTTTCGGCGAGCGTGAGGATTTCCTTACCCTTATCATCCAAGAGGCTAAGCACAACCCTGT
>JAWBXT010000082.1:0-5403 GCA_038867695.1 Thermoproteota archaeon
GTGGGTCACTGAGAAGATAAGGGAGGGGGTTGAAACAGGCTCGGGTGTGACGAAGGTTTTTGAAGATGTTAACGTCTCCAGGAAAGTTAGCTTCTCATCTAAAAACAGAAGCGACTGTCTTGAGCTAGCGATCAGACTTCCTCAGTTAACCCTAGTTTTCACCCATATCAAAATCTTAGCTGAGAGAGATGTTAGTAACGTTAACGTGAGAGTATGTTGGGCCCATGACAACACGCCCATAGCTGGGCTGAGGGTGGGATGTTTTGAAACAGGCCAGAGCAGCGTGACAGACCTTAACGGCTTCGCTTCTTTCATGATAGTGGGCTCAGGCCTCCAAGTTACGGTATATCCTCTAGACTCGCTGAACGGAATAACCGTCTATGAGGAGGCGCGGGTAAGGCTTTGAAGATTTGGGGATTACTGAGCTTTTTTAAAACATTACCCGTTTGCCTAGCCTTTGCGACGATAGCATACTTAATGATAGCCGGCTTGCTCTTTCTACTAACTCCAGATATTGCTCTCCTTATAGTTTACGGTTATCCAACAGCAAGGCTAATGTTCGCAATCGTCTTAGCATTCCTTTTCTTAAACATGCTTCTCACACTAGCCTGCTCTATTTCATTATTCCTACTCAGGGAAGAAAGAATCGTTGAAGATCTGAGGAAGAATAGCAGAAAGCTCTTGAAGGGATTTATCATTATATCCATCTCTAATCTCGCAAGCCTGATCGTAATATTCTCTGCTGGCAATTATGCAGTTTCTTCAACAAACATAGGAAAGGTTGAAGCTCTCGGAATAGTAATAGCTAACTACGGGGCTGGACTAGTAGCTTCAACTTTATTCGCAGTTTCAGTAACATGGTTAGTAAAATCTCTAGTTGATGGAAAGTTCTGGAGAGGATGGAGATGTCTTCTCTCGACAATATCTGTCTCATTCTTGATGCTGGTAATCCTGTCCGCATATGGACTTACAGGTATATTCATGTGCTTCTTACTCATCCCCACGGTAATAGATTTCGCAACAGGCTTCAGCAGGGTTGGAGACAGGAGCATTAGTAAAAAACTGTTCTCATGGTTAAAGAGAAAATGCTCGGGGAAAACATTGATTGCAATAATCTTATCGATTATCATTCTCAATGCTGAGACTCCATTAGGCATTATGCTAATAGTCCTCGGTGAAGAAAAGAGATTTAACGAAGACAGATTGAAAAGCCTCTTAATTAAGGCTGTAGTAGAGGGCTGGAGCAGCGGGGAGCTTGCCAACGCTATCAAGAATGACCCAGAGCTCAGCACGCTTTCAAATTATGATCTTAGCAGAATAAACATAGAAAGGGACGATAGCGGGAGAGTTACCGTCACGATACCGCTTAATGCAATAGGCTATAGTATATTCAGGAAGACTAAGAGTAAAGTGACTGTTTACGATGTTTATCTCCAGAATAGCTCAGGGGAGGTTAGAATTGGAGACAAACGCTATGTTCCCAGAGGTTCTAGAGTTGAGGAAAGAACCTATGGTCCTTTTGAAACGCTGGAAGAGGCTTTAGCTAAAGAAACAGAGGTTAAAAGATTCGCCAATTCAACAAGGATTTTCTGGAACAGTACTTTAAGGCTTGAGACCCGGGTTGGGACAAGGTCTGAAACGAAATATGCGATTGTCCCAACGGTCATAGAGAACAAGTATAATGTAATAGCAGAGTACGGTGATTTCCAAAGTGCTTGCAACCATGACTTAGTTAGGTCACAGTCCGCTCAAATCAGACGTGTTGAGAAACAGGTTTGGGTGGAGTCCTATAGTCTCGAGCTTGTTGAAGAGACTACAAGTCTGCAGAGGGCTGAGGCAATGAGTAGAAGCGGCTACGTGGTTGAGAAAGTCTACAAGACCACCACCATTTACATTTTCGAAGTTTACGCTAGGGCAGTAATGGGAATGGGTGTAGAATCCTGGTTCCCAATAACCACTTTGGAGATTGAGAAGAAAGAGTTTGAGAACAGGATTAGAAATGGTGAGATAACTGTTGGTTCCGATGGTCATTACTACACAGACGGGTTTGGAGGGCCATATAGGCTTCGGAAAATCGAAGAAAAACAGGAGCAGACCAGCGAAGTAGACAAATACTTGATTTATAGGAAGATAGATACTTCAAAATGGGAGACTAAGACAGTATACCAAGTTGTTGTCCCAGCGGGATCTGAACAAAGAAAGTTGGGAGTAGACGAGTTACCGTCTTATGCGAAGGGCTTCTCGTCAAAAGCGGAAGCAGAATCATCTAAGCCTATTGTAGAGACTAGCCTAAAGGCGTGGGCTGAGAAAAACAACCTATACTATGTGTCTTGTGAGATAGAGCCTTATGATATAACTGTTAGCGGTCCTGAAACAGTTGCTAAAGAAGTCAAACAGTACTACATCGTAGCAAGTTATATTAAACCAATATACGATGTCTACGAGCTTAAACCCTACAGCAATGTCTGGGAGGAGACTCATTACGAGGAGAAGTACGGCTGGGTCTTCAAGGGCTATGTGAATGAGAAGCCGGAAATTTATGATATGGCGACATGGATATATAGCCCAGAGGTTTCAAACTGGACCTCTAAGATCTACCTGGGCCTCGTAACCGAGTGGGAAGCCCAGTTCTTGACGAGGATGGATCCACGGTACGTTGCTGAAAAGCATAACACTACAGTCATAGAAAGAGAAATAGTTTATTACAACGTATATAATGCGACTTGGAGGCTTCTCTACCATTATTATAAGTATGTCGTTCATCCGTTTCACGAATACTTGGCTAACGGGAACATCTCGTCGAGCGAAAACTGGTTTTTCGAGAAAATCGGCTATGCTAGTGGGGAAATATGTAGCTCAACATACCGCAGTAGTCCGAGTAGTCTGAGGATAGTATCAGAAAATGGCAGGGGTGCGTGGAGACAGAGCTTCTACTTCGACGCCGGCGGAGAATCACCGACGATTGAATTCTGGTATATGCTGAAGGGAACCGGAGCATTAGCAATCAAGAAGCCAGATGGCTCAGCATATGTCTTCGTCCTTGAAGAAAGTGGCGAGTGGAACAGGTTCCTGAGAGGCTCCGCCGATGTATTCGATGAAGCAGGGTATTACACAATATCCTTCGTAGCCTGCGAGGGCAGTGAGCTCCTCGTCGACGATGCTAGCGTGCACGTAGGAGGATATGGAGAATGGGTCTATCAAGGCGACGTTGAAAAGCATCCTGATCAGATCCCACCCTATGAGAGATATGAGCCTTTCTACAAGATTGAGGATAAGAGGCTCATCGGAACATTCGAAGAGAGTATTGCAAACAGCTATCCGACCCCACCGTATATCAAAGAGTTCAATAAGAGGGAGAGAGCTAGCTACCTAGTAGACCTTTACAAACTCTACTATTTGGAGGGAGGGGTAGTCAGGTATAAGGTCTACCACTGGGAGAAGTATGTTATCCCGGTTATCGTTAGGAAGATGGTGACCGGGGCCCAATGGAGCCTAGTTGAAAGCGGGGTCGAGGCGAGCATTGAAGGACGCGTCTTAATCGAGTCCAATGTTCCCGAAGACGTTGTGAAAGAGAAATACAACGACCCCTTCAAATATTACTTAGTTCCAAAGATAGTTGACGCGGGGGAGGGGGTTGAGCTAATCTGCCAAACACTCGACGAAAAGCTTGCGAAGAAATATGAGGAAGAAGGTTACTTAGTAGATAGGACCCCGATTTCCATTGGAGACCCAATAAGGTTCGAAATAAAGCTACTCCATGCCTCGGTAGAGAAAAACGACCTCAGCATGCTCGGGAAGCCAAACACCCTGAAGGTTGCGATAGCCAACCCCACCGGCGATACGTTGACCTACCAAGTCGTGTTGGAGACATTAGGCGAGAAACGCGTTGAAAAAGCAACTCTGCATAATGCACCAGTCTCCGTACCAGAGGCGATGGAGAACGTGTACGTGTTCCCCGTTGCAGAACCCGACAGCTGGCTTGTACCAGTGCCCACTGGAGGAGGCTCATACACCTTCCGGTTCACAGTCTGGATTAAAAGAGAACGCGAAACCAGGTCGATGAAGAGCGAGTATACTGCATACTGGCCGAGTGAAGGATTAACATGCAACTTCATCGTCAAAGTTCTGAGGAATGGGAGGCTGGTTGCAAAATACAGTACGATGGAAACCTTCCAGAACGATGACCTTGGGAAAACCATTGCGAGACACCCGTTTGAAACAATCGGTGGCTTCTTAACAATAGCCGGGTTCCGGATTATAGATGCGCTTATCCCTGGAGCGGGTGCCGTACTTTCCTTCATCGGAGCCTTATCCAGCTTAGCCGTAGGCGTTGCAGTCTTTACTGAAACCGGTAACGTTATGGACTTTCTCACTTACGGGCCTACGGGCTTCATAGTAATGCCAATAAGGGCATTAACCGACCCGACTCTAGACGATAGAGCCAGGTGTGCAACCATAGGGGCCTTAATCGGCCTCTTAGGCGTGAATTTGGCTAAGGAGATAAGCTACCAGTTGTACCTGCAGGAAGTCCCGGAGGGATACGGACCACTACTCAAGGAGATAGAGCACTACTACGGCCGTGGCGTTGCATTGGGTTTTGCCAAGGCAATTAACCGGCTTGAATCCCACTACCCCGGCTACGATGCCACTGACATTGTGCGTAGACTCACCATCCTAGCCTCCAAGGGGCAGACGGATGCTAGAGAGATCGCAGCCCTACTGGATAAGGTCGCCGACTTAGATCAGAGTATTCTAGACAAGCATGTCGACGAGATAGCGAGGTCGCTAACCAGCAGGGAAGATCGTGCGAAGCTGGGCGCTTTACTAAGCCTCGGCCAAGACGAGATAGAGAGGCTTGCAGCAGAGTTCGGCGACGATTTCGAAGCCATGAAGAGCATTGCGGTGCTTAAGAAACTCGGAGCATTAGAAGACCCCATATTCTACAAGCTGGCCGATGGGAAATTCGAAGTTTTCTTGGAGAAAAACATCGGTAGTAAACTATTCCCAGATATTCGGGAGGGACAATACTTTGGATTCCGCCTGCTTGGCGACGGCAAGGCTGCGAGCATCATAATGCCGTACAGGGAGACTGTGCTGGTGGTTGACAAAGGCTTCAAAGAATACTACCTGTTCTCCCTCCATGAGAGCCGGGTTGTTGAAGCAGTGAGTATGCTTGGGAGCCTTAAGATCGTCCCCGAATTAACATACTCCTCGAGGGACGTAGGGTTCTACTACTGGTCCAACGGGCTAGGTTGGGGGAGTGCAGGCCTGGATGGAGTAAAGACTGCTAGAAACACGTATTTCCAAGGGGGCTTGCAACAGGAGCTTGTCTGGAGCGGCGACATAGGTTACGTCGGCAACGAGCTCAACAAGCTTGCGTTTAGCACAACGATCCAAGGCCAG
>JAWBXT010000083.1:0-5380 GCA_038867695.1 Thermoproteota archaeon
AGCAGGCCCCCCACACACCGGAGCCGCTCACGGGCAAGCTCACCACAGGGCCCGCACACGGGCAAGACCCTGCGGGGGTGGCCGGTGTATAGGGCGCAGGATGCATAGACCCGCTCACGGGCAAGGACTATGCAGCTCCAGCACACGGGCATGGAGCCAGGCGCGAGCCAGCCAACCACCCCCGCCACCCCACAATCATTAAACGGGGTGGACGCCATGTTTCAGGCGTAGAATGGGGTGGCTGGTTTGTTAGCAATCTTTGTCCCGGGTCTTTAGCCGCCTCTTCGCCGCACCCCTGTCCATGTAGAGGGTTATGTGCTGCGGCTTCTGGGCGGGCGGCTTCAACCCAGGCGCGGAAGCCCAGAGAAGACGGAGAAAAGGGCCCCAGCACTCTATGGAAACCATATTACGTGGCTTGACAAATTACTCTAGGGGTTTCCTGGGAGGGTTTCAAGGCCTTGGTTTGGGCGATATCCTTCCCCCTGGGACCCCTCTCCTCCGTCATGGACCACACCTATGCATCGCCGGCTTCGGCATACCCCACGCGAGTGTCTGGGCCTTGGGCCAGGCATGCCGGCTCCCAGCCCTCGGGCGACGGGGTATCTGACGAACCCCGTCATCGGACGCTCCGCACGCGCCTCCCCAACTCAGCCCCGCCGCACGGGGCCTCATTGGTGTTCGCATGGGCTCTGTATAGTCTGTGTTATGGGATGGATATAAGGTGATAACGGTGTAGGTTCTTTGCCTCCGGGGGAGGAAGGTTTGGAGAGTCAGCCTCTATGGGTAGGGGTGTCGCCAACTTGTTGCCGGCATGTTGTAGGCCCACCCTCCCGTTTAGCGTTTGTGGAGACATGAATGTGGATACACGCGCTAGCTATCCCAAAGACGTCAACAGGTTGACAGTTGAACCAATTCCTGAGTAGATACTCAAAGAAGTGAATAGTCGTCAACATGTTGACATTCTTGAGAAAAATGAGTAGATACCAAAAAATGAGCAATAATAGACCAACTTAGAGAGCTTTGAACATAGGCTTCCGGGGTAGCCTGATATGGCTGGTAAATGGGCTGTTGAGTATTGGCGACGGAAGGGGGCTATATCTCTATAGAGTCAAGAATAACGCGGGGTAGAACATACCTGGACATCGAAACAGGCTCAGGATTCGCCCTACCAGAAGAATACATTCCACGAACCCTTGATGAGCGTGGCTAACATGGTTTGGCTAAATGTTATCGTGTGCGTTGGTCTTGAATCGGATATGGCCTGCAAGAGTTTAAAGAGACGGTAGCATCGATTGGTTTGAACAGTGCTGGGGAATGCAGTTGGATATTGCTCATTGGGTGTCTAAGGCTAGAATAGTTGGTTCCACTGTTAGGGAGGGGGAATCTTCCTCTTCTAAAAATTCTTCATAGTTCTCGCGCCGCCATAGCTCAAATTCTAGCGGGACACGTTGCTTCCCCAGAACAGCAGGGCCATCGTCGTAAAGCTTCCCAAGATACACACAACTCCTTGTCCCTAAGAGTCTTGTTCAAAGAACTTGAGATGAAGTGACATTAGCTACCTCATTTTACAACTCGTGGTTTAACATCTCCCTTCGGAAAAGATATTGTGGAAAGATGCGGAGGATGTTTATCCCCCTATGTCACCCACTCCCATACCTTTCTCGTAGAGGATGGATTGTCCCAAACTCTGTGACTCTTTATGCTCGAACTTTGTGTTAAGCCATAAAGAGAATGATGCTCAGAGACTAAACCTAAAAGGTATCCCCTCCCGGTCTAAGCTAGACCATAAAATATATTCGTAGGTAGGTGCACTAATGTATAGCCTTGTTGCGTAATGTATTGGAGCTTTGTGATTTTGGCGAGGAAATAGTTTCTGGTAGATTGGAGCTAGATAGGTTTGCTGCTGAGCTGTATGCGGTGCTTGGCGGCAAAGCTAATCCTGTATATCAAGACCCTGCGAAGTTCTTATCAAATACCTATCCGACTAGCGGGATGCGTTATCTACTCAGAGAAGCTCTGAGGCGACTGTCCGGTAGAGGAGGTCAGCCAGTTATAATCCTCGATACAGAGTTCGGTGGGGGCAAGTCTCACGCTTTGATACTATTATTTCACGTCTTCAACAATAGAGAGCTGGGAAGCAGGTACATACGGGATATAGGACTCCATGAAGAGACGGGCGTACTGCAAGTTCCTCACATTAACGTGGCAGCGATAGACTGTAGAAAGATAACGAAGAAAACCCTGTGGGGAGAGCTCGCTACTTCGTTAGGCAAATACGAGCTATTCGAGAACGAAGACGAGGAAATGCAGGCCATTTCTGATATAGGCAAGATATACTCTCTTCTGGAAGGACCTACTCTCATCATAATAGACGAGCTACCTGAGCTGTTGCTGAAGTCTTCTGCAGTAAAGGTCGGTGATATAACGCTGGCAGACCTAACATTGGCTTTTATAATGGATTTAATCTCCGCAGTTACTAATACGCCTAACTCAATGCTGGTCATAGCATTAACGGGGAAGCAGACCCTATACGAGCGGCACGTAAAGGAGTTCAAAAAGAGATACGAGGAGGTAATTGTGGAGAAGATTTATGACAAGACTAAGGAGGCGGTATCCCGCCAAGCAAGGTTCTTAGTACCTGTTGATAAGATGGAGGTTCCTCAGATAATTCGGAAACGGCTTATAGAGAAGATTACTAATCACATGGAGGTAGAGAGGTTAGCTAAAGAATACTTCAATTATTTTAGAGAGAAGGGGTTGATTGTAGATCCTGATTACGAAAAGAGAATTATGGAGTGTTATCCTGCTCATCCGCTCCTGATCGACATATTATACGATAGGGTTTCTACGATAGAGGAGTTTAACAGGACTAGAGGCGTTTTAAGACTCGTAGCCATGACCCTGCACAACATCTATAAGAGGAGAGAAAAATGCACGCTTCTCTCCCCTAAAGATGTGGACTTGGAGGACCCTGAAATCAAGGACGAACTCACTAACAGGCTGAAGAGAGAGAATCTAAGGCCCGTCCTAGAAACCGATTGTATAGAAAAGGCTAAGAAAATAGACGAGAGGAGGAGTGTAAAAATCGCTCAGAAGATCGCGAGAACCATATTCTTATACTCGCTAATTGGAGCCGAGAAAATCAGCGGCATTGCACCTAGTGAAATTAAGCTGGCGGTCTGCGAACCCGGCTTCGACACGACATTAGTAGACGAGGTTCTAGCGGAGTTTGACAAAGAACTCTGGTACCTTAAAGAAGAAGCAGGCACCTACTACTTCACCACAGAGCCTAATATCAACAAGATAATAAACGACTACCTAAAGACAGTTAGAGAGGTAGACGCAGTCAACCTAATAAAAGAAACTTTAACCGCTTTACGGGGCAGTGAAAACGTAATAGTCTGGGAAAGAGAAAAGCTAAGTGATAGCGGAGACTTCACGATATTCCTCCCACCTCTTCCAGAATATCCAATTAAGGACCCGATTAGCATGGCCGAGGAGTTCCTAGAGAGGAAGCCCGACGGAGGTGTAAGAACCTATAGGAATTCCCTAGTAGTGCTGCTCCCAGACCTCCCCAGTAAGGAACATGTAGAAGACTTGCTCTATCATGCCAAGCTGGTTAAGGCTATTGAGGAGGCTAGGAAAGACGAGCGTTTCAGACTGGATAGGTCAAAGTTGGAGAAGATAAACCAGAGGCTGAACGAGGCCAAAGGGGACCTAGTGACCCTATGTATGCAGACCTATTCTAAGGTTGCTTATCCGCGTCTTCGTGACGGCCAAATAAAGCTATCGGACCTCGCCTTGATAGAGGGGGTTGATAAGGAGAAAGGCCGGAGTAAGACGATCCTAGATAGAGTGTTGTCCCTCTTAAAGAGGGAGGGCAAGTACATCGAGGACAGGCTCTCTCCGAGCGCCATAGTGGATATACTAAAGGATAGTTCGGAGGGAACGATGAAATTACGGGAGATATTCGAGTTGTTTAGGCGGGATAGGCGGAAGCCCTTCTTGAGAGACGGTTCTTTGATTACTGATGCGGTACGAGCTGGTATAAGCGAGGGGCTATTTGGCTATGCTGATAGGCTTGAGAAGGTTGACGGCAAGTATCGTGCCAGAATCAACTCTGAGGCAAGCGTGGTTAGTTGGGATGGCTGGGTGGTACTGGCAGAAAAGGTAGTTCAAACCACTCAGCCACCGGTGATCAGTGACCCGGGTGTAACAATAGAACCCACAGAAGGACAATCAACACAAATTCCCGAGATGGAATATCACTTCAGACTCTCGGCCACTAGTATAGATGAGCTGAGAAACCACCTGAATATAGTTTCTATAATGCAGATCGGTAAGGACCTTAGGGCCAACTTACGTTTTGAAGTGACTAACGGCAGCGAAAATCTTGAAGTAAGCGGGAGATTCAGCAGGGCTGGTGACGTTAAAGACCTGTTGAACTTTTTATCGCAGAGGGGTTACAGACTCTCTAGGCAGGCTTTAATCGAAGTAGAGAGTGATGAAGATTTATCTGAAGAATTTGAGAAGCTCGGTGTTAGTCCCGGGTGAGTAAGGCGTGAGGGAGGTATCATACGTTCTTGACGGACAACGAGACAGGCAGTATGTAGCGCTTAAGGCCTTTATACAGGACAGGTTTGGGGTTCAGAAGATACCGCTGACGCGACTCCGCGGGTGGAGGGGAGAGCTGGTCCTTAGGCATCTTAAGCTTGAGAATGAGTCATCAGATTACGAAGCTGCCTTGGTATTCATAGGTATGAAGGTAGTCAGGTTTTCTAGGAGCAGGGAAGAGGCTCTTAAGTTCCTCAATCGAGTTAGGGAGTTAAGCAGACTGGAGCTGCACTTCTGGGCCAGCAAGTTCCTCTTAGACGATAAGAAGGCGTTTAGGGCGTGGAGGGCTCTGTATGGATAGGGTCCTCCTAGAGGAGGAGTCAATGGAACATCTACAGTTATTCTCCAAGGTTAGCGAAGAGGCGAAGAAGGAGAAACTTGGAAATGCAAAGCCTCCAATTAATCAGCTCTTGTATTGGTGGACAAGAAAACCGCTAATAGTCGGGCGCGCAGTAACGTTGCTAGGAACAATAAGCGCTAAGAGAAAGATAGCAGAAGTAATTCCGTTGCTCGGATTAAGCAACGATAAAAGAGCGTTTAAACATAATCCAAACGTAGATCATTATCGAAAGTTAACAAATAATAACTCAAACAACATAACTGTTTTTGACCCGTTTGCTGGCTCAGGTAACCTAGTATTTGAGGCATGTAGGCTAGGACTTAACGTAACCGTCATGGAATATAACCCCGTAGCTTATCTAATACTAAAGGCGACGTTAGAGTATCCACATAAGTACGGTGAGCGCCTAGCTGAGGATGTAGAGAG
>JAWBXT010000084.1:0-5367 GCA_038867695.1 Thermoproteota archaeon
TTTTTCACTTGATGAAAAATACTTTATCCAGATTTTTGAAATGCTCATCTCCAGTTACTATTTCCGCCTCCTTTACTAATCCACTTGCATATACTATTGAATCGGCTAGCCCCCAGCCCTTAACCTTCTTCTTCATTATAGCATCGATTCATTACGATTTCTTGAAATAATATATCCTTATGATAGTTAAGGATAAATTAGATAAAATATCCGAGGAGTTATTGAGCCTTCTCAATACGATGAACAGTGTATCTAAAAGCAGAGATGGACGAATATGATTCAGAATCTTTTTGAAAGATTTGAAATTCTAAGTCTCCAATATTTTTACTTCGAGTTTCTCGTAAACATTTCTTATTTTCTCATAATCCCTATCCAAGGTTATTAGCTTCTCCTTATTATTTATGCAGATGGATGCAGTCAGTATGTCGGCGTCGCCTACCGTTTCCCCTGCTTCCTTCAGCCTAGCCCAGAGGTATGAGGCTACCTTAGCATCCTCCGACGCGAACGGGATTACGTTTAAATCAGAGATTAATGAAAGTATTACATTCAACTCCCTATCCCTACGCTTGGTGATGTTAATGTACATTGCTCCTCTGAGCAGCTCGTATGCTGTGATAGAGGTTATCTTCACTTCCTCGGATAAGTCTAAAGATTCTAGAAACTTTTTATCGCTTAAAATTCTTAGAATTACGGAAGTGTCAAAAATCAAATTCTCTCATCCTGAAGCTCTTCCTCTCCTCCAGCACGATTTTCAACAAATCGCCTTCTTCAAGGCTTCCAGCATACTTTCTTAAAACCTCCAGCGATTTCCTGCTTCTCTCTGAGATTATCCTTAGGATAACGTCGGAAAAAGATTCTTTCTCGCCTTTCATTCTGGCGAGAAGTTCGTAAACCTCGTCTCTAATTGCTATAGTCTTCATGTATTGATGAATACATCAACTATATATAAACTTTACAAGATGTTTTTTCGTTATTAAACCCTCCACCCAGACTTTGGACCCTTTTAAATAAAAAACATATTCACGGGCTTGCATCCAACCATCTGCCTATATATCTTGATTTCAAGGAACCTTTTTGAAAGGATTAAAGCCGTTAGAGATTTTGAAAATAGTGTTAGAGAGGTTTCCAGAAGTAAGCGGCACCATGCTCAAAAGCGTCTTATTGGACGAGGTTCAAAATGCTGAATCATGGGAGACATTGGTCAGGAGCCTGCTGAACAGGAACCTAAACGTCTTCATAACTGGTTCCTCCTCACTGTCTAAATCATGCTTTCCTTAGCTTCAGATCCACATCTGTCGCTTCGGAGAGGGCTTCGCTTAGTAGAATGGCATATAGCCTGTTGTCCCTAACAACTAGCCTAACCCCTTTAGAAAGAGCCTTGAGCCTCAGCCTCGGGGGAGCCTTTTTGAGCGGTACAACATCCACAGGGATACTTGTGGAGTCTTCAAGAACACCACCTATCTCAACTATCCTTTTGAAATCGGGCTTTTCATCTATGTAGACACCTACATCCAGGTCTCGAACCAGGTTTCTCGTTAATGCTGAGCCGAAGAGAACAGCTATCTTAACGTCCAGCATGCTGTTAAGAATCCCCTTCAGCTTCTTGGATATTTCTTCGAGGGAGATATGGTAATAGTTAATGCTCAACGGGAAAAGCCTCCCTTACTTTCCCCAGAAGCTCCTCGACGCATTTAAAGTTGTTCTTAACTGCTTCATAGACCTTCTCGTCTTCAATAGTCCAGTAACGGTGAACCAGAAGATTACGCAGTCCTACTAGAAACTCAAGCTCGCCCGCAAGAGACAGGTTTAGTCTTTCAGCAACGATTTTTACAGCCTCCCTGTAGGTTGTTGGAGTTTTAATGTAAGCCTCAACGGCAATATGCATACATAGGGAAACAATGGATTCAACGAGAACCACTATGTTATACCGTATAGAATACTTTTCATCAATACTAAGTTGTGTGAATGGTTTAGATGTTAATCTTTGCAGCTCGCTTATTGTAGAATTAATCTCGGAAATCCTGCTTCTTAAGACATCGCTGTCAACAGGCATGTCTTACTACTAACTTCACATCTTTTTAACATTATCCGTTTAGCACGCTTTAAGTTTGCTACAGAGCGAAAAACGAATACACTATCACGGATTCCGGAATCTAAGCAAGGCTGGAGAAATATAATGTGGGAAAAAGTTGTCAAGTCACACCGGGAACTCGGGTTTTCCCAGCATTTCCTTAAACCTGCTTCTTTATTTTCGGCTGCTAGCTCATCGGATGAAGAACGAATCTATGCATTTAAGCTTTAAAACATCAGATATGCATTCGAAAATAACGCGATTCTCACTAAGCTCTGGAGAAAATTGTATAAAGAGAATTGTTGCAAAGGGTTTAGAACCTAATTTCATTTCACCAACATAGAGCCGCGTTTTGGTAATTAAACATTACCAGTAGAATCGAGAAAAACGAAATGCTTTAATAATACTTGTTTTAAAGCACCCTAAGCAAAATGGTGTTCTTCAAAAAGAAGAAAGATGAAAAAACTAAGGCGGAGATGATTGCAGAGGCTTTGATAAGTAAACTTGGAAAGGACAAGGTTGATGAAGAGGCTACAAAGCTTTACTTCCAAGGGGTTCGCACTTTTGAAGAACAAATGGATATATTGGCTAAGAAATATGAAATAGAAGTCAGTTGACAACTTAGACTTTCAAAACCCTTACCAAATTTTCCGCCACTTTTTTAAAAAAATAGTAAAGGTAATGTTTATATAGGATTAAAAGACATTTTTATTATTATGATTGGAAAAAAGGAAAGGCTAATTATAACAACAACACTAACAATGTTTTTAATCGTGCTAATATCGTTAACACCCAGCTTTACAATGGCTCAACCATCTCTAAAATATGGTGACATAGACATAGTTTTCGATAAATGCAACTATATAAGCATCAACTATGCCGGAACCTACATAGGTAAATCAGGAGTAGTCATATTTGGTCGAGGCTGGCAATGGCAAGCTCCCTGTGCTGATCCTAGACAGTGGCAAGTCTTGAGTGATTATGAGGAGAAGGGAGGGAGGTATGATGTTAAATGCCAATCATATTGTGACTATGCTAAAATAACATGGAACATGGAAGCAACTATTTTTGAAGACGCTGTCATGCTAGATATGAACGCTGTCGCCGATGACCTTTCTGATTTGCAATGCATTGTTGTAGACATTTCAATTACAATAGAATATTTTGCCGGAAAAGACGTTTATTACATTAATTATGCAGGAGAAAGAGGAAGCGTTAACCTGCCAGAAAAATACACGCCTGGCAGGGGTTGGTTAGGAGGCTATATGAATTGCCTGGCTTGGGTAATACCCCTAAGCGAAACTAAGGGAGTATTAATAACTGCCATGGGGGAAGATTGGCCCATGGGCGTAGAAATCGGATACCAGGATGATCGTGAATGGGGATCTGAAGTCTATACGCTCAGGCTAACAGTACTCACTACAGGCACTATGTTTGAGGGAGATTCACTACGGTTCCTTGAAATAATATATCCTTATGACAGTACTGATAAACTAGACAGAATATCTGAAGAGGTAGTGAGCCTCCTCGATACGATGAACAAAGCCTCTTTGGATGAAGTTAAGTCTAAAATGCGAAGTACCCATAGAATTTATACTGCAGCACCAGAAGCAACCCCGACTCCAACACCATCTCCTACACCTACTCCAACTCCAACACCTACGCCTACGCCGTTACCGGTGGGGGAGGCACTGCATGATTTTGAGACGGATACTGAAGGTTGGGATGCTGATCCACACGTGGGGCAGGGTGCCATCACCTCTGTTACATGGACTACTGAGAGGGCTTATCATGGCTCAGGGAGCTTAAAGCTGTATTTTGATGAATCAAAGGGTGCTGCTGGTGGAGTATGCGTATACCGTCAGCCAGACCAGCTAGCTGACTTTCAGGATAAGCTTCTCTCAGTATGGGTATGGGTTCCACAAGATGCTAAAGCACAAATATTCATACAGAGTGCTGCTTGGGATTGGAAAAATAGTGAAGCTATAGACTTGTTGGGAGAAACCTGGAACCTCGTTACGTGGGACCTTAGCCAAGAGGATATTGCTTGGGAGAACTCTGTGAGAAAGTTTGGTGTTCAAATAGGCCAGTGGGGTGTTCCATCATGGAGCGGCGACCTCTACATAGACTACTTTACTGTCTCAACCCCAGGAGTACCTACTCCAACACCCACACCAACCCCACCAGAAGCAACCCCGACTCCAACACCATCTCCTACACCTACTCCAACTCCAAGGCCCACGCCAACGCCTACACCCACTCCTGCACGCCCATTAACCCTTGAGGAAATAGCGGTTTACGTACTTCTACTTATTGCACTGATAATTGTAATCTTAGTAATCCTAATCCTTTCAAGGAAGCCTAAAAGCTAAACCTATTAAAATCTTTTTTATAAATAAAATATTTGTTATTAAAACGAATATTTAAACTGACTCTTAATTCAGCTTTATCGGTATTCTCTCTTTGGGATTATTTCCATATTCATACTCATTCTCTTTGCGAACCTATTTAGCTTCTTGCTAAATTTCTTTATTAGAATCGGTATGTCCTCTTTGCTCACGTAGAGCATTAACCTCTCTCCCTCAACCCTAACATCGAAATCTGACACTTGGTCTCGCAATATTACTTCTATTTCTTCTTTAATCTTTTCTTCATAATCGACTTTTCTTCTCCTGACTGGGACTATGAAGGTCTGCTCACCGAAAACATATAATTCGTATTCGGGCTCTCCGCTTAAGAAGTTTTTAACAACTATCGTAGGCCTAGCCAGGTCGGCGTTCTTCATACCCTTAGGTATTTTGACAATGGTTTCAAGCGTATAGATTTTAGACACTTCACCTTCTTTCATGAATATTACCGTATCTATTATAGATGGTATTAGACCTAGGTCTGTTCTACCGGTGAAACGTTGAATAGCATCCATGGGGGTCGTAGCATGTATTACTCCCACCATGCCTATTCCAGCAAGCCTGAGGTCTATGAAGATGTTAAAATCCTCAGTATCCCTGAGCTCGTCGTATATCGTATAATCTGGCCTGCTTAGGAGTAAGACGTCATGGAGCTCACTTGGCTCTGCGGCAGTCTTAGAATACTGTGTTACGTCGGGCGGTAGTTGAAGGTCTCTCGGGCTCTCTATGGTTTTAACAACCCTATTCATCGACCTGTAGAATTCCGCAAGAGCCTGTGCGAAAGTAGACTTGCCCATCCCGGGAGCTCCTGCTATAAGTATTCCCTCAGCCTGCGTCCTAAGCCTTTCAACAAGCCTATTGTCTAAATTATACTCTTCAAGGCTTTTT
>JAWBXT010000085.1:0-5251 GCA_038867695.1 Thermoproteota archaeon
TAACACCTGTTGCAACACACCCATATAACACGCTTTTTAGATTCGTTAGATTCATGTTGATAGTCTTATAATGCACTATGGGTTCAACTCCAAGCCTTTCTCTGAGTATTATAGCAAAAATGAATCCAGGTATTCTAGGTTGTCCAAGTGGAGTATCGGTAATGTTTACCGCATCAACACTATCTCTAACTTGCTTAACGATATTCACTACTTTCTCAACATCTCTTTTAGGAGGAGTTATCTCTAGGCTTAGGAACATTGAAGCTGGTGGCAGAATACGGTTATTAAAACTTTCTACTCTTAGGTATTAACGATTATTCTTAGTTATACAAAGAGTAATGAGTATTAAACTTCTTCTCTTACAACTCGCAATACATTTTCTCTACCCTTTTTCTTCTTTTCGATTAGCCCATATGCCTCTAATAAGTTTAATACCTGGCTAACCTTAGCCGTCGAAAAACCTGTCTTCTCAATAAGCTCTGATTGAAGGATTACGCCACTGTTCTTTATGGTTTCATAGATTTTAAGCTCGTCCGGTTTAAGGAGTCTCAGCAATTCCGAAACTCCTAAACGTCCTAAGGGAATTTTTTCTTCTACTATTATTGCTTTGAACATGGAATAACCAAAGGTTATTGAAAGGAGACATACAACTATTATATCGCTGAAAGTGTAAATATTTGGTATTGGATACACCTTAAGACTCCCGCTCTCTTCGATTTTCAATTCGAAAATACGGGGAGTTAATATTATAACTATTAGAAGTATGCCTGAGATGATCATAAGAATAGCCCATGGAGGGTTAAGCCTCATTAGCTTTATAAATAACATATTAGGCTTATAACCATTTCGTTATATAGTCTATCACCGTATAAATGCTCCCTTGCTACATCTGTCCATTTTTAGAATATTTTTGTATATTTTCGCTATTAAAAAGGGAGATTTTTAACACGATTGTTTCAAACAGGAAGGATAAACAATCATTACTACTAACAGTTTTTTATCTTATTATAGCAGTTAATCTCTAGGCAAGTAGCCCCACTCAATAATTAATAGTGAAACTTACCGATTGAACCTTCCTGAACGTTATTAAACATTCTAAATGAATTTGCTTAGAGAGTGTTTGTAACAGTTCCTTTTCACAATTAGACAATTTGTCAAGTATCGCCATATTTTTAAACAATTTCAAATTATTTTTAAAGTAATGTTTAATAAAAAGATTTATGATTTAACGATTCGTGAGAGAAAAAATAATAACACTTGGTGCAAACAAGGTTCTCCTAATAATATTCTCCATCATAACGTTAACCTCAATCATTTTAATAATTTTTGAAAAAACCGAGCGTGTTCAGACTATTAATTCTAATATCATTGATTTCCATTTGACAGTAACTTCAGAATCTATCGTTATTGGAAATTCGTATAGCAATATAATCACCCCATATTTTATTTCTAAATCTTCTAGTGGCAGAATCGACACTGGCGTATTTCCACTTAAATTACCTAGGTTTATCAAAATACAGGACGAGACTATAAACCTCAAAACATGGAATTTCGAAATTTCAAACGTAATAATCTTAAAAAATGTTGAGGTGGATTCTAGGAAGGTTGTTCAAAAAGCAAATGTCGCCAATTTAAGAATATGTATAGAGGAAGAAAATAGAGAAGACTCTTTATCAAATTTGTGTTTCAAACTGATGCTTGAAACTATAGATGCAACCAATTCCTATAAGTCCTTTTCTGGATCCTTGAAGCCTTTAACGGGACATCTTTATGGTGGTTCCTATACTCTTCTTGAAGCAAAGATTAGGGTAATAGTTACGTGGGAGCCATTTGATAAGACGATTCTCCTATCAGTTTATCATGGAGACGAAGAAATCCAAAATTACCTGTTAGAGGGTGGCGAATGGTCTGGATTTATTATGGTCCCTAAAGATGGTCTGGACTTTTTAGTAATTGGAAATCTAGATGAAAGTACAGAAATAAGTTATTCCATAATTTATACTTTAGACTAGTTTCCCAGCTTATTGTTAAGGTTTATTAACTTTTTTGAGGAAATATCTTTGATGTTTAGGAAAATCTTAGTTGCAACTGATGGTTCTCCTAAATCTAGGAAGGCTGTTGAAACAGCTTTAAGGCTTAAGCTTCAAGTCCCAGATATAGATGTAGCAATAATCCATGTTTCCGAGGTACCTTCAAAAACAAGTTTAGAACCGTATTGTGAAAGCCCTTCTGGAATCATAATTCTACCAGAATCTACTAGAATAAGCATAATTCGAGAGAAGGATGAAATATTAGAAGAAGCAAGGATGATCGCAGAAGAAATGGGTGTAAAAGTGAAGTTTCTCAGTAAAGCTGGTGATCCCGCTTCAGTAATAGTTGATGAGGCAGAAAAAGGCGGATATGACCTAATTATAATTGGAGGCGAGGGATTTGGAAAATCCAGAATTCTTGGTAGCGTTTCGAGTAAAGTTCTAAATAAATTTAAGGGTTCTGTCCTCGTAGTAAGGTGAGATTGTTAAAATTATTTAATGGATTCTAACCAGAACTTTTCATGCTCGCATTCTGAGCTTGATGCACATTTCATTTGAGGAGCTCTTTTAAGAGGACATCGTATAGCACTACTTATCGCATTTCTAATATCCTTTCCACTTTCAAAAGCATCAGTTAAAGCCTTAATAATGTTAACTGCAATTACTAAATCAGCGAAGAATGATGTAAAGAGGAGCATTTCATCTCTATCATATGAAGAACCATTCGCATGGAAGTAATATGTTGGCGGTTGGTTTAAAACCATGCGTTGACTAAATATATTCTGAGAAAAACTTGATGCTAAATATCGAAGTTCTAATGGTGCTTTAACAGAGTCTATCTTCTGCCTTAAGTAATTAAGCCTACTGAATGCTCTTCCACTATTGCAGATTTGTAAAGCACCGTCGATTATTTTTAAAAGGGATTCTTTATGCTTAATGAAATCTTCATAGCTGAAAACATCTCGTTCAAATGCTAAAGCTAATGGATCGTTACTACTACTCTCGACTTCGCTTTCTACTCCAGCTAAAATCTTTATTTTTCTTTCATCACGAACGAGAATCTGAGCCATTTTGAGAAGTTCTTTAGCTCCAATACCAGTTAGGTAATTTGAATAAACCAACAATGTGGCATAAGATTTAGGCAACATTTCATAGAGGGTATAAACCAAATCCATAGCCTCAGAATATATCGATTTGGTTTGATCCTCTTTGAATATTTTAATTAAGCTAGCATTAATAGCACTTCTTAAACGATCTTCTATAGATACTTTAAATATGTCTACTTCTGGAAACTCCATTATTCTCATTTGAACTAATAAGGGGAAAGATTCTAATAGTACCATTATATCTCTATCAATTTTGAAAGGTAGGTAGGGAAAGGTATCTCTTATGTCCTTGATAAGTTTTCTAAATTCCATACTACCGAAGCTCAAACCTTTCTTTACACCGCTGGCTCCTCCAGAACTTGCCACCTTGATTAAAGAGTTTAATGTATATATTAAGACTTCTGTGCTTACATACTTACTCATAACTTCTAAATGACTTATCTGGTACATGTGTGTGGTTTCATGCATACACAAAGAATATACAGTAAGAAGATCGATTGGCTTACCGCTAAGTGTTACTGTTATCTCATCTACGGGTATGACTTGAACTATTGGTCCTAAAACACCTCCTGATTTATGAGCCTCTAAAGCAGCTACCTCGCTGAAAACGTTAATTATGCAAAAGGGAGGAATCATTAACTTACTATGCTCCATTTCTAGAAAGCTGTTCATCGCCTTCTGAGAACTTTCCAAATCTTTTTCAGAAGAAGAACCAGCTCCAGCACTAATTTCGAACCTCGGTAACCTATATCCTAGGCGGGAGCGATAGGGGAGGGACATTTAGATTCTTTTCCGAAGTATTTTTCCCATCGAGAATATTTAAGATTTTTTAAATCTAAAATGTTATTGAAAACCCATTGTTTAACCGTAAAATAATGGTTTTCCCATTATTTTAGGTATCTTAGCCGACGTTAATATAAAGATGATAGCTTATGCAGGTTTTTTATTAAAAAACAGTTAAACCATTTGTAGGAAGAGCAGCTGGGAAAGACAGATTCCATAGCATCCTCTCCGTCTTACAATCCCATTTCAGTACTGAAAAAAGCAATAATATGAAACCGCTTAATGGCTGTGATAGAGCAAAATTGTTTTACGATCTATGCTTGAAAAACACTTCTTCCTTTAGGTTCAGCCTCTCCGTAGCTAGGCTCTATGTCAATTTACAAAGCTTTTCAAACGCCTTAAAACCCTCTCTTGGATTCAGCGTTATTCCTAAACCTTATTCCATGTTTTTAAAAATCTTAACGATGTTATTGATTTTTCTAAAAGCCTCAGTCATTATTCCAATTTTGATTTAAACAAACCTTTTTCTGCATTAATGTATACAATTGGACAAAAAATTTAATAACTCTTTTATATCCGCCTCAAGAACAAGACTGAAATGTTAAGTAGAAAACCGAAGGTGCTTGTGCTAGACAGTTTCGATGAGGAATTCTTCAAACAACTCCAGAATTATTGTGAAATCGTAGATGAAAACAGGGAGGATGAGACTGAGATACTAATAGTTAGGAGTAGCACTAGGGTGGATCGAACACTCCTCTCTCGACTTCCGAAACTAAGGCTCGTAATAACTGCAACACATGGAGAAGACCATATCGACAAACAGGCATTGGCGGAACGCGGCATACCATATCGTAATGCTCCAGTTCAAAGCTACGATGTTGCTCAAGGGGTAATGGCTTACATCTTTGCATTCGCAACCAATATGATCAATGCTGACAGGTTGATGAAAAGGGGAGAGTGGAAGAAGAAAGAACTCGTAGGCTTCAGGATAGAGGGTAAGGTTCTCGGGATAATAGGCTACGGCCGTATTGGGAGGGAAGTAGCGAGGCAAGCCTTAGCAAACGGGATGAAAGTAATCGTATACGAGAAAGACCCTAAGGCAAGAAAAGAGAATTCTTTACCGGTTGTTTTTGTAGATAAGTTAGAGGAACTTCTTTCAAAATCAGATATAGTTACCATACATGTACCGCTCACCGATGAAACTAGAGGGATGATTGGCGAACGGGAACTAAATATGATGAAAAACGGGGCTTACCTAATAAATACTGCAAGAGGAGGGATAGTGGATGAAGAAGCATTGTTAAAAGCATTGGAGAAGGGGAAGCTTGCTGG
>JAWBXT010000086.1:0-5225 GCA_038867695.1 Thermoproteota archaeon
AAAGGAGCCTATCATTCTCCTGTTAAGCCTCTCATGGGTCCACCAGATTGATTTCACATCGTAAAGTTTTTCTGGGGTCAGTTTTAAATCAGGCAAACCTGATTCCATGAAAACAGGCTTGTAAATGCTTATGCAAGGTGTTGAAGTAGCTGTGAACCAGTGGATCGGTACTTTTTCAAAAAGCTGCCCAATGTAAGAGGATGCTGTTTGCGAAGGCCTTGTGATAGGGCCTGCATGCATACAAATATCCCTCATGGATCCTTTGGCTGGAGTAAATTCTTTCCCCAACATGTGGCTTCTCATAATATCTTTGACTAAATGGACATCGATTTCCCCTATCTTCTGATTGAGACGAGTTTGAGTATAAGCTTGTCTTTCCCTTCCCCTTGCGAAATGTGTGTAAAACCAATCTGAGTAGCATCCGGAGAAATCGAAATCATTATCGTCTCTACACCATCCTTTCTCTACCGCATGATCCACAAGGTTTTTCGAAGCCATGTCCCATTTGTTTTTAATGGTTAAAGCATTGGAAATGCTCCTTACGTCCTTTACCTTCTCAGCCGCCCAGTATTTTCCAGCTGTTTCTAAAACCCAAGCCTCCTTGGGATCGCATATTATGAATGAATTATGGTAGTAGGTTTTGCTTTTAAATCCACAGTTTCCACCTTGACCGAATTCTTCAAGATATTTAATCATAAGCATAAGTGCTTCGTGCGAGTTTTTACACCTCTCTAAAGCCAGCCTCAGCAAATCCATTCCAGTGAGCCCCATCTCCAATTTTTCTTCCCTAGTAAATACTGCCTCATTACCTATAGCTAATCCAAATTCGTTAACGCCCATTTCAGCACCCCACATCCAAACAGGCCTGGAAATCAATATTGCGTAAGTAACTTTTACCTGCGGAACCTTAATGTAAGTACAATTGTTAAATTCCTCATCGTGCTCCATCCTAGGATAGAACTCTAATGCCTGAGGCTCATTCGGCTCCCTATCGCTGTTTTTAGCAAAGATAGTTACGCCTTCTTTAGTTGAATTCGATAATGCTACCAACGTGTCGCACATGGTTAGATTCAACTATTGAATAAAATAAGCTTTTCCAAATTGATGGAAAAACAAGTATACGTCTCTTTTTTAAGAAACTTTATCTGAGAAATCAAACTCGATC
The DNA here is from genome assembly GCA_038867695.1 of Thermoproteota archaeon. Taxonomy (GTDB): domain Archaea; phylum Thermoproteota; class EX4484-205; order EX4484-205; family JAAOZP01; genus JAAOZP01. Next base: position 1,166 of record JAWBXT010000086.1, read on the forward strand.
CTTCCGTATTCCCTAGTCATTGCGATAACTATTATTTTGTGAAAACCTTCTTGAAGGCCTCCAGGTTTCTCGATAAAGAACTTAATCCTTTCAGAAACTGCAAAGAGAATTGGATTTTTGGAGAAATCCTCAGCCTTAGAAACTACGTTGCCTTTCTCAATTGTTATCTTTTCAAGTGGGATTTCCTCGCCATCTACTTTAAGCCTGAATCCACCTTCAATAGTCCCAGACCCCAACTTGTTTAACAACGAGAAGGTGAAACCAATTTTATTCCCATTCTCATCTAGAACGTTTTTCAAAGAGCCCTTCTCATACAGCTGCCTCAACATGAATGCTGGAATCATTCTGTCTTTAATCAATTAAAGAATGATATAAGTTTTTTTAAGTAAACAATAAATTGTCAAAAAGCTATATCTAAGATGCTTCTTTAAAAAACATGCGTGTAAAACGGGAATCCGGTATATTACGCGGCGCATGGTATGTCACATTCCTCTTTTTCATCTTCGTAGTATTGCATTATGCCGATAAATACCTCATATCTCCGCTTCTACCAACAATAAGAAAAGAGTTTAAAGTAGGTTATACTGAACTCGGGGCAATCGAAACCGGAACCATAATAATAGCAGTAATTTTCATGCCGCTCTGGGGATACCTTTTTGACAAGTATAAACGGCCTCCTCTAGTATCGCTTGCAAGCGCAATATGGGGGAGCACAACAATTGTTTCAACCTTTTCTAGGAATTACACAGAGTTAATCGTTACAAGATCTATTACCGGCATCGACAACCAGGCTACGAGTGGTCTGATGTCCTTCCTTGGGGATTATTTTCCTCCTGAGAAAAGAGCGATGGCATTAGGTATTTTACAGGCTGCTGAAACATTAGGAGCACTCATAGGCGTTATCATAGGACTTATAATTGGAGTCAATTTTGGATGGCGAAACGCCTTCTTAGTGACGGCAATTCCGGGAATACTTCTGGCAGTTATAATTGTCTTAACCGTTAAGGATGTTCCACGAGGAGGGACAGAGCCGGAGCTTGTAAGCGTTAGAGACAAGCTTAGAGAGACTTTTTCATTTTCTTCTATGAAACAGCTTTTAAAGAGAAGGTCAGTATTGTTTCTTTATCTCCAAGGATTCTTCGGAGTCTTTCCCTGGAACATACTTTCATACTGGCTCTTCACCTATATGACTGACGTTAGAGCATTTAACCCCGAGGCTCAGCTTCTTGTAATGCTTGCAGCCCTCATGGCTATGGTTATTGGAAACATTTCTGCTGGAATCATAGGCGACTGGGCCTTTAGGAGAAATAGGAAAGGCAGGGTAGTTTTCGCTACGCTGACAGTCATAATAGGGCTTGTATTCTTTAACATGGCTTTCTTAACTAAGGGTGGTCTAGAGCTCTTTTTGGTACTTGGCGCTTTGACTGCTTTGTTTATGCCTATGGCTGGACCATGCGTTTCCTCATCAGTACAGGATGTCGCTCTACCTGAAATAAGAGGGTCCGCCATGGCTATGCTACTCTTCTTCTACAACGTAGGGTCTGCTTTCGCACCCCTCCTCACCGGCTATATCGCAGACTTAATAGGATTAGAGTGGGGTATAGTGACAATAGTAAACATCACATGGTCTATATGCATAGTTCTACTTTCTACAGCAGCAATCTTCATCTCCGGAGACATTGAATGGAAGAAGAAAGTGTTAGAGGAGAGGGCGAAGACTCTTGCATCAGGGAAAGTTTGAAACAAGCCTTCTAGAAAAGAAGACTCGTGTTTTCGAAGGAAGCATGCTTTCAGAAATAGCATTCCCCATAGGTGGAATAGGCACTGGAACGGTTTCACTAGGAGGAAGGGGAAATCTTAGAGACTGGGAGATATTCAATAGGCCTGGGAAAGGCAAGGATCTTCCATACACCTTCTTCTCCATCTGGTTTAAAGAAGATGGTTTGAAACCGGTTTCAAGAATACTGGAAGCACGAATCCCTCCACCCTACAGAGGTAGCCATGGAATCCCCGCCTGTTATGCACCAGGTCTACCCAGGTTCTCAAAGGTAAGGTTTAAGGGAGAATATCCCTTTGCATGGATATTCTTTGAGGATGAAAATGTTCCTCTGGAAATTTCTCTCGAAGCATTTAACCCCTTAATCCCTTTAAACGAGAAGGATTCCAGCCTACCTGTAGCTATTTTCAAATGGAGGATTAGAAACAAGTCTAGGAGTAGAATAGATCTGACTTTAGCAATGAGTATTTTAAACCCGATTGGTTACGATGGCGTTTCTACGATTACAAACAGGTTTAGTGATTTATTCGGGCAGAATCTAAACGAGTTGGTAAAAGAACAAGGCTTCACAGGCATCAGGATGAGTAGCGGCAAGTATTCGAATGAGGATTTTAGATCTGGATCAATGGCTCTCGTCACAAGTTGGAAAGAGGTGACATACACGTTGAGATGGGAAAGATCTATATGGTGGGATGATATCCAAAGCTTTTGGAGGGATTTTTCGGAAGACGGGCGTCTATCGGAAGACCCTACGCCAGACTATTCGATGGATGGGGAGACGGACGTGAGTACCCTCGGGCTTTTAGCAACTTTAAAGCCTGGTGAAGAAGTTGTCTTGCCATTCATACTCTCATGGTATTTCCCGAATCTGGTTAATTACTGGAATACTGAAGAAGAAGTGCGGGGAAAGAGAATAGGGAATTTCTACGCCAGGCTTTTTGGAGATGCTCTCGACGTGGCTAGATACGTTATTAATGAATTCGAAAGACTGGAGAAAGAGACCAGGCTATTCCACAAGACTCTCTTTGAAAGCACTCTTCCCGGATATGTTCTTGATGCTGTTTCAAGCCAGATTTCAACCATAAGGACACCCACATGCCTACGGGCGGAAGACGGCAGGTTTTACGCTTTCGAAGGATGTTATGATAATAGTGGCTGCTGCTGGATGAATTGTACGCATGTTTGGAACTATGAGCAAACCCTAGCATTTCTTTTCCCGAATCTTGAGAGGACAATGCGGTTAACAGATTTTCTCGACAATACTGATGAAGAAGGAAACATGGCTTTCAGAACTTTAATACCTTTAGTAGGGGCAAGATGGAGGTTTAAGCCGGCAGCCGATGGGCAAATGGGCTGTATAATGAAGCTTTACAGAGAGTGGAAGCTAAGCGGAGACGATGAATTCCTGAGAAAACTCTGGCCTCGTGCTAAGAAAGCATTGGAATACGCTTGGAATATTTGGGATAAGGATTGCGACGGCCTAATGGAAGGTGAGCAACATAACACTTACGATGTTGATTTCTACGGGCCGAATCCGATGGTTAGCTCGCTTTATCTCGGAGCCTTAAGAGCCGGTGAGGAGATTGCTAAACACCTTGGAGACTTAGAATCGGCTAAAAAATATAGGGAAATATTTGAGAAGGGGAGGGATAATTTCAGTAGAATACTTTGGAACGGCGAGTATTACGTGCAGAGGTTTCAAAGCAACTCAAGCATAAGATACCAGTTCTGGGACGGTTGTCTTTCAGACCAGTTGCTAGGCCAATGGTTCAGCCATGTTGTAGGTCTCGGATACATATTGCCTGAAGAGCAAGTGAAATCAGCATTAAAGTCAATCTTCCGCTACAATTGGAGGGAAAACCTCTCAGAGCACCATAATTGTCAAAGAACATATGCTTTAAACGATGAGAGCGGGCTCGTCCTCTGCTCTTGGCCCAAGGGCAATAAGCCGGAGTATCCCTTCCCATACTCCGATGAGGTTTGGACTGGTGTGGAGTATCAGGTAGCGGCCCATTTGATCTACGAGGGATTTGTAGAAGAGGGGCTTAGAATAGTAAAAGGTATTAGAGACAGGTATGATGGGTTGAAGAGAAACCCGTGGGATGAGGTTGAATGCGGCCACCATTATGCGAGAGCCATGTCAAGCTGGTCTCTACTTCTCGCATTAAGCGGTTTTGAATACAGTGCCCCTGAGAAGACAATGGGTTTTGCACCGAAAATATTTGAAGACGGATTCAGGTGCTTCTTCTCAACTGGAAGCTGCTGGGGGAGTTATAGCAGGGA
>JAWBXT010000087.1:0-5185 GCA_038867695.1 Thermoproteota archaeon
CATGTGGCCAGGTCCTTCAACCATTGCTTGAACACCAGTATTCCTAGCTTTCTCCACGAGCTCTCCTATTGTCAATAGCTCCTGTATTTGAAACCAGTCTGACGCGTCGAATATGCATCCTGGCCTAAGGCCGTCGCCGAGGCTTAATGCAAAATCGTATTCAGCAGCCATTTCAAGAAGGTAGTCGAAGTTTGAATAAAGAGGGTTCTCCTTATCGTTGTGAAGAATCCATGCCGCTAGGAAGGTGCCTCCACGGCTTACAATACCCATTAACCTAGGGTATTTAGCGATTCTCTTAACTACTTCACGAGTAACTCCGCAATGGACAGTCATGAAGTCAACACCGTCTTTAGCATGCTTTTCTATTGCGTTGAAGATATCATCCTCAGTCATGCTTACAATGGAACCTTTTTTACTAATTACCTCAATTGCAGCCTGATAAATAGGTACTGTTCCAATGGGCACATTAACCTCCTTCAGTATTTTCTGCCTAATATCATCTATATCACCGGCTGTGCTTAAGTCCATTACAGTATCGGCGCCATATTTGACTGCGGTCTTCGCTTTCTCCATTTCAAGTTTAATATCACAAAGATCCACACTTGTTCCAACATTAGCATTAACCTTCGTACTCAACCCTTCTCCTATACCTATTGGATGTACTTCCTCACGCCTGTTGTTACGAGTTATTATGACAGTGCCCCTAGCTATCCGTTGGCGTATCTTCTCGGGGGATTCATCCTCCTTCACAGCAACTATCTTCATTTCTTCAGTTATGCTGCCTTCCTTTGCGGCCATCATTTGAGTCGTCATAGGTAAGCTTTCTCAAACTGATCTAAGCTTTTAACTCTTCTCCTAATATAGTAGGAAAACTATTCTAAAGTAGGGCTAAAGTTGAGCTTAAAACTCTGAATACGATTCCTCCTAATGTCAATGCAAGGAGTATTTCAAAGACTGTTATGGAGAAAGACTTTTTCCAACCGAATTCTTTGACGCATGTTGCTATAGTGGCTATACAGGGTATGTAAAACATTGATACGATTGTGAAAACTACCATTTGAATAGGTGTTAACACGTATGAAAAATCTGTGGTTCCAAGCAAGTTTGCAAGCATTATTAAGGCAAGCTCCTTTCTTAAGACACCGAATATCAAGGATACTCCTACGGCTTCAGGTAAGCCAAGCCATTTGACTGTTACCGGGCTTAGGGCCGTGTTAACGGCTTCGAGGAGCCCGGCTTCTTCAAAAAGCTTAACTGTAAAAGTTGCAGCAATTATCAGTGGTAAAGCGATCTTCAGGAATTCAGCAAGCCTGAACCAAGTCTGCTTTAAAACTGTTTTAAGATGCGGAAGCCTGTAGTCCGGCATCTCCATAATAAGCCCAGTGGGTTCTCCTGGGAGCGCCTTAAATGCGAGCCTTCCCAGCAAGAAGATTATTATCAGGTTGAAGACGTAAAGAGCAAGAGCCCATTGAATACCAATAAACCTCCCCACTAGGCCGAGAATTATCACAGTGCGGGCAGCGCACGGTACTAATGTGCTAACGAAGGCTGCGATAAGCCTCTCACGTTGAGTCTCCATTATCCTACATCCTAAGCATGCTGGGACGTTACAGCCGTAGCCTAGCATTAGCGGTATGAATGCCTTACCATGGAGGCCCATCTTATGCATGGCATTATCCATTAGGAAGGCTACTCGACTCATATAGCCCGAATCCTCTAGCATGTAAAGAGCAAGGTAGAATGGAATCACGTAGGGTAATGCTATTGTTATTCCAGCTATAAGGCCTTCGATAATGCCTCCCCACACTAATTCACTTAGAAAACTAGTTCCAAGGATAGCTGTTAGTAAGGGTTTGAGTCCGTAGAGGAAAGTGTTCAGAAACTCTGAGAGGGAGTTTCCGAAGGCAAATACGAAAAGGAACATCGATAGGAGAACTGTACCCATCACCAAGTATCCAAGAAACTTATGCGTAGTTATTTCATGAAGCTTCTCTGCTAAAGTCGGCCTAGGAGGAGGTACTATCTCTTGGACTTCTCTTACGATGCAGCCTGCTACACGATAGCGCTCAGAAGTTATAAGTGTTGGACAAGAATGCCCATATTCCTCCTCAAGCCTCGCTCCCATCTCTTTAGCTAAAGTAAGTACGTCTGGATTCTTCTGGACAATCTCTTCTTCAATCTCCTTATCGCCTTCAAGAAGCTTAATCGCAACATATCTCGACGGGTAGGGTAGGTTAGAATGACTGAGATATTCTGCAAGCCTGTTTATTGCCTTCTCGAAACCTTCCTCATACTTTACCCTCCTCGGCTTAATCTTCTTCTCAGCGACTTCGATAGCCTTATCCAAAAGTTTAAAGATTCCGATTCCCTTGATGGCTACAGTAGGAACAACAGGTACTCCTAGAATCTCGCTTAGCTTTTCAACATTTATCTCAATGCCCTTTCTCTTAGCCATATCAATTTGGTTTAGAGCTATGATCATAGGTGTCTCTAGCTCAATGAGTTGGAGAGTGAAGAACAGGTTTCTTTCAAGAATCGAAGCATCTACAACGTTTATCACTACGTCGGGCTTTTCAACAGCAATGTATCTTCTGGATATCGACTCTTCTATGGAGTACGTGGATAAAGAGTATATTCCTGGGAGGTCAATTATGTCTATAGTATAGCCCTTGAAATGGAGAGTGCCCTCAGCTCTCTCCACAGTCTTGCCGGGCCAATTTCCAATATGCTGATGCAAACCGGTCAGATAGTTGAATATTACAGATTTACCTACATTCGCGTTGCCGGCTAAAGCAATCACAAGCTTCTTTTCGCTCAACCTACTCTACCCTTACGAAAATCTTCTCAGCCATCCCCCTCCCTATAGCAAGCCTGTATCCACGGACCATAACCTCCAACGGTCCGTGGAAGGGAGCGGATTTTACAACAGTTATCTTAGTGCCGGGTGTAATACCCATGTCCATAAGCCTCTTCTTAAGACCCCATGCTCTTCCATACCCTGATTTAACTGAGATTACTATCCCACTCTCTCCTTCTTTTAAAGCGGTTAATGGAACCTCTGTTTTTCCAGACTTCTCGACACTCATCTTCTATCTACTTCCTTAATGCATATGATTGAAGCTAGACGATTACTCACTGCGTGCCTATTCCTGCCAACCCTAATTTTTACTAATTCATCTGACCTGGGTTTTTCAAGAACCTCTACAATGGTACCGGGCACTATTCCAAGGCTCCAGAAATACGCTAATGTTTCAGCATCTTCTTCCATCAACCTTTTCACAATTCCCTGCTTACCGACAGTGAGTTCAAGTAAAGATATCGTCTTCTCTTCCAAGACTCTGCCTTGTCTGGTAGGTATTGGATTCCCATGGGGACAGGTCTTCGGATAATTCAAAATCTTCTCTAGACGTGATACAACTTCTTCAGACAAACTGTGTTCGAGCATACAAGCATTTTCATGAACGCTGCTCCAGTTCATTTCCAAGATATCAGTTAACAGTCTCTCAGACAATCTATGTTTCCTAATAACTTGCAAAGCTATCATACGGCCCTTATCAGTTAAGCTAACCCCTTTATAGGAAACATGTTTTACAAAGCCTTCTTTCTCAAGCCTCTCGATAGTGTTTGTAACTGTTCCAGGAACAACTTTAAGAGACTTAACTATATTACTCGTCCTAGCAACCCCTTCCCTCTCCTGTAACTTGTATATACATTCCAAATACTCTTCAACTACTTCGGTTATTTTTTCAATCATTCTAAAAATTAAATACGACTAATCGTACTTTTTAAAAACTTTCTCCAATAGTTTAGCGCTTAGAATTTTTAGAAAAGGGAATAAGGGAAGCTCATTGGAAACTAGGTTTTTCCGCATTTCCTCGATGGATTTTAAAGAAATAAATGACTTGTTTCCATGATCTTCGGTGTTCACCTAAAAGTTTCCTTTTATTCCACTTTATAACTAATATGAGTTTATGATGTCTAAGAAATCATGAAGTGGCTTAAAACTTATATAGGTATTACTAAACAACTTAAAAGTAATACGGAAGGTGAGATACATGACATACTTCACCGTTCGCGACTTTGTTGCCATAGCGCTTTTTGCCGCGCTCTGGGGTATATTGAATGCTACGCTTGCGCCAATAATATTCAGCATGTTCGGCATACCTGTATTCTGCGATATGATAGGTTTCATGTCTCTGATTCTAGCTGTTTGGTGGACTAGGAAGCTTGGAACAGCCAGTGTAGTCGGCCTTGTGGCAACTATCATAAACTTCATCTTTAGACCGGGTGCAATACACTTCCTGGGTTTTACAGCGGCTAGCGTTTTATTTGACGTATTGATTTGGATATTCCGCTACAATAATTGTTTCGAGAAAAGACTCGCAGGAGCCGTGTTTTTGATTATTGCTTCAGCCGTTTCAGCCGCAGTAGCCGGCTTCATAATAGGGACATTCTTCATGGCTACTCCGCAATTGGCTAAATGGGGCGGGGTATTAGGCTGGGTCATATTACACATGGCTGGTGGTGTAGTAGGCTGGCTGTTAGGGTTTATTCTTATGGTAAGCTTAGAGTCTAGGGGTTATGTAAGGCCGGAGGCAAAGCATGACTCCGACAAGAATTCAGAAGGAAATACTCGATAAGGCTATTAGCCTCCACGGCCATTTTGGGCCCTTCCTGGTCTTGGGGTTGAGGATGGGCCTAAGAGCTGTTAGCATCATTGGTAGGTCTTCCTCATGCGAAGTATTTACTGTAATGAGAAAACCATACGTCTGTGCAGTAGATGGATTGAGGACAATAATCGGTAACAATATTATCCTACGGGAAGGCGAGGGATTATCCGCCAGGTTCAGCAATGGAAAGGACAGTATTATCATAAGTGTTAAGAGAAGTATAGTTGAGAAGTATGCAAAAACTTCCTGGGAGAAGTGCGAGGAGAATGCTCGTTTAGTCATGGAATCCTGCGACGAGGCTCTTTTCGAATCATAAAGACCATCAATACTACACTTAAAATCAAGAGATGATTCTGAAAAAGACTTATTTTTAAATAGTGTCCTCAATACGGTAATTGGATGTAATATGGAGAGGCTTGAGGTCGTGGGAGTAATAATCGTCGCTGCCCTCCTGGGGGCTGTGGGGAATATACTTTTTAAAATCGGAACTAAGAAATGGGGCTTGATCCCTCCAC
>JAWBXT010000088.1:0-5160 GCA_038867695.1 Thermoproteota archaeon
CCTTAAAGTTAAGTTTTATCGAGTCCTAGATAGGTTGAGCGTCTTAAGATTTGGTGAGAAGTACGTTGTTCCGCAGAGGCGGCTACCAGAGGTTGAGGCCGCCTTCAGGAATATTTATGGCGAATTCATAGAGCTCCGGAGGAGTATATTCGAGGAAATAAGCAGTAGGTGGGACGAGATCAAGGAGGGACTGGAGGCCTCTGCCCTTAGAATGGGGATAGAGGTGGATGTTTCTCGGCTTAGGCCGTCGGATGAAGACTTTTTGGATATGCGCTACACCATTACCCCGTTAGATTTGAGTGTCAACCAGCTGGTAGACCTGAGTGAGCGGTTCGAGCAACTAGCTAGGGAGAAGGAAGAGTATAGGACATTGGCCCAGAGGTTGAGGGAGGAGGCGGAGCTAAACCTAAACGAGGTGAGGAAAAAGTATGAGGAGAAGGTTAAGGGTCTTGAGAGGGCCGTCAACGAGTTGAAGAAGGCGTTGACGGAAAGGTCAAGAGAGGTTTACAGACTTAGACTTAAGGCGAAGGAGGTTGCCGAGGAAGCCGCTGAAATAGCGGAATTCCTCGGTCCTGAAACCTTGGATGATTTGAAATCAAAGCTTGATGCTCTCAAAGAATATTTTGCTACTTGAGTAGCAGGTGATTTTTATGAAACGAGTTCTATGGATCTCCCGGCATCCTCCGTTGCAGAAGGAGGTGGAGGCGCTTGAGAGGGCCTTGGGAAATATACAGCTTCTACAATATGCTGACTTCGTCAGGGACGCTGACCACGTAATGCAACTGGTCAAGCAGTACGGGGCAGATGAGGTTGTAACAATACTGCCCCTCTCGATTATCATGCGGTTGTGTGAGAGGGGTGTGAGGCCTCTTTGGCCCGAGTGCGTCCAAGTGAAGGGCGACGACTACGACTTCGTAAACGAGAGGAGCGGGAGGAAGTACAAGTTTGTTGGTTTTGTGAGAGTCAGGGGAGTGAAGATAGATGGAGAACCACTTGACGCGATATCTTGAAGCTTATGAATTTATATACGTCTTACCAACTTCCTTTTTGAGGGTGGTTTAGTTGAGAGACGAAGTCCTGAGAGTTTTGAAGGAGAAGTTTGTTGGGGGTTATATGCCGAACACCAATCAAATCCAAGACGCGCTGAATGCGAGGTTTTTTGACTTTAACCCGATCACAGATGAGGTATTACAGCAGGTCTTCGTTTACCCTGTAAATCTGCCAGGTCTAGAGGATGTGTTCCGGGTGGTTGTTGTCGGTCCGTCTCCAGTAGAAACCATAATAGTGCAGTTTGTGACCAAGAAGGAAGAGGAGAAGTACACCATTGAGGTGTGCGCCATTTGTGGCGAGACTGAGCAAGAAGACGGCGAGTTCATCTGCGGTCACGAGCGCTTTAAGATGGTGACGAGGATACAGACTAAGAAGATTGTAGAAGATGTTCGCGACGCGGCTGAGGATGTGTTCAGGGCGGAGGTGGAGTTTTTTAAGAATAAGAAGCCGAGGGTGGTGGCCTTTTTCGGGGAGGGAGGACCTATGGGAATGAGGGTGGTATTCGATGATTATAGAGTAAGCAGGGACGTGGTTAACCCTGTGCTAGGGTCAAGCGTCTCGGATCCTCGGCGGCTTGCCGCGGAGCTGGGAGTTCCCTACTACGACACCTATCAGGACTATTTAGCGACGATTAGAGACAAGCTTGAAACGATTAAAAAGGAGAAGAAAAAGTCTAGCCCTGTGGTGGATATTATGGCTTCCCTTCCGAAGTGGGCAGCAGGTGCTTATGTAGCGGAGTTGGTTGTTAGGGAGGAGGAGGATTTTGATGTTTTCTACACTGTTTACCCCATCGCCCGCTCCAAATACCCTAGTGTTAAATATCCTGGTGTTAAGAAATTCAATTACTACTATAAAGAGAGTTGGAGGCCAATCGCAAGCGGTCCCCAGTTTAAAGAACTTGCCGGTAAAGCTGTAATAGATGGGAAAATAGTCCCGGTGAAAACGTTGAAGAAAGGAGAATACATAGAGGTGTGGGAGGAATAGGGGTAATGGAGAGTGAATTTTTATATTTTAATGTGTGAGTGGTAGGTGTAGAATTGGGTGAAATGGAGGATTATTATTTAATTGTTAATGGGAGAAGGGTGGGGGTTGGTGACGTGGTGGAGTTGCAGTTTTTGGTGTCTGAGAACGTATTCTCGAGGGATGATAGGGGTGTGGTTATTTTGCTGGATAGGACGTACCCGATTAATGTGGCTTTGAAGAGGTCTGGACGGCGTGCAGTCATAATGCAGGCGAAGATAGTACGTTTCATACCTAGGCAGAATAATAGGTTCTGCGCAATCGCCGCTCCAGTTACTTGAGATTAGATAGGTTTCTGATTCACAAGCGCATTGTAAGTGTGAAAATTAAATTTAAGGTTTTCGATAAATAAGAACATACTCATGATTTATTCTTTCAATATCTGGATACTTTCTATACAGTAATATTCTCCAAAATGATTGTGTCTTTAAACGTAGCTTGTAGACCTTTTCTAGACTGAAGCCACAGAAAGACAATAGGATATGTGAATGAAGAGGTAGGTCAACGATTCTTTTGTTTTTAATAAATGGCTTCACAACTATGATTGCTAACCCATTTGGTTTAAGCACCTTCCACATCTCGCTGTAAACCTTCAGCATTTCAGACAGATACGTCTGCTTATCCTCTTCCCCAAACAGTACGTGGGTGATGTTGCCGTATTTAGGCAGGTTGTCTATGGCGTCAGGTGAGGTAACAGTCCTACCTATAGTGTAGCACCCTATCTTAACGTCTCTCGGCCTACGCCTGTTTATCCCAGCTCCTTTATGTGCTGTTTTCAGGTACGGGGGGCTTGTGATCACGGCGTCGTAGTGTTTTAGCACAGCATTTCTAGCTCTTCCGCCGAGAAAGTCTTTAGGGTCGTATCCAGACTCTAAAAGTCTCGCTAGCCTTCTCTCCGGGTCCCCGCCGTCAAGACATGTTTCCCCGTATGGGGGGCTTGTGATGATGTGGCTGACTTCGTCAGACAGTAGCCTGCTAAGCTCTCTAGCGTCTCCGCAGATGTTCTTAATCCAGCCCTTCTGCGTAAGCATCTGATGCTTCTCCACGTTTTCCCGAGCCCTCTCCATCCACGAGTTACCACACCATAATGTTTTACCGTTTCGTCTAACGTATACTATCTGGTTTGGGACAGATACACACCATACTTTTCCTTCATAGTCAACCCATTCTTCGTATTTCCAATTATTTCTATGATGATTGATTGTTGGGTATAAGTGGTTACTAATTTTTGAAACTTCATATTGCTTCCTTTTACCTGAACTTGGGTTCTTAACATATATATTGCCAGCAGAACCTATTTTTAGCAGAATTTCCTGAACGTCGTCTGCCAACTTTTTGGATGTCGTCAGATAATATTCACCGTATTTGCTGACGGAACCGTCTCCTCGCATCATATATTCATAAAGAATCTTCAGAAAACGGGGTGGAAGGTTTTTAATTTCGACTGGAATATATCTTTCATGAGATTTGCCGAACTTAGCAAGGTATGTGTAAAGTTGCTTATCATAAATTTGGAAGCCTTTACCAGTTGGAAAAGGGTTGTAGCCCCATTTTTTGCATAGTTCAATTAATTCTTGCAAGTACTCTTTGTTGGTGTTGCTGATGGAAACGATGTAGTTTGAGTAACCCTTACAATCTAAGCGGTAAGTCGCACTACCCTCTGCAAGATAAAAACCAAAAAATTTCAACCATTCGTTTAACGGAATTTTCTTTTCTTGACCCTTCCTTCCTCTCCAAGACCCACCGTATTCAACTGCGGGCAAAGTGAAATATTTTAATGCTGTTTTAGTAGCATCGCCTTTCCATATACCGTCCTTCTTAAATCTAGCAAAGTGTCCAAAGATGTCCTTAGCTTCGATTAGTCTAAACTTGCGATATTTGACTCTTTTATTGGCTCGACTGCCTCTTGTAACGTATAATCTATGGTTTGGTGTTACTAAAATATCGATAAATGGTGTTTGTAGCTTATACATTTTTCCTTTATAATCGTAGATGAAGATTGCCGATGGTTTTTGATATTCTATTTTATTACGTTTCCCCAATGTACAAATTTCATCCTCATAGGTGATTTCATTATATTTTTTCCAGCCATTTTTAGTTAATATTTCAGTTTCAGCATCAAAACAATAGAACTGGGGCTCAACCTCCACCTGAACACAGTTCCTTCCATGCAAAGCGCATACCACGCCCGTGCTACCGCTGCCAGCCATAGGGTCGAGAACCGTGTCCCCAAGCCTTGTGAAACGCTTGACTAAGAACTCTAAAAGCTCTGTGTTCATCTTCGCCGGATGAGCTACTGCGTGTTCTAAGAAGCGCCTATATTTGCCGAACGCGGGTGTCGGTTTGAAAAACAGCTCCTCTGCAGACATGATTTTTTCCACGGCAGAGACGAATTCTTTCGCATGCTTTAGTTGTTGCAACCCCGTGCTCTAACCGCGCTTGTTCGATATTTAGAGTTTTATTGAGTTGCTAGATCAGACGGTATTTTCCGGGTAATGGTGAGTATAGTCTTCCCTCCCTTATTAATAGGTTGATGGCCTTGTCTATTTCGCTGGTTGTAAGGCCTTTTTCGCGTAGGAGTTCCCGGAGCTGATTGTCGTCTGCCACGCCGTCATCCGTCTCCAGCTTTTTAACAGTGTCCATCACGATTGCCAGCCTCTCCCTCAGGCTCTGCGGCTTCCCAGTCATGATGACGTCTATGTCTGGTCTGCCTGTCTCAACGTCTATCCCGACCTCGGAGAGACTCCTCCTCATCAGCCTAACAGCCACCTGAGCATCATCGACAGTGACGACGCTTCTCAGACACGCCCTCGCACGAGCCTCCGCCAGCCTAATCAGCGACTCGAGCTGCCTAGCCGTTATAGAGACTGTTGATGTCTTCTCATAGACAGCCCTCATGCTGAGGTAGAACTGCTGGAGGACCTCAGCCGCCTCCTGCGTCAGCACCGGCTCAATCTTTTTGGAATAAGCGATATACTTCTTCAGAATGTTTGGGGGGATTGGAGGCTCCTTTTTGATGCCTCCCTCGACGTGAAGGGAGACTATGTGGCTTGAGACTATTTTGTCGGCCTCTGGGCTCGGCTCGTCCCT
>JAWBXT010000089.1:0-5139 GCA_038867695.1 Thermoproteota archaeon
TGAAACGTACGTTAGGGGCTTCGAAAAGGGCTTTACAGATAGAGGGAGAAAGCTCGTTTATGGTATTGGGTAATGCGAAGATGCTTGAAAGCCAAGGTAGGAAAATAATACATCTTGAGATAGGCGAGCCCGATTTCGTTACACCGGAAAACATTAGAGAAGCAGCCATAAGAGCACTAAGAGAGGGGTCGACTCATTACACTCCTACCCCAGGTATGCTAGAGCTAAGGAAGGCGATAGCGGAGAAGACGCTACAGGACTTCGGGGTTGAGATACGGTTTGAAGATGTTTCCGTAACACTTGGCTCTAAAGAGGCTGTTTTCGCGGCACTGGCAGCCATAGTGGAGGAGGGGGATGAGGTTCTATATCCGAACCCAGGATATCCAGCTTATGAGAGCGGTATAAGGTTCTTCGGAGGAAAGCCTGTGCCAGTAAGGCTTAGAGAAGAGGAAGAGTTTAGAATTACCCCGGATAGCGTTAATGAGCTGGTCTCGGATAAGACTAAAGCTATAATCATAAATTCTCCTGAAAACCCTACAGGGTCTGTTTTAAACAAGGATGACGTAAAAGGGATTGTTGAGGTAGCTAAAGATGCCGGAGCTTATGTCATCAGTGATGAGATATACAGGTATATAATATACGATGGCTTGAAACACTACTCGCCAATCCAATTCGATGAAAACTTAGAGAATAGCGTAGTGATCGACGGCTTCTCAAAATACTATGCTATGACCGGCTGGAGGCTGGGCTATATAATTACGCCCAAGCATTTAACTGAGGCTGTTCAGTTGGTTTTAAACTTGGTAACAGCATGCCCCTCTTCTTTCATTCAGATAGGAGGTATAGAAGCTCTGAGAAACGGCATGGACGCCGTTAGGAAGATGGTTGAGCAATACTCCATTAGGAGGAAAGTTGTTATTGAAGAAGTCTCTAAAATAGAGGATGTTCATATGGTTAAGCCTAAGGGGGCGTTCTATGGGTTCATAAACGTATCAAAAATAACTAACAAAATGGGAATTAATAGCCTGAAGCTAGCGTCGATTTTGCTGGAAAAATATGGTGTTGCAGTGCTTCACGGAACAGCTATGGGGTCTTTTGGAGAAGGATATATTAGGATAAGCTATGCCAGCTCTGTTGAAAACATAAGAGAAGGCTTAAGAATAATGGGTGAAGCCTTCGAAGAATTAAAAAGAAAATAGAAAGATAGAAAGAACTATTCGAACCTAGGAATGCTTTTTAAGGTTCTTTCTAAATATATCTTGGCTAATCTGACGTAGCTTTTATCATTTAATAACGCCATAAGCCTTAAACCACTTCCAGATTTCATTAAAACGACGCTCTGCTTCCCCGTATATTCTATCTCTTCTATCTCGCCTATCTGCAGGATACCGCTGTAGCTCTCGAAGAGCTCGAACTGTTCCCCTATGAAGGCGGCGAGAACGTCCTCATCTAAATCTATACGCGAGCCGAAGCTCAAGCAAGTAATTCCATCAGGAAGTAGAACATATATGGAGTTTATCGCCCCTTTAGACTGAGACAGGCAGTTCTGAATAGCACTCTCCACAACCTTAACCCACTCGAAATACTTCTCAGCATCCTCGCTCGTCACTATCTCCTTTAGGGGAGGCTTCTTTGCAACAGGCGGTGGTTGTGCAACCCTAGAGACAACTGGTTTCTCCACCGCAGCTACTCTCTCAACAGCTGCTGGAGGCCTCTCTTCAACTCTTCCAGCTTCCTGTCTAGACGCAGCCATTCTGTACCTGGCTATTATCTTGTCAAAATCAAGCCTTTCCTCTTCAGACTCTTTATCTTTTTCGCTCTCCATAGTTTGGCTACAGCATAATTTTTATGGGGATAATCCAATAATCCTTTGTCAGTTGCAAATATTACATACTGCTCTTAAGCATCACATACTAAAAAATCTTTAAAGTTTACAGTAGCGTATATTGGCTTCTTAATTTTAAGATTTTTAAGGAATGAAATATAGTTTTTACACCTAGGATTGCAAAAATGTTTTATAATACCGGCTTAAAGATGGCACTAATGAAGGTTTCCCTAATATCATACACCGCAAACCCAGAGCTTATAGTTGCAGTAGCTGCGAGGACTTCTTTCAAAAGCGAGACGCCTACGGAGATATTGGAGAAACTATCTAAACCTGAAAATGTTGAGAAGATTAAAAAAGACATTTCAGACCTTTTAAGACATAATCATCTTTCACCCATTGAACATGCTTCTTTCACTTTTGCTATAGAGGGTATTTCTAGAGTCTGTACCCACCAGCTCGTTAGGCATAGGATAGCTTCTTACACTCAGCAGAGTCAAAGGTTCGTTAAAGTAGATACTCTAAGCGAATGGTTCGTCGTCCCCAAGGCATTGAGGGGGAGCGGATTGGAGGAAGAGTTTAGGAGGAAGATGTGTATTATTGCCTCATGGTATGAGGATTTTTCTAATAAAGGGATAGGGGATGAGGATGCAAGGTTCATACTCCCCCAGGCTGCGAAGACAAACATAGTTGTGACGATGAATGCTAGGGAGCTACTACACTTCTTTAACCTCAGGCTTTGCGCCAGGGCTCAATGGGAGCTTAGAGAAGTAGCTTTAGAAATGCTTAGATTAGTTAAGAAGGTTGCTCCCACAATATTCAAGGATGCGGGGCCATCTTGTATGAAAGGCTTCTGCCCCGAAGGGGATTTAATGCCGGAAGAATGTAGAAGAATGGGGATTCCTAATATTCAAAGAAGATTCAGGGAAATTACATAGTGGAAAAGCTTTTTAGCTCCTCTATAGCCCTCACCGCCGTGTTTAAGGAGGCGAGGCCTTTGAAAAAAAGCTTGAAAGTGAAATTAATACTATTAATTCCTAAAATTCTATTCTCAGTACTTTTCACAGCCTTATTTATGGTCTTGACTAAGTTTAAGTTCTGGCCAATATTCGGAACAGAATCGAGCTTCTCGTTCGGAGCTATTTTTGGACCTGTGATACCGAGGTTTCTAAACGTGTACTGGGGGGCTTCGGCGATAATGCTTGCACGCATACTAGGGTTCATCACCGGATATTATAAGATGGGGGATATAGGGAATATAGCGAAGTTTTTAATGAGCTGGTTGACGTTTGTACCAATAATAGCCGCCGGCACCTACTTTGCTAAAATGTTTAAGGGAGATAGGAGGCTTATCGTTATACCTGTTTTCAGCATCTTCATGTTCCTACTTCACCCAATAGGCAGAGAAGTCTGGTACTACTCGCTGTTCTGGGTTATACCAGTTTTAATAGCATTCTTAAAGCCTCGTATTGATTCTCTCTTAAAGAATCATTTAGCCCAGGTCTATGTTTACTCTCTGGGTTCTTCTTTCACAGATCATGCCATAGGATCAATACTATATCTTTATCTAACCAATATCCCTGCAGAAGCTTGGGTTCAAGCCATCCCCTTTACACCTCTTGAGAGAGCCGTGTTCGCAGCTGGAATAACCTTCTTCTACTTTGCTATAGGAATCCCGTTAATGATCATGCAAAGAGCTTCAGCCCTGGCAGTGTTGACGGAGAAGACGAAGGAGACTGTTGAAGAAGAGGTTAAGGAGAGGAAAAGAAGGAAGGCTGAAGATGCGTAGGCTAGATGATGTTATAAGAATAGTGGAAGAGCAGAACAAGTGGAGGAGGCGAGAGTGTTTAAACCTGATAGCTTCAGAGAGCGTAATGTCGCCTCTTGCAGAGAAGTATTATGCTTCCGATTTTCATGGAAGGTATAATGAGCACAGTGGTCCTGAAAGACATTACTGCGGGACTAAGTACGCATACGAGATAGAGGAATTATGCAACCAGATATTTAGGGAGAGGTTTGAAACCCCGTTTGTTGACGTGCGCCCCATCTCTGGGGCTGTGGCGAACATGGTTGCGTATACTGCCTTTACTAAGCCTGGTGACGTGATAATTGCCCTAGGAATACCTAATGGAGCACACGTCTCTTCAACTCAATGGGGGATGGCGGGGGCAAGGGGGTTAAAAAGCGTAGACATGTTCTTCGACGCTAAGAAGATGAATATAGATGTCGAGAACACCGTGAAGCTGATAGATAAGGTGAAGCCTCGGATAGTAATGTTCGGGGCCTCCATGTTCCTCTTCCCGCAGCCTGTGAGAGAGATCAAGGAGAAAATCGATCCTAAGATTAAAGTTATATACGATGCTTCACATGTCTTCGGCCTAATATACGGAGGGGTTTTCCAAGAACCCTTGGAGGAGGGGGCTGACCTTATTACTTCATCAACCCACAAGACGTTTCAAGGACCACAGGGGGGGATCGTTATAGGGAATAGAAACATGGCTGGGGAAGAATGGCAGAAAGTTGAGACAGCAATATTCCCAGGAATAATGTCGAACACTCACATTCACAGATTTCCAGCATTAGCCATAACAGCATTAGAAATGAACAAGTTCGGCAAGGATTATGCGCAACAAGTGGTTAAAAACGCTAAGATGCTTGCTGAAAATCTTTATGACAGAGATTTCGATGTTCTCTGCCCAGACCTAGGCTTTACCGAATCCCATCAGATTATCGTCAATGTAGGTAGATTTGGTGGTGGTAAGCCTGTTTCAGAGCTACTTGAAAAATCGAACATTATTTGTAACAAAATGGCTTTGCCGACCGATAGGCCTCAAGACGCTACTCAAAACCCCTCCGGGATAAGGCTTGGTGTTCAAGAGCTCACTAGGTGGGGAATGAAGGAGGAGGAAATGAAGACCATTGCGGAATTGTTTAAGAAAGTATTGATTGAAGAAAAGAATGTGAAGAACGAGGTTATTGAGCTTAAGAGCAGGTTTGACGAAATACACTACTGTTTTAAAGAAGATTGAGGAAGCCTTATCATTGGTCCTTCTTTTCTAATCTCTTTCCTTAACCTCTTAACTGCCTCGACCATTCTTCTCATTTTTTCCCTAGCGATTTCTCTAGGAAGAAGCTTAAGGCCGCAATCAGGATTTATGTAAAGCCTTTCAACAGGCATGAATTCGAGAACTTTATTAATTCCCGCAATGACTTCATCAACAGTTTCAACCCTCCTGTTATGAACATCTATAACTCCAAAGCCTAGTTCTTTATCCTCCGGGAATTTCTTAACTACTTCTATATCCTTGAAACCC
>JAWBXT010000090.1:0-5108 GCA_038867695.1 Thermoproteota archaeon
AAGCCTTTCGAAAGAAGAATTCCTAGGATTGTTGAGAAAATATCGGATTAAGATACTGGTAGATGTTCGCAGGTTTCCAAAGTCCAGGCTTGAACACTTCTGTAGGGAGAATATGGGGCAATGGCTTCCGAAAAAAGGGATTTCCTATTTCTGGCTGGGAGAAGAGCTTGGAGGGTATCGTCGCGAGGGTTATGAGGAGTATATGAAGACAATGAGTTTTAAGGAGGGGATTAGAAAACTTCTGGAGATGGTTGAGAAAAGCAGGACGTGCATAATGTGTCTTGAAACAGACCCCAAGTACTGCCACAGGAGATTCATTGCATCTTACTTAAGTAGGAAAAGGGTTAGAGTATTACACATAGTTAAGCAGAGGAATAAGTGATTTAACGTTGCTCAACACGAATAATAATGTTTAGAATTTCTTCCAGAGCAGACCTAACTTTCTCTTCCCAAGCCTTAACGTTTAACGTAACCATTAAGGAGATCTTTGAGGGGTTCAGCTCAAGCATGCTTCGAATAAGCCTGTACGTTTTCTCAAAACCATGTTGAGTCATGAAATCTGTTATGCTATCGAAAACTACGAATACAGAGGAGGGGGAAGATTTAACACTCCTGCCTAAGGACTCTAAGACTTGAATCACATCTTGCAGAGATACGTGAACTTCCAACTCAGAAATCAGTGTAGTATGCAAAATCATTAACGAAGGATGGATGAATTTAATACCTCTCAATTCTTGAAGCCTATCCTGTAAGGGGCTACCCTTCCTCGTGATGATGATGACTGTATCTTCATGAGCCAGGGTCTCAATAACATAGTCCTTGACATATTCTAAGTATGCACTCCCAGGTTCAAACTCCAGGAGTATGCCTCTTCCCACTAGCTTCTCATGGTCTAAACCAATTCTAGAAGAGAATCTACTCAAGTCCCTTACCGTGAAGCCTTCTGCAAGCTTTAACATACTCACATAGCTAGGCGGGATTCTTCTTGACAATGATTCTACTAAGCTATTGTAAATCATTGTCTTCATAGCAACATCCATGTTAAGCCTTAAGACGAGTCTTAAACGCTTTACAACATTGTCAATATTATCACCCAGATTTTTATAAAGCTCTTCCACCATCCACGCTATGAAAGGCATAAAATTATCTAGCAAAGCAGGGATCCTTTCGCTCTGAGGCATTAATTTGACACTTTCTTCAACACTCTTAATATCGACTTCGCCCAATCTTGAGATTCTTAAACGGCTTAGAAGGCTGAAAGAGACAATTTTACTCTCTATAGCATTCCCAATATTGCTATAGAAGTCTTGGAGAACTGTATAAATAAGTCTACGGCACAGTCTGAGACAAGCCTGCCAGTCTGGAAGACCTTTAAGAGAATCATCATTCTCGATTTCTGAGATAAATTCTCCACCAGCTAGGCCATAAGCAATATCTGTCTTCTTCAGAAAATCCTCATATCGAATAAATATTCTTTTAAAAACATTCTTATCTTTAACCTTAATATAGATTAGATTCAATAGCTTCAAGAGGCTGTCTGAAAGCTCCATAGCCCAAGGCTTGTCTTCAAAATAACGCAATGTTTCTCCTGCAACCGCGATTAAATCCGCCTTTCCTAAAACATCCGGCTTTAACACCAGTCTGCCCTCTGAATCGTGTTCCAATGCATCTTTCAATCCGACTCTTGCAAGATATCTTTCAAGTTCGATGAGGCTTTGACCAAGCTCTTTCCCCGGAGCCACCTCTATAAACCTGTTAATGAAAGACATGTATTGATCCAACAAGAGGTCTTTAACCTCTCCGATCTCAGGTTTAACAGCTTTCTCCCTTATCGAAAAAGCATAACTCACACCTAAGAAGAAGAGGTACGTGCTTATCCCTCCGGGCGGAGGCATTTCAGGGTTCTCGGTCAAAATTATATTTAACCCAAAAACCCCAAAAACGTAAAACAGGATAAAGTAGACTAAGATTATAAAATATTTCCTACGTATTATACTGCTCTTAACTCGCTTAATCAGAAAAGCTATGAAGAAACACACTTCGAGGAGACAAAGCATATAAGCAAAGTAGTCTATTAGAGAGAAAACGTTTAATTCAAGCGTGTAGGACCAACCGTAATTTGTCGGAATAAGCTTTACTCTAACGAACATGAAGTGTAAAACATACAATGGAATTGCAGGTATTAGTAGCAAATAGAATTTAACATCCTCCTTCCACAGGAAGAGGACAGTCATAAGAAGAAGGAGAGGATTCAAACTATAGAATATGATCGCAAACTGTAGGAAAAGCCTTGATAGATCTTCGGTAGGAGCAATCCTATGTAGAAATGCTGAAAACTCCCATAGGGATATTGATAAGGTAAACAGTAAAAAGTTTTTTGAACTTAAAGTCTTGGGTTTACCTTTCAGAATCCGAATGGCAATTATTAGTGATGAGATTGCTGCAATAGGGTAGAAGAGGAGCCAAGGATGAAACGGGATAAAAACCATGATTACATTCCTCTCAGAGTTTCAAAAATCTCCATTTTTTGAGTTGGAATAACCTTTAGAGGCTTAACTTGACCATAGGGAAGACCCATTTTTAATCTTGAATTCGAATACCTTTTGAATGCCCCCCTCCTTAAGTATTCAACCTTAATCACGTCCGTGGGCTTTCTTATTTTAAAATCCCTTATAAAGTTTCTAAAGTCTTCACTTTCATCAAACAGAGCTCTAAATATCAATCCAGCTGCAGTCTCCTCATCATAATCACGCTCCTTTTCCACGAGTACACATACTTTCTCATTAGGCTCCATAATCTTAGCGAAACACCAGTCCTCAGAGGAAGTTAAGCCTGATTTAATCATGACTCTTGTGGCAAGGCTTTCATCAATCCTGAAATAGCCATATATATCGAAAGAGTATCCTTCCCTACCTACTATGGAAAAGATAGGCATCCCATCATCTCTGAAATCTTCAACTCTAAATACGTCTCCAATTCTGTACCTAATAACGCAACTTCCAAACGGCGTTGCTATCAGACTGTAATCACGCCATTTCTTAAGCTCCTCAACCCCCAACACGTTGCCTTTTTCAACATCAAGGAATTCGAAAAATCCTGCTCTTAAATCCAGGACCATATTATACCTGTCTTCAACCGTACCGTACATTGGGAACCCTATTTCACTGGCCCCATACAGGTTTAATGGCTCCATTCCAAAATTGCGCTTAAAAAGCTCAATGTACATTTTAGAATCGAAACCGGAACATATCAAACCCTTAACCGGCAATATTTCCTTAATATCCCTGGGTTTCCAAAACATTTTTGCATTAATGAATTTGAAAAGCATGAATAATTTAGTTGCCCCGATGCCTAATGTTTCCCAATACTCTTTATAGAAGGACTCTCTATCCGTAATGTATTTTACGATTAGGAAAAGCAATGAGGCAGTTGTACCTATTAGTGCAATCTTTTCCTTCGCCTGATCTATTTTCTTCAACGCTATCCAGATTCTACGCTTAATATCAGAAGTCCGGTCTGTAACTTCGAAAGGCGGGTACGCTTTAAATCGGAAGAGTTCACACAGAAAATACAGGGTCCATCCCGAAAAATATGGCGGAGGAGCTCCCATGTTTAACACAGCGTCTCCTAAACGGAGACTAGTGTCACCCGTGTGCTCGCTACAGGCCATGACCAGTGGAGATATTCCAATTTCCAAGTAGGCATCGCGGAATAGCTTAGTCCATATCAGCCATTTGCTTCGGGCAGTTGTTCCACTAGTCTTAACACAGGACTGAAATTCTCCGGGCAAATATTCTAGGAAGGGCTCGACCCCAATTCTACCAATTCGCATGTAATACTCGGCCAAAGTTTCATTTCTATCCTTAGTAGTCGCTGTCTCCAGCCTTCTAATTCTTTCTTCAAACAATCTTAGGAAAGAGTAATCGTCATAGGTTGTGACAGGTACTTGTCTTATGTTTTCAGCACCTTTAGCCCCTACTGCTTCGAGGAGCCTTGTGTTTCTAATTTTCTTAAAATAGAAATTTGCCTTTTCACGATTGTACTCTACTTGCTTTTGAAAATCCTGATAGATAAAACCGCAGTACCTGTCCCAGAGCTCCTTCCCCTCATTCACCGGAGGAAAACCTCCGCTTACATCTCTGGGTAAATGCTTAAAGTTATACCTGAGTCTTTCGCAATAGTTAGCCTGTAGTATCGAGTGTCATGGCTCGTTGCCCTCATCTTGAGTATCATTAGCCTTCTTTCAAGCCTGTTACCCACAACAATCGATTCCATTAGTATTATGCCATCAGCTATAAATTCTTCAATACCCATACCTATTCCCGTAGTCCCCCACGGACTCTCCGTGATCATTAGCGTTGTGCATCCCACGTGCTTCAACATTCTGGCAATCAGATTTATCACCGTCCTGACTTCAGCCCTACTGCCTAGTGCAAGGTTTAGGGCTGAGAGCGAATCGACTACAAGCCTCTGTGCTTTAAACCTCTTAGCTTCCTCTACTATAAGGTCAGTCATATCCTCAACCCTTATCTTTGCCACTGTAGGCAGCTCTACTATTCTCACCATACCTCTTTCCTCGAGCTTATTAAAGTCCCATCCTAAGCCAAGCATATTGCCCTTAAAATGCTCCTTGCTCTCGCTCAAACAAACGTAAACACCCTTCTCCTTATACAACATGGCACCGTTGTAGATGAACTGGGCTGAGAGTATTGTTTTACCAGCTCCCGGACTGCCTGCGATTACAATAAGCCCTCCCTTGGGTAATCCTCCTTCAATAAGGTTGTCGAGCTCCGCTATGCCAAAGGGTACTCTATCCTTCAAGGCTTAAACCCTCCAAGGGTCTTATTATGAGTGAACCATCTTCCTCCGTGAACAACAATGATTCAGGTTCCTCTCCAGTCATGTTCTCAAGCATTCCCGCAATTATTCCACGGAAGAAAGAAGGGTTTATTCTCAGACCTCTGAGATCAGCCTTTATCGAATTGTCTTTCAACTTATCGAAGCGAACATTCCCCCACCCCCTTATATTACACACTTTAGAAGAGAAGGATAAAGCATCTTCTATACTAAACTTGCTCTTACCCATGCTCCTTATTATAGACTTGCCA
>JAWBXT010000091.1:0-5094 GCA_038867695.1 Thermoproteota archaeon
AAGTATAACAGATATCTTATTCTATTCCTAGACGGATTTCATCCAAGAAATGTTTTCTTATAATTCTTCTACAACAGGTCGATTCATTATTTGAAGCTACTGCAACAACGCCTATTTGGACGATGAGAAGCTGAAGTAATAGTTGTTGGGGGAGCCAAATACTCCATGCATATACTTGCCAAAAGTTGAGAAGCCCTAGTAGTAACGGTATTAATTACAAGTATATCGTGACATAGATTTATCCTTTCCACTCGAGTCTAAAGCTCCTCAAGAATTACTCCGTGAAGTAGATGTGATCATGGCAAAGAGGGTCTTAATAGGAGAAACGTTATACTTATAGCCGGGCTCTCAGAAATACTCATAGTAAGATGACAATTTTTACCAAATAATAAATGCCCCTTAAATTAGGTGAGAAATATGTGGATAAAAACACTAACTGAAAAACAGTATCTAACCATAGGAGCCCCATTTCATCATTTATTAGCTAGCAAAAAGCTGCTTGAAATAATGGCTATGCCTAGTAAATATTGGTATTTTTAGTACCAAAAAGTATTTAAAGAATTGGTATTGTAAATACCAATATGCTTGAAGCTCAAAATCCTTGGTGGAAGGGAAAAGAACATATTGAAGAAGACGAGGATTTTATCCGATGGAAGGCAAGCAGTGTTAAATGGATTCCTTCTATTCTCGAAAAAATCGATCTAGAACCGTATTCGTTACATTTCGTTTCCGGGCCTAGGCAAGTCGGTAAAACTACTATGTTAAAACTTTTGATAAACAATCTTTTGTCGCATAGAAAAGAGAAAGCAATATTTTATTTCAGATGTGACGAACTCTCTGATTTCAAGGAGCTTGATGAAGTCCTTAGAGAATACTTGAAGATAAGGGAAGCGGAAGGAATCAGAAGCTCGTTCATATTTCTCGACGAGGTTACATTCCCAAGCGAATGGTATAGGGCCATAAAATGGCACATCGATATGGGGCATTTCAGGAACGATGTTCTAATTCTAACGGGTTCCTTAAGCATGTTTGTAAAGGGCGAGGTCGAGACCTTTCCAGGAAGAAGAGGGAAGGGTAGAGACTTCATCATGCATCCACTAAGCTTTAGAGAATTCTTAAAGCTCGTTAACAATAAGATTTTCGAAAAGATTAAAGCATTTGAAGACTTGAAGAATGCTGAAGAGAAGTGTATTAGGGCATTACCCTGGTTGGAAGACCTCCAAAAGATACTAGAGCAATACCTTCAATGCGGAGGATTCCCCCTTTCTGTTAAATCATTCTTAGAAACAGGTAAAATCTCCAACGAAGTATTAACTACTTACTTAAGCTGGATAAGGGGGGATTTGGCAAAATTGGGAAGAAGCGAAAGCATAGCAAAAAGAGTAATTAAAGCGATAATAGAGAAGACATCCTCAGCATTAAGCTTTAATGCTATAGCCAAAGAATTTGAAATAAAATCTCATAAAACTGTTTTCCAATATATAGACATTCTTGAGAAGCTTCACTTAGCAAAAGTCCTATATTTTATAGATCCTGATAAAAATACTGAGATCTTCTACAAGCAGAGAAAGATCTATCTCACGGACCCATTTCTCTATATCATTTTCTCTTATTGGTGCCGTACTGAAAAACCTGATGAATCAATTCTGATAGAAAGCGTTGTTGGAGCGCATTTAGCAAGAAGGTTTAATATTGGCTATTGGAAGAATAGCAGGGAAGTCGACATAGTTGTTTCAGACGATGAATTAACTGGTGTAGAAGTCAAGTATAAGAAAAGACCGGAATTGATAAAAATCAAGATCGGTAAGATGAAGAAAGTAATTACCCTCACCAAAGACGTATTTAACAGGGATCCTCCTGCAGTTCCAATAAGTACTTTTCTGGCTTCATTAAATATTTAAGAAAAACAATTGGATATTTAAAAATAATCGTTCATAATCTGCCTCTTTTTGATACTTAAAGACCTTTAGCGGGCCCGCTGGGATTTGAACCCAGGTTCTTCGGCTCCGAAGGCCGACGCCTTTATCCTGGCTTGGCCACGGGCCCATATAAATGCGTTAAAGCGCTATACTTAAACCTGTTTGATTACCAGATTACAACGCATTATTCATATTATCGTTTAGCTTTATTTTTTCTATGAAAACCGAACATTCTATTGAAGTGGGCAAGTTTCTTTACTGCTCAAGCTTATTAGAGGAGGAGGTTGCGAAAACTTATCGTCACTTAGCTGAAAGCATAAGAGACAAGGATATCAAATGCTTTTTAAACTATATTTCCGACGATTCACATAAGCATGCCAAGGTACTCATGGTTCTCAGCGAGCATTTAACGAGTTGCAATAAACCTAGCTTTGAAGAGTGTGAAAAGGTTTTGGGAAGCTCCTGGAGAAACCTTATGGAGAAAGCCAAGATGATTCAGGAAGAGTTTGAAATAGATAATCGTAAGCTTGTCGAGTTGATAGATGGTTTAGTAAGGTTTGAAGGCGTTGTAGCGGAGGAATATCTAACGGTTCTAAGCGTGAAAACCATAGAGCTCATGGCAAAAGAATCCGAGTTGAATATTGAGCTTTACAAAATGATCTTCGAATGGATAGTTGAAGATGAGAAAAGACATGAGCAAATTTTAAAACTCATTAAGAACCTAGTTACAGTGGGGCGGTAACAAATAATCAATCACCTATTTCTAATTTTTAGCTGTTCTAGTAATATGCGTCAATATCAGAACTGTTATTAAAGAGAATAAGCTTAATAGAGTTGTCATCACTAAGTGAACGAATAACGAATAATTTGTAGAGAAAACCTCCAAGCCATGTTATCGGTATCATTAATATATTTGTAAGTGATTGGAATACTCCAGCTACCTCCAGGTCCCCAGGCCTCATTCTAGACAATAAGCAATATAGAATCTCAGTTAATGGGCCTGCGAGACTAAAGAAAGTTACACCCAGCAACATTAATGCTGGAATTCTACTGTAAACTAACGCTGGCGCAACTGCTAAGATTAAGAACACAATCCATAGAGGAGCCTTAGCTACAGCAATAAGGGGCAATATTATGATATATAAATGTTTATATCATATTTCTTCCTCTTTAGTCATGGGACATAGTCAATCTATAGAAATAAGCCGGTTTCTTTACTGTTCCGGCTCGTTAGAGGAAGATGTTGCAAAGACATGTCGTCGCTTGGCTGAAATTGCAACCGACATAATATCAGATGCTTTAAATTACATTGCTGATGACTCGCATAAGCATGCTAAGGTACTTAAGGCTCTCAGCAAGTATCCGATAAATGCTGATAAACCTGGCTTCGAAGACTTAGAAAAAATTCTGGGAAGGTCACAGGGGGATCTTATGGAGAATCCAGGATAATTGAGGGAGAAGTTGAAAATGGACAACCGTAAGCTCATAAAGCTCGTGAAGAGTTTAGTTACCCGAAGCAGCAATAAATAAAATAGCTGCTTCACTTTTCCCGCCGGAATTAATTTGAAGATAGCTATTGGAAAATTACAACTCCCTTGATATAATTTACGGGTTTTTCAGACGCGATCTTAAAGGCTTCTTCAATGTCTTCAAGCGAAAATCTGTGAGTTATCAATCGCCTCTGGTCAAACACGCCTTTTTTAAGAAGTTTTATCGCATCATAAAAATCCTTTTCGAAATTAGTGGAGAAAGATGGAGAAGTATTTAATATTTTCAGCCCTTTAACGTGCCATTCTCCCGTTGGGAGAACTTCATCCTCCGCATGGTAGCCAAATATCACTAGTTTTCCACCTTTACGAACCAGTTTTGTAGCAAGATTCAGGGTTCCTGGGACTCCAGAAGCCTCAATTACTATGTCAGCCTCACCACCAATAATGTCACGAACTTCTTTAATAACTTCAACCTCCCTCGGGTTTAGAGTAAAGTCGGCTCCAAAATCCTTGGCTAATTTTAACCGCTCGCTCCTAATGTCTAAAGCTATGAGATTGTCGATGATTTTCTTAGGCATAGCTTGAATCATTAATAATCCCATGTAACCACAGCCAACTACGCATACGTTATCTGCTACCTGTATTTCAGAGCTTCTAATACCGTTGATTACACAAGCCAATGGCTCAGAAATCCAATATGCGAAGTCTTCAACATCCTCTGGAATCTTAACTACATTCTGCTTGCTCGTTTTATATAAGTCTGCGAAGGCAGGTCCTCCGAGAGTTGTAACTTTATCCCCAGGTTTAACGTTATCCACTTCTTCACCGACTTCAACAACTACACCCACTCCCTCGTGACCTGCTAACTGGCCTCCTGGAAGCCTACCTTCAAAAACATGTACTTCGCTCATACATATACCACATGCCTTAGTCTCAATTAACACCTCGTCTCTTTTCGGTTTGTCTATATCGATTTCACTTATTCTAGCCTCGTTTTTCGACAAAAATACGACTCTAGTCCTCATTTTTAACCAGATATTTGCGGAATTAAAAACTTAATTAACTTTTCCATTTTCCATAAGCAATATTATGGAATTCAGAAGCATCGCAATTTTCCATCATTCTGAAAATGGGAGTTTTACATGGACATGGGTCAAAAACTAGATACGTGTCAAAATCCGTTAATAGAACAAGTACGATGCTAAGCTTTTTCAGTAATGCCTATTTAACGCTAGCTCATGTTTTTAGACTTGCATAGACATGTTTATGTAGAAGGCATAGTTAGATGAGACGAGAGAGAAGAGAAAGTCAGGTTTCTAATCGATTCAGGTGCAACATATACTCTTCTTCAAAATAGCGTGTGGAAGCGTTTGGACATTACGCCAAAGAGATCAGTAGACCTTACTCTTGCAGACGGACTGTTATTACTCGTCAGCTCTCTGAGACCCTAATAGAATTGCCTCCTTATGGCCAATACCATAATCCAGTTATTTTAGGAGAAGAAGAGGATGAGAATCTTCTTGGAACAGTAACTCTTTAGATAGCTGGATTGATGCTGAATCCGTTGAAAAAAAGGAAAAGACTCATAAAAGCAATACTAAAAATGTAAGTCGATTTGAGGAGGTAAGAAAGTAGTAAATTATTATTGATATACAGTCTTAAGAATCATACCGTTTTGTAAACAT
>JAWBXT010000092.1:0-5090 GCA_038867695.1 Thermoproteota archaeon
GAATTGAAGCATGGGACGATTGCACTAATAGAAGAGGGCACTCCCTGCATAGTCTTCGTTTCTGAAGAAGACAGTAAAGAAATACTGTCTAATGCAACAGAAGTTAAGTCAAGAGGAGGATACATCATAGGAATATCGCCTCTAGATAATGAGATTTTCGATTTCTGGATAAAAGTGCCTGAATGTGGAACAGAGAACCCTATTGTCCAGATAATACCGATTCAAATACTAGCATACCAATTAGCTGTCTTAAGAGGGTACGACCCTGATAAGCCCAGGAATCTTGCAAAAAGCGTAACCGTGAAATAGGATAACTACAAAAGACAATCGTATTCTCACCCTTTTCTTTAAATTAAGACTAAAATATCATGGGCCAGGCCGGATTAGTACCCAAATGGGTTCGAGTCCATTTTTTACCGTAAGGAAATTTTGTTGTTTATAGTTGTAATTTTAGGGGAAAATTTAATTTATTATTATAAAATATGCTGAGATGAAGGATCATAATTAACCTTTATTTTTCTTTTTCCAGAAGATGCGAAAATAAACATTGTTGAAATTCTACTCCGGAGAACATAAATACTTAAGAATCAAGCACGATAGAATAATTAGTAAAGAAGGATTGGGAAGACCATGAAGAGGGATAAGGATAAACTCCTATATGCTTTTCACACTGAGCCCCAAGTGAAGATTTTAGAGCTGCTATGGAGAGAAGGGCCTTTAACCTTAGAGGATATAACCAATGCGCTTAAAGTAGATTCTAAGAAGGCATATGAAGAGCTTGAGAATTTAGTTAAAAGACACATTGTGGGTAAGCGTGTAGAGGCTCATAGTTATGAAAGAGAAGTATACTATCCCAAGATGAGTAAAGAGAGAAGGATTGAGCTTTGCGAAATAGCTTTGAAGTATTCCTCCATGCCGCCGGGTTTAATGGAAATCGAAGAAGAGGAAAGAATGAGGAGAGAAATCAGGAAATTTGCCCGTAAGACACATCTTTAGTGGGTCTAAGCCTTGGAAGAGTGGCTTCAAAAAGAGTATGCGAGAGAACTAGCTTTCCAAGCATTAGATAATTGCTGGGATGAACTGTTTTATCCGAAGGTTATTAATAAAATCTGATTAATACAGTAAAAACTGGTTCCAGCGTTGAAGCTACCATTGATGAATTAGTGTCCTTATCATTCGACTTCCGTACATATATTTTAGCTGAAGACCTACGTAAGGTGATTAATGAGATGAGTAGGCTTGCTTCAGAAAACTGGAACCCTAAAATTGAGCTTTCTAATGCTGCAGAAAAGATCAAACCGATATTGGAAGATGTTATAGGCATGGCAACGCATGTAAAGCCCTCTTTAAAATTGCTTCCTTATGATGAAAAGAGTGGGAACTTAGGTAGCCATCCTATCGGAACAAATGAAATTATTGTTTACATCACTAACATTAACGGTGTAGTTTCGTTACATATACGAAAAGGTGTTCTAGCTCACGAGCTTTGTCACACTATTATGAACGGAGTTAAAGCAGCCCTGTGGTTTTGTGAAGGTTTGGCAATATGCTTGGCGATATATGCATGGGAAAAACTAAATGAGAAGAATTTAGCAAATGATTTTCTATATTTCGTACAATATGGTTCTGAACGTAGGGGCTTAACCAAAAGATTAGCAATATATGAAAAATGGTGGACAAATGTGCAGAGCTTAGTCAATATAGTTGGCTTTGAAAATGTAAAGCTTCTTCTTCATCATGGTTCAGAAATTCAAAACCTCTTGCTGGGATGCATAAGGGATGTTGGAGCAAAATACGGAATAACTATGGAAAAATGGCTGATTAACCTCATCCAAAAACCTACTGAAGAAGTTAAGAAAAGCCTTGAGAGGTTTCTCTCCTCTTCACAGGAAGAGAGGCTAAATCTTCTCAAAGAATTTGAATAACTGACAGCCATGCCTTTTAAAAAGGGATGTTTAACCTTTACTTAAGAGTCTTTGTCTTCGGTTCTTAAAGCAGTGAGTCTTGCCTACTCTATTCCATGATCCTTTTCAGCTCTTCCTCAAGCCCAGCCCTCCTTATGTTTTTAATGAGAATCTTTCTGAACTGCTCATCCATGAGAAGAGTGGTGAACAGTTTAAGCTTAATTTATTTCATCTTTCCTGAGCTATTAAAATATGTTTGGTGGTGCTCATTTCTTTTCAGAGGAAGTGAGAAGAAATAAGATCCCCGCCGCTAATGCGAGGAGTGCTAGAGCAACGCTTTGGTCGGATTTTTCTAAATGCAATCGGGTGGCATTAAGCAACGATGAAACCGTGCTTACCCAATCTTTTCTATCCAGCTTCACATACTCCATTCCCTCTAAGACCCCCTTTAGTTCGGCTCCCTCTTCCACAAGCGGTATTATTCTCTTACCAGCTCTTTTAGCTGCGCCAAGTTCCTGATTCACATAAGGAGAATAGTACGAGTTTCGCGTCCATATCACGACCACAATAGCAGACCTGTTTATCATCTCCTCTATCTTATTCCACAGACTCACTCCCGGTTCCGGATATAGCTCCGCCAAATAACATGGTATTCCAATTCTGCTGAATATTGAGTATATTTTATAGGCAATATCCAAATCTCTATGCGAATAGCTTAAGAAAATCGGTTTCGCTTGGACCTTGGCTTTCTTCTTAAGGTTGTAATAGCTCATAACAAACCATTCATAATCCTCAGGAACCCTTACGACATGATTACCCTTTCTCAGCAACAGTCTTTCAGAGAAAGTCGAATAAGATACGTTATAGCCTCCCTCTATCAGATCCGTAAGCTTGCTAAGCTGGGGGCTATAACCCTCATCGATGAGGCTCATTAGCGGTTCAAGACTTACATCGCTATTGATGATTGACATTTTATTTGATGATTGACACTCTACTCTCCTAATTTAAACTTTTCCATCCTATATTAAAGAGCATCTGAAGAATTCTACTTCTGTGGAACATAAATGCTTAAAAATCAAGCACCACAAAAATATGATTGTAAAGGAAGGAGGAAAAAGGACTATGAAGAACAGTAAGGACAGGGTGCTACATACCTTTTATACTGAGTCTCAATTGAAAATTTTAGAGCTGCTTTGGGATAAGGGACCCTTAAGCGTAGAGGACATAATTAATGAACTTCATATGAGCCCTGAACAAGTGCGTAGAGAGCTTGAAGTACTTGAAAAGAATGCGTATGTTGTTGGTAGGCGTGTTGAGACTCATAGTAACCCTGAAGAATCATACTATGCAACTATAGGTAAAGAGAGACTTATCGAGCTGGGTGAAATAGCCTTGAAATACTCTTCCATACCTCCAGCTTTGATAGAAATGGAGGAAAAGGAAAGAAGGAATAAAGAAATCAGGAAATTCGCCTGCAAAGCGCATTTAGACTAAGTGCTTGAACTTGGAAGATTGGCTTCAAAAAGAATATGCGAGAGAACTGGCTTTTCAAGCATTAGACAATCGCTGGGATGAACTGTTTTATCCTGAAGTTGTTAGGAAGATTCTAGTCGACTTTATAAGGCCCGGCTCTGAAGTAGAAGATGTTATTAGGGAAATTAAAAACTTATCCTATAACTTCTCCTATTTACTTATGAAAGTCTTGGCAGAAGACTTGTTAAAAGTGGCAAATGAAGTGGAAAGGCTCTATTCCAAAGGGTGGGATCTTAAGACTGAACTGAACAATGCTATCGACGAAGTTAAGCCAATATTAGAAAATATTCTTGGCATAACTCTGAAAGCCAAGCCTTCATTAGAGTTAAGACCTTACGATGAAAGAAGTGGAAACTTAGGTAGCCATCCTCCTGGAACAAATAAAATCATCATCTACGTAACAAACATTAATAATGTGGCTTCACTTCACATACGCAAAGGCGTTCTTGCTCATGAGCTTTGTCACACTATTATGAATGAAGTAGAGGCGGCTGATTGGTTTCGTGAGGGTTTAGCAATAAGTTTAGCAATATACGCATGGGAGAAACTGAATAAGAAGAATTTGGCGAACGATTTCTTTTATTTTGTATATTATGGTTCTAAACGCCTAGGCTTAACTAAAAGATTAATGAGATATAGGAGATTTTGGATAAATGTACAGAATATCATAGGCATAATAGGCCTTGAAAATATAAAGTTTCTAATTAGACAGAATTCAGAGGTTCAGGACCTTCTGCTCGAATGCACAACTTCTGGACTTGAGTTAGTGAGCAGGCTCATCTTTAGGGAATGGTTGGTTAATCTCATCCAAAAACCTACTGAAGAAGTTAAGAAAAGCCTTGAGAGGTTTCTCTCCTCTTCACATGAAGAGAGGCTAAAGCTCCTCGGAGAATTTGAATAACTGGCAACAAGCTTTTTTAAAAAGATGTTTAACCTTTACTTAAAGCTCCCCGTCTTGCCTTCAAGCAGTGAGCTTTGCTTACTCTATTCGTAAATGGTCTTTCTTAGACCAACGTCCAATAAGATTACGGTTTGGGATGATGGCTCAACTCTATATATGATTCGGTATTTCCCTACGTACAGGTTTTTCAACAGCTCCTTAGGTATAGCAACGGATTCCGCCAAACCCCACCACTAATATTTCTTATCCTAGCTGCTTAATTAACTTTTAACATCTTTAAGCCTCTCTTCTCCTTGCTTTATCGTGATTTCGGCTTTATTCCATGATCCTCTTCAGCTCTTCCTCAAGCCCAGCCCTCCTTATGTTTTTAATGAGAATCTTTCTGAACTGCTTGTCCATGAGGAGTGTGCTGAACAGTTTAAGCAGGCTGATTTCTTTACCTGCTAAAAGCTCTATTGCTTCTTCCTTCAAAGGCCTTCCACAAGTCTTGCAGAAGTCTACATCGCTAGTGTAAACCTTCTTGCAGAATTGACAAACAACAAGGTTCTCAGCCTTCTCCATCTCCTCAGTTATCTTAAGGCCAGAAGCCTTCAGCACAGCCTTATCCAAATCCCTCCCTGATAAGTGAACATATACTGCCGGCATCTTGCTTGCTAAAGTCCAGCCGAAGAACTGGCACATCTCAGCCTCAGTCATCTTCTTAGCAAGCTCAGTAGCCCTCGAATGCCTGAAGAGATGGGGATAAACCTTCT
>JAWBXT010000093.1:0-5076 GCA_038867695.1 Thermoproteota archaeon
CTGGCTGTGGGAAGCGGCGGATTGCTTGTAGCAGCATACAGGAGGAAGAGAGAGCTGCTTGGCAGACCTATGACCCAGGAGGACCATAGGAAGTTTGTTGAGAAAGACCTGCTGGGCATAGACGTCATGCCTTTCGCAGCAAACGTAGCAGCATGCCACCTAGCACTCCAGTCACCAGAATACTTCACGAACAGGGTTAACGTAGCAGTCTGGGACTCAACATGCCTGAGGCCTGGAATGAAGATACCCAGCGTGACAGAGGCTGCGAAAGGCTACTTAACCACATTCATGTTTCCCAAGACAACTGAGAAGGGGGCGGTAAGCCTAACGGATAAAGAGGCGCAGGAGATAGAGCTCGGAAAATACGATGTGGTCATCATGAACCCGCCTTTCACAAGGCAGGAAAGACTCCCGGAGGATTATAAGGATGTGCTCTTCCAAAGGTTCAGCGAGTATAAGGATTATCTTCATGGACGATTGGGGCTTCACGGGTTTTTTATATTATTAGCGGATAGATTTCTGGAGAAAGATGGAAAGATGGCTTTGGTTTTGCCAGCAACCGTGTTAAGGGTAGAATCCTTTGAAGGAATAAGAAGACTGTTGTCTGAGCGATACCATGTCGAACATATAATAACCACATGGTACAGGTCGGCATTTTCTGAAAGCGTAAGGTTCAGAGAGATACTTCTGATTGCTCGAAAGTCTAAGGCGGCACGAGACGCTAAAGTAATGGTAACTGTCTTAAAGAAGCTTCCGGAAAATATCATTGAGGCTAAAGAGACTTCTAATATTTTAAAACGAAGCCAGAGTGATTGGCAGGATAATAGAATGATAACTAAAGTTTACGATTATGCAGAATTAAAAGAGGATGTCACTAACTGGTTTAAGTATATTGCTCTAAGCGACTTAACATTATATAATGTTATAGACGAAATATTGAGTTCTGAAAAACTGGCTCCCTTCAAATCTGTAGCAGAAGTTTCCCCCAAAGCTTCAACACTTAAGATTTAAAAAATTCCATGGCTTCGTATTGCGAGAAAGAACAAGGGCTTTAAAGGAAGATGATGTATGGATAGTCGATAGGATAAGCACTAAAGAACTGGTGGCGAAACATAGAGATCTAAATATAACTATCAGGATCCCTTTGAATGCCGTTGGAAGAGGGTTAAGAAGAATTTCTTATGTTAATACGATGGATGTGACAAATACTTCTGATTACTTTATCATAGACTGGTTTAATGGGATTCGCGATATGGCTAGACTGTTATTGGATCGTAAAGATTTAAGAAACTTTACCAGCCATGTTATAGAGCAATGGAAAACTAAATACGATTCCTTTAAAACACGTGTTCTTCTTGCACAACGCTTTAACATGTCGGCAGTAGGAACGTCGCTCGTTTCATTTTATTCAGATGAACCCATTATTGGGACAAACCAATTCTGGTGTATTATGGGACCTCGTGATAATTATGTCAAAATACTAACCCTCTGGATGAACTCAACTATCAACCTGATTCAAATGCTGATGATTCGGAGAGAAACTGAGGGTGCGTGGCTACAGATCGATGAATATGCGCTTAAAAATGCATTGATGCCTGATCCAAACAAGTTATCCATACATGAAGTAAGAGAATTGTTAACCCTCTTTAAAAAGGTTGGAAAAGTAGAGATGCCAAGTATACTTGAACAGCTTAAAGAAAAACATCCGACTAGGAAACTTATTGATGAAACTTGGCTGAAAATCCTAGGTTACAAAGGTGACATCGATAGCCTTCTGGATAGACTTTACAGCTCGATAGCCGATGAGATAGAACTGTTAAAGAAAATAATGGCCGAGGGAGTAGTTGAAAAGGAAGAAGATGTCTAATAATGAATTAATTGATAAGATAGTGGAAAATGTGGGTCAAGAGAAGTTTGACGAGATAATCTTACGAATTTATTCTGTCAGAGTAATCTCCGAACTTAATTTCGATAGAGAAACGATAGATAATATTATACTCCCACTTTCACAGCTTGGAATCATAAAGGTGGAGGATAAATATTTCCCTCCGGGTGGAAGGCCAAGCAATGGAAGAACTCGTTATTACTTGTTCTCAATTTCGTTTAGAGAGATAGTTGATTCCAACCTAGAGACTTACCTCTGTCGAAAATCTTAATGGCTTTAACTTCTATAACTCCATGAGTCTTAAATGGAATACCAATAATCCGGAGACTGTGCGATTCTAAATATTTTGACAAGTGGCAAATTACCCGACGTTAATAATATTCTTTCAGCCCGCATCTTAGAATTCGTTAAGTTTGCCGGTATCCATTTTAAGGAGCGACATCGCAATGAATCTCAAGCCAATATTTAAAATACTTGACTGAGCAATGAAAATTATATGATTGGGCAATATTATGATGAAGAGAGGCAAGAATTGCTTATGATGGAGAAGCTTCCAATGGCTAGAGCGTTTCTTAAAAAAATTTGACGCTATAAACTCTCTTTTCTCCTCGTTTGCAGGATATGAAAATAAGAAATATAACCAAGCAGGAAACATAGTTTTTCGTATGTGCTTACCCTTTATGGGTGAACCTAACACAAGGTTTGAAAAAGAATTAAGAGAACTTGATGATGCTCTTAAAATGTTTAACGTGCTTGACTTACAAGACGAAAAGACGAATGATCTTAAAAGCAGGCTACGCGATGACGATTTTTATCAAAGCTTGACAGTGATAGCGACTCCCCGTTGAAAGATAAAATAAAAATATTTGAGGATGATAAGAAAAGATGGATTAACTCACCCTCATTAATGGATTGGCTGAATCAGTTCTTAAAAATTATTCGGGGCAAGTTAATTTTAGGAACCTTATGTTCGAAGAGTTTGCTGAGGCTGTTCAAGATATCGAAACCAAGCTTATTCAGAGGTTCGGTTTCTTGAGGAAAGAGGGCATAGAGCCTGATTTTGAAATGATACTGGCTAGTGTGGATTCTAAAGGTAAGGCATCAATGTATCTGTTTGATAATAAAGGTTTAGCCGAGCCTGTTCATTACAACCCTGGTTTTGCAATAATTGGAAGAGGAACTGCTACGGGAGGCGTACTTCTAACAAGATTACTAGGATATTCTGTTGAAGAATCCTCTGAACTTGATTTGGGGATGCTTTCCACATTTGTTATAGATATGGTTAGCGAAGTTGATCCGAGTGTTGGTCCATTTGTTGGTGAAAGTGTATTTATGAGAATTCTAAATGGTGAAGTGTCAATGGGATCACTTAAAGTAGAAGAATTAAGAAAATATAAGAAAAGAGTCAGGGTAAGAAAGGATTTAATAAAACTTATGCAAAAACTATGTGACCAAGAAGAGATAAAAGAGGAAGGAGTTAGAAGTAAGCTGGAAGAGCTAAGATCCAAAAAATAGGCAATAATATAAGGATGTTTTAGATAAATAGAGTCTTTAAAATTTTAACAAGAGGACAATTTTCATGGCTTAGTATGTAAGCTAAGAGTCCGATTACGAGTACGCAATTATAGGAAAATGCAATAGAACAGGGAAATATTATTTCTCCCAAAGGTGTGAACGGTATTAAAGATAGCCCGGATGCAAATGCGATGATAAAAACAATTATTGTTCCCAGATACTTTAAAACAATGTTACTCTTTCCATAAATGAATCCCATAAGGATTGCTAAAACACCAATTAAGCAAGGCAATAAGAGTAATGATAGTCTAAAAGCCCAATAAGATGCATCATACTCATGAAAAATGAAGTTTAACAGAGCGAAAATTGGAGAGAAAAAACCTATTATTGCCATTAAAGCTCTTAGGTTTTGCATATCATCTCCCTCAACTTTAATCTTTAGGCGGGTTCCTAGCAAGAAAACATATATAGCTAAAATTCCTTGAATAATTACTAAGAATAGCTGGATATCTTCATTAGCAAAAATTTCTAGGAAGAACTCTTTTAAAGAACTCTTTAATAAAAAATAATTTTCATTTAAACTCACAACTAGCAAAGGTGATATCAGTGCAGCTAGAGAGAGTTGCGGTATGAGATTCATGAGTATTAGTTGTGATTCATCAATCTTTTGTATCTTCATTAAACAACAATAATAAATTGAGATCAAAGTTAGACTGATGTTTATCAAAATGTAAAAAGAGGTTATAAAAGCGAGAAGAAAAC
Source organism: Thermoproteota archaeon (assembly GCA_038867695.1). Classification (GTDB taxonomy): domain Archaea; phylum Thermoproteota; class EX4484-205; order EX4484-205; family JAAOZP01; genus JAAOZP01. Next base: position 4,163 of record JAWBXT010000093.1, read on the forward strand.
GTATAATAAAGGGCAAAATTAACGTTATTAATGGAATTATAAGCCATAGAAACCATTCTTTTTTCCGTATGATTGGTGACATGATCATAAACAGCAAAAGTTCACATAAAAACCTTGTTCTTCTAAAAACCCTTAAAAACATTTTAAGACTCATCTTATTAATAAACCCTTCTGTATGAGCTCTGCCATAAGCTTCTCGACAGCGTCGTAAACCATCTTCTCATTCACCGCACCAGTACACATTAACTTTCTACAACTTTCTACTAATGAATAAAAGAATAATAACAATATCAGAATCAAATCATACGTTCTAGATAGGAGTAAGAAATCTAGTTCCAAATTATTAGATAGTTAAAAGTAGGCAATATGAGGTTCTTATTAGGGGAATATAAGTATATAAAAAGGGTCTTTGGTCATTGTTTTAGATGTTGGTATATACTTTGGAGACTGTTCGTGTCGCTTTTCGACGAAACGTTTTTATTCCTCTTCCCATTCCCGTGGGAGAGGGTTGAAGAGGCAGAGACACGTTACGCAGCATTCCCAAGTTATCGGAGCATTCTTTCTCCTAAGTCTTCTGGTGCTCCCGTTAACCCTGGGCTCTCTTTCTCATGCTTCATTCTCCACAAGCCAGCCTCCTGCTTCCACCATGCCATCATCCTTCTCCTGGAGAGGCTTGAGGACGGACACCGTGGCAATAGGCTTCACTGTGGATGAGGGTATTTGGCACGGTGGGACGGGGTACCTCAGCATAGTCACCAGCGGCCCAGGCACATACAGCGACATTAGAAGCACCACTGCGACGATAACCGTGCCTGAGGGTCTTTCCGCGGAGGTCTACGTCTGCGGGGACGATCATCTTTCTCAAACCCCTCCGTACGACGGCTGGTACATCTTCAACAAGTACCTGAGGGTCT
>JAWBXT010000094.1:0-5069 GCA_038867695.1 Thermoproteota archaeon
GCCGGTGGAGCATGTAACTTTTTAAGCTCTTCAACATTACCTTCAGCGATTATCCTACCCCTATCCATTATTGCGACGCGGTTTGCGAGCTCCTCAGCCTCGTCAATAAGGTGAGTAGCCATTAGAACAGTAGTCTTATTCGAAACCTGCTTACGCAATAAGTCGATAATGCTCTTACGCATTCCCGGATCTAAACCAGCAGTCGGCTCATCTAAGATTAGCAGTTCCGACCCAGTCACTAAAGCCAATACAATAGATGCTAGCTTGCTCTGACCTGTTGAAAGCTTAGATGCAATCTTATTTGAAAGATCTCCTATTCCCAGAGTTTCTAAAAGCCTCATGGCCTCTCGACGTATAGTATTCTTATTAAATCCATAGAGCGAAGCATAGAAATCAATATTCTCCATTACTGTCAGCCAAGGGTACAGCGGCGGAGTTGGCGGGAGGTAGGAGATTTTTAAACGTGTTGAAGGATCGGTGGGATTGCCACCTAATACTTTAACACTTCCAGAAGAAGGCTTCATAATGCCAGCCACGATGTTGAACAGTGTGGACTTTCCAGCACCGTTGGGACCGAGAACCACGTATGCCTCACCAGACTTAACAGTAAAACTCACCGAGTTTAACGCAATAAACCCATCGTATGATTTTGAAACATCTTGGACAATTATTGCATTTTCTAACATTAATTTACAATTTTTGAAATTCCCTATTTAAGTATTTTGATTCTTTGGAGAACAAACATCCAGTAAACCAATGTATCAACTATCTTCTTGCTTCTCTAACCATGTGTCGGATTTCAGGAAGAATCAGTTTTCTAATTGCCAGTTCCACAGCATTTTGAGAACCTGGTAGGCAGAGTATTATCTTGCCTGAAACGACTCCTCCAAATGCTCTTGAAAGCATTGCGCCTACGCCTATCTCATTATAGCTTATAGCTCTGAAGAGCTCTCCGAAACCATCAATCTTCTTCTTAACCATTTTTGAAACGGTTTCTATAGTCAAATCTCTCCTGCTTAAGCCTGTGCCGCCTATGGTAATGATAACATCAATCCTCTTGTCTTTAATAAGTTTCACTATTTTCTTTCTTATCTTTCCGGAATCATTAGGTATAAGCACTCTCTCAACTACATCGTATCCGTTTGAAATTAGAATTTTGGAAGCGGTACTTCCAGACTCATCCGTTTCAAGTGTTCTCGAATCGCTAATAGTTACTATAGCAAACCCCAGGTTTTTAGGAGCATCCTCTTTATGTTTAAGATAGCTCATTCATTCCTTCACCTTGCTTTCAACGATTACGTTCTCGATTGCTGTTTGAGGATACTGTCCGCTTTCATCTTTCTCAACCTCCTTAACCATGTCCCAGATCGTCAGTAGTGCTACAGCCACTCCAGTTAAAGCCTCCATTTCAACACCGGTCTTGGACTCTGAAGCAACTTTACAAATCACAGAAACTTTATTGTCTTCAGTCTGGAACTCAACATCTATATGCGTAATAGGAATTGGATGGCAACCAGGTATTAACTCAGGCGTCTTTTTAACTGCAAGAACCGATGAAACTTTAGCAACCGTTAAAACATCGCCTTTGGCAATCCTACCAGCTTTTATCGCTTCTACCGTTTCACGTTTAAGCCTTATCCATCCCCTTGCAACAGCCCTTCGAGGAGAAGCCTTCTTCCAGCTTATGTCGATCATCTCCAATCCCCTTCCACTAGGATTCAAGATTTAACCCATCTTCCTCCTTTAGGAGTAATTTCTTTCTTCCATATTGGAGCCTGAGCCTTAACTTCGTCAATCACCCAGCTGCAAGCATTAAACGCATCCTTACGACTCCTCGCAGAAACAGCTATTAGAACTATGTTTTCAAGCGGCTTTAACCTTCCGATTCTGTGAATTATGGCTACATCGATTATATCGAATTTCCTTAAAGCTTCCTCCCTTATTTCTTTAAGCTTTTCTTCAGCAACCTCTCGATATGCTTCGATAATAAGCTCATTAACGACTTCTCCTTCTCTGAACGACTTAACGATTCCTAAGAAAAACACTATGGCACCAACTTCCCTACTCTTAAGTTCTGTGACTATATCTTCTATCGAAAAATCTTCTTCAGCAATCTTTATCAAATTAGCCACCTCCAGCAGGAGGAAGTAATGAGACAATATCCCCTTCCTTTAAGACGGTATGTAAACTTGCAAGCTTACCATTAACTGCCACCAGAAAACTCCCTGATTTTAAACATTCATGCCTAGCTACGAGTTTCTCAATAACCTTTTCAACAGTCGACTCGTTCTCCACATGAAGCAATTCTTTTTCTCCAATCTCTTCTCTAAGCCAAGCATGATAATTTATTTCAATTATCATAATTTTCTCCATCTAATCAACACCTATAGAGTAATAAAAGCTTTCCGAGGAAAACTAGAACAATGAATAATTATTTATCTCGTCTTCCCAGCCTATAGGAGAACTCGCGTAGGCCACTCAGACCTGCCGCTTTTAGCCATCTTATATTAGCATTGAGTGGTTTTCCTCAATCCTCTTGATACCTTGAAAAACCACTATAAGCTTATCGTATCCTTTCAAAAAATGCTTGAAATTTGAAACTTTTTTAAAAAAATCAATTAATTTCTTATTCGAAACCTTGTTAACATCCAGTCGAATTTAGTGCAAGAAAAAACATATATACTTGCGAATATTTAGGTGAAAAGCCAACGGAAAAATTGTTAAACAAAAAAACTATAAGCAACCAAGATGGCGGTAAGAAGATAGTCTTAACGGCTTCAGCAATAGAAATGAGTGATTTTAACCTAAACCCATTCATAGCTTTCGCAGGAGGTTTCCCAGTGTTTCTTCCAAAGGAGTTTCTTCGCAGGAAACTTTACCCTCCAACGCCCTTTAACGAAGATGGTACAGCCAAGTTCGCACCATATGGTCTCAGGAAGGTAGAAGCAATACTCATAGATTATTTTGGTGAGGATAATGTTGCAACAGTATATCCTTCTATGCTAGAAAAATTTGTGGGGAGGAATACTAGGGTAGTTGGGATATCAACGATGGATCCGCTTGGCATAGGTTTCGTAAGCAGAACATACACTAGCTTCATTGGGATAAGCGGAAAACCAATGACTGCAGTAGAGTTTGAAGACATGCTTTCAAACCCTTCTCTTAAAAAATACAAACCGAAAATAGTAGTTGGAGGGAGCGGAGCGTGGCAGATCGTCAAAGCAGAAGTTCAAGGCCAACTGGGCATAGATACTGTAGTGATGGGTGAGGCTGAAGAAGATGTCTTAGAAGTTTTCAAGAAAGCCGTGAATGGAGAAGAGCTTCCCAGCCAAGTCTTGTGTCGAAAACCTAAACCTGAAAGCATACCTTGCATCAAGAAGCCTTCTCTTTTCGGCGTCGTAGAAGTAACGAGGGGGTGTGGAAGAGGGTGCCAGTTCTGCTCGCCAACCCTTAGACAAAGATACTCCTTCCCCCTTGACCACATCTTGAAAGAGGTTAAGCTGAATGCTAAAAATGGGACTAGGATGATAACCTTGCAAACGGACGATATTTTCCTTTACAAAACCAATCCAGATTTCACTCCTAACAGGGAGGCAGTGGTTGAGCTTATTGATTCCGTTGCCAATGTTGAGGGAGTCAAGTATATTCAGATAGCACATGCAGCTCTTGCTCCAGTCGTTTATGATCCAAATATAGTTAGGGAGATAGCTCCAACTCTCGTAGAAAAATCTAGGTGGGTTTATGTAAACAATGAGAAGTATGCCACTTTCGAGATAGGTATCGAAACTGGCAGCGTGAAGCTAATATCCAGATACATGAGGGGCAAGATGCTCCCCTATCCTCCTGAGCAGTGGCCGGATATAGTTGTTCAAGCACTAGGGATATTAAACGATAACCTGATATATCCTTTGGCAACGTTGATAATAGGATTGCCTGGTGAAACCCTAGATGACGTTATTGCCACCCTTGAGCTTTTAGACAGGTTGAAGAATACAATAATATTCTATGTGCCACTTCTCTTCACTTCTGAAATGGATTGTATACTTAACAGAGAGAGGCATGCGGATCTACGCAGTCTTACGGAACTCCACTGGGAGGTTTTCTCCAGGTGTTGGAGCCATAATGTAAAGATATGGACCAATGGAGATTTCCAACGTCTTGTTCGTATAGGAAGCCTAATAGCCTACGCTACTTACTACAGATGGCTGCATGGTCCCAGGGCACTCTATCCTATTCTGAAGGTTTCAGGCTGGGAGGAAAGACTCTGGAACAGCGGTAAGTAAATACTATTCGCTTAGTTTCCTAAGTTTTTCGTCAACCATCTTGGCTATTTCGACCAACCCTATTGTTACGCAGGGAACGTCCTTAAGCCTAGCTAAGTCTGCTGTCAACTGGTCCTGTGTAACGATTATAAGGCGGTTTTTTAAAGCGTGCTCAACGATATCGGTATCTTCAGCACCCTTTAAGCCAGCATCTTCAACGGATTGAACGCTCCATCCCAATATCTTAAGAAACGGTTTAAGACCTGAATACATCTCGTCTAAGAGAACTCCCGAATATTTCATACCCCATGACTTACATATTGATTTTTAAAATTTCCGAGCTCAAAAACCATAAAAATGCTTTTTTCACTATTCTGTCTCAGGATAGCAATGTGGCTTCTAAGAAGAGATGCAGTAACAGTTTGGGATAATAGGGAGGTTAATAGACGGCTTTCTTGGTACAGAGCCGTTATGACGAATCTCAAGCCCGCAAAGTTTCTAATAGTGAGGAGCATTCCCGCAAACACGTCCAGTTCCGATCTAGAGGAGATGAGAGAAGAGGAGCTTTGGAGGCTTCATGACAATCTTATTCTAGAATTCAATGAGGTTTACGAATCCATTAAAGGCGGTAAGTCAGTTAAGCTTACCGACGCTGAACCGAGCTTCCTGGATGTAAAAATAGCCCTGTCGGAAAGGATAATAGAGCATTGCGAATTTTGCGAAAGAAGATGTAGAGCTAATCGTAAGAAGGGGGGGCTGGGGTTTTGTCGAATAGGATATAAGAGTAGAGTCTCATCATGGTTCCAT
>JAWBXT010000095.1:0-5027 GCA_038867695.1 Thermoproteota archaeon
CTGACACCCTGCAACGGCAATCCGAAAAAGTCTCTAACTGTGAGCACTAGCTTAGAAAAGTCGCTTGACGAGGAAACATTAGCCTTTAAAACAATTGTCCGAGTACTGTTAAGATAGAAATCCGATTGTGCCACAGTAACTCCCTTTAAGATAGCGGTGATGACACACCTGCCTTCGAGAAGACCGTCCAGGGTTAAGCTTCCCTCGGGACAACTTTGATTCGCGATTAGGACATCGTTTAGGCTCACTAGAATCCGAGAGTTCTTCAACCAGTTCCCGGCGGAGTCTAAGAGGCTGAGGGAAAGAGAGTGAACCCTGCAATCCACCGGAAGGTCGATATTAGACGAGATATTAACATCAATAGGGCCGGCGACCACAACCCCCTTATAGAATGCTTGGATAGTCATCAATCCTGTTGGCATGGAAGGTAAGAATACGGGAGAAGACTGCTCAACCATGGTTCCGTTGGGAAGAGAGATTTTAAACATGCAGCCGGTTAAAGCCTTCCCCGAACTATCCCTGGCGGCAAGCTTCACGTTGAAAACGCTGCACGCCAAATCCCTCTTCCCGCTGGCAGACTCGTCGAAGACGAATAAGCCTACGGAGACATTCTGCCAGAAAACATTCAACCTGTAGGCGCCGGGCCAGGCTTTAGGAAGGGAAACGTAGCCAGTTGAGTTTGTCGAAAGCGTTAAGGCTGAGCCGTTAGGCATCGTAACCATGACTTTCGCACCTGTTAGAGGAATCTTGTTGCCGTCTAGAACCCTGTAGGCTAGGCTGAGCCTGAAGTCGAGATAGTAGATGTTACCCGGGCTGCTCCAGTCGCAGAAGTAGAGATTATCGTACTGGTCGAAGACGATGCCGTACATTGTTGACCAGCCCTTCCTGTCAACGTAGAGCATCGCTGTGCCGTTGACAACCTTCTACAGCCTGCCCCTGGGGCCGTCGCTGAAGAAGAGCTCACCCCTGCTGTTGAAAGCAATACCCCCAATGGTTACTGGAGCAGTGTAGACGAGGGTCTCAACCACGCTTCCCGTCGCAGTCACAGCCCCGGCTGGGTCAAGCCTGTAAACAGACTGGTAGCCCTCGGAGGGAATAAGGTCAGCCATGTAGAGCGATCCATTGGGAGCGAAAGCCAGTGGGCCAACGTTCTTACTGGGTCTAATATAAACGGTGGAGACGCCTCCGCCTGGAACTATCCTGAAAACCTCACCAGTATAGGGGCATGAAACATAAACTTCACCATCCCTTGAAGCAGCAACACCGTAGAAATCGTAAGCAGTCTTGGCAGCTTCATAGATAAGGGTCTCTAAACCACCGGTTAAACGCCACAGCCTCCCGGGCTTCGTGGGATAGTTGGTGAACAGGAGCTCGCCGGAGGAGGTTAGAGAAACGTCGCCGATCCTACCGTTCGCACGAGTATAGACAAGGGTTAAGGAAGGCTGAACAGGCTGACAGCACGTATAGATACTTGATGCAACCAGCGAGAAGACGAATAAAACTAGGGCTTTAAAGCAGAGTGTTAAGCAGCGCCCCTTATGCCCCACCGGGCTCATAAACCGAGGCACCGCATTTAAAAGAAGTGCTCGTGTAAATTTAAAGCTTCCTGATTCTGAATATAATAAGCGAAAAAGAAATCAACCTACTCTTCTAATTCCAGGTTTGAAAGAAGCGTGCGCTTAGTCGATACCCTGGCTATCTCAATCGTCTCGCTCATCTTTCACTCCGATAAGAAAAACAATATTCCACAAAAAGGATCATCTATCAAGCCTTTCAGAAAGGATGGAAGCAACCCTCCTAGAGGCTTCGCCATCGCCGAACAGGCTTAAGTCAGGCTTGCCTCTAGGCTTAAACCCCTTTAAAGCATTCAAGATCTTCTCCTTATCTACACCCACTAAAACGTTCCACCCCGTCTCGACTGTTTCAACCCACTCCGTCGACCCACGCAGCGTTACGCACGGCTTACCCATGAAATAAGCCTCCTTCTGAACACCACCCGAGTCTGTGGCAACCATTTTAGCCCTACTCACAGCATCCAGAAACTCCAAATATCCAATAGGCTCCGTAACCTCAACGTTTCCCGCCTTCATGAACCAATCGAACCCGTATTCCATGATGCGTTTCCTAGTGCGCGGGTGCATGGGGAAAACTATCCTCTCGCCAGACTCAACTAAAGCTTCTAAAATTGTTTTAAGCCTTTCAGGATTATCGGTGTTCTCAGCCCTGTGAACCGTAACGAGAATAAAACCTTCATTTCTTACGTTAAACCTGTTTCTAACGCTTAAGAAGAGGTCGAGCATAACGTCTCCAGTAAAGTAAACACCCTCTACAACACCTTCCCTGCGCAGGTTTTCAACAGCCCTCAGTGTAGGAGCAAAAAGAAGCTCAGAAACCCGGTCTACAACAACCCTGTTTATCTCCTCAACCATATATTTCTCGTAGCTTCGGACACCAGCCTCAACATGTGCTACTGGAATACCCAGTTTTACAGAGGCCAAGGCGCCAGCCAAGGTACTGTTAGTATCGCCGTAAACCATGACTAACCTAGGCTTCTCTTTTAAGAGAGCCTCCTCCACGCGTTTAAGCATTTCACCAGTCTGGTACCCATGAGGGCCTGAACCAACATTGAGATTATAATCGGGTTCAGGAATATTCAACTCTTTAAAGAAAACTTTACTAAGCTCATAATCGTAGTGCTGACCAGTATGAACAATCAGTTGATCAGAAGCATTCCTCAACGCAGAATAAACCACAGACAGCTTAATGAAATTAGGTCTAGCGCCAACAACATGAACTATCAAGCTCTCATTCATAAAAATCGTTCAAGGAAAATATCGTTAAAGCGGTTCTCCATATTTTGTCAGCCCTATCCATAACTGCATAATAGAGGTGCAGCTTATCGCCTACTATTATTGGACATGGTGTATCCAAGGCGATTTCACTCCTTATTCCAGGAATTATCTGTTCCTTCTCTTTTGGTTCATCAATTAGAATGGTGAACTTTTTAGGCCTTCTAAAGAGCAGAGAAGAACCTATGATTAGATCTATGTACTGTTTATATGGAAAACCTACAGAATAAGCGCACGCTCCGCTTTTGTCTAAGTGTAACATTGCTGTTTTCACATACAGAGGAGATATCCAAGAGAACCGCACTCTTCGCATTCCTTTTGTTATGTGACTGATGAATAAAAGCCACTTCCGTAACCAATATCTAACATCCTTCCGCTTTTTAGACATAGGAAAAGCGAATTTATTCTATTTGCTCTTCTCTTACTATAATCTCCCTCGTAAATACTCAAACAATATCTCAAAACTCATGTGGATCCTTAATCCTAAAATAATATGATTTGGTCAAAACTAAATCATCCTTTTTGATACTTTAGTACTAACCAATATCCTTTTTTTATAATGCCGAGCAAATCGTTCATTAACAGCCAAATCCTGAAAGGCAGCCATTTAAGGAGTTTTGAACACGAAACTAAACTCAGGTTCAGCAAATTTTTTTCTTTACTAACCGATAGCTTTTTGGAAGCAAAGAGGAAACTTTATTCTCGTCAAAGCTCTGAAGATGACCCCAAAGAGGCGTCAGTTTCCCGCAATGTATGCAACGAGTATACGTTATCTGCTCCCTATATGGGACACTAACTAAGAGAACTCCTTTAGTTGACAATACTCTATCAATTTCTTTAATACCCTCTTTAATAATAGTGTTCGGCAAGTGCTCCATGACTTCACAGCACGTGACGGCATTAAAAACATGCTCTCTAAAGGGAAGGTTTGTTATCGAGGCTTGAACAAAATCAACATTTTTCACTTTAACCTTTGCGATCTTCAAGGAATCTCTATCAAGATCTATGCCCACAACATAAGCCGGTAAATTAGAAATGAAGGAAGTGATAAAGCCTTCAGCACACCCTGCGTCCAACACAGCTTTAGAATTTTTCAACATACTCTTAACAACCTCAGCTCTCCTTACTTGTCTATGTAATGAAGAGCCTTGTAGTTCCCAAATGTTTTGGTGACCCATCTTTCTGTCATATCCTTATTTTTGAATTTCTCAAAGCGGAGAGAAGAACTGCTCCGAGTAGGAGGGGTAGTAATAGCAGTGTCCAAAATATTGCTACGGGGAGTGATGAAAGCTCGTCAAACATGACGGCTGGAGGATCTCGCATGAAAGATTCTCCCAGCTTGACATTTCTAAGAATAGTGTAGCTATCAGAAAGCATTACTTGAAAGCTTGTTAATTCTGTCACATGCAAGTTTTGACCATAGGTTCTTGTGCTCCATTCCAATGAGGCGGATGGGTAGAATTCTCTGAACGTAACTTGGGAAGCGCTTACCTCTGGCGTTCTGGCGAGGAAGTTAACTGAGCCATAGGGAGTTATTGACAGTTTTTCAACGTTAGGTATCTGGATTTCTTTGTTTTCTGCGACGGCTTGAACGCCAAAAAAGCCCATTAAAGGTTTTACTGTGAAAGTTGAGTTGAGCTTGACTGCAGCGTAAAAGCCATAACCGTTTTCTATTGTGAAGTGTTTTGCTTCAATAATTAGATCTGAATTGCTTTTTATTTGAATACTAGTCGCATTGTACAGTATTATAGACCCATTTTTTGTATCAACGCCAAGTTGACTAAGTACAGTTTCTAACGGGAAAATTATCGAGCTTGCTTCTACCTTAGGATTACCGCTTACATCGATCGCTTTAACATATCCGTCCACCACTAGAATGAAGTCTTTATCAAGTTTGGACAGGTTTAGATCCTCTAATAGCCTACCTAACAGAGAGTGGAAGACACCTGGATTCCCTGCTTTGCACATAGCTTCTAATATTGGATATATGTTTACGTAGAAAACTTCGCCCCGGCCATAATTTTGTTTTAAAATAAACGGGTTTTCACCATCCGGCCCTGTATAATTGCTTAGAATTGATATTGTAGAATTGTTTATCATAAGCCTTTGCATACCAACCTGTGTCGGCAAGTTTAATGTTGTTTTCAATCCTCCAATCTTTTCCGCGTTAAATCCATA
>JAWBXT010000096.1:0-5020 GCA_038867695.1 Thermoproteota archaeon
CTTATCATAAGTGTTCCTCCATTAGATGATTTTAACCCTTATAATCCTTACTGGAATGGTTTTTCAAAGCTTTCATCTGAAACGGATATCCAGTATCTTGACTCGATTATTGATGAGAGGCTGATCGCAGAACCATCTAGACATGTTTTATTCATCATCGGTCCGGAGAGAGAATTTGAAAAAGTCGAAGCGGAATTCATTAAATCATTTATCGAGAACGGGGGAATTACTATATTGATGGATGAATCTGGAAGTGGGAATTCCCTTCTACGGCTACTTGAAGTATCTCCGCGTTTAAATGGTTCATTATTATTGGATCCGCTTTTCAAGGATAGAGCAGCAGTGTTGCCGAAGATCCGCATACCTTCTATGAACATTAGTGAGGTGGTAGCAAATTATGCGACAGCGATAGATGGCTGTCAGAAAGCTATAGGATATAGCAGTTTCTATGCTTTTCTTGACGTTAACTCAAATAGTATTTGGGATGAGGGTGAACCCAGAGGACCACTAACCGTTGTATGTGAGATCGCGATGGGTAAGGGTAAACTTATCGTAATCTCTGACTCAAGTCTCTGGATAAACTCCATGATATCTAGGGGGTCGAACTTTGAGTTCTTTAAGAGACTGATCAGTAACAGAAGATGCCTTATTGATCGTTCCCATTGGGAGCCGAGCAAATTTGCGATAGTTAAAGAAAGCTTAAACTCATTTCTCCAGTTCTTCTCACAACTTGAGATACGGTATGCGTTTATAATTGGTGTGGTTTTAGTACTTTTGAGGCTAAGGTTGGAGAAGTTTATCAAATATAAAGAAAGTGAGGTTGATAAAGTATTAATTCGGAATCCAACATGGAGTAGAGAGGTATTGGAGAAGCTATGGAGGGAGATGCATAGTGAGCGCTAAACCAATAATTAATCGTGTCATAGCAGAGGTTTCGAAGCATATTATAGGTATGAGAGAGACCATTGAGCTAATGCTTATAGCCATGCTTACTGAAGGACACATCCTTCTTGAAGGCCCACCCGGAACAGGTAAGACATTCATTGCAAAAACTTTTGCTGAAGTGATCGGTGGAACCTTTAAACGTATCCAGATGACGCCCGACCTCTTGCCAGCAGATATCCTCGGAACAGTTTACTATGATATCGTTAAAGGTGTCTGGAGCTTGAAGAAGGGGCCTATATTTGCAAACGTTGTCTTGGTTGATGAGCTCAACCGGGCGACTCCTAAAGCTCAGGCAGCCCTACTAGAAGCCATGCAAGAGAGACAGGTCACGATCGAGGGTACAACGCTTGAGCTCCCGAGACCCTTCATAGTAATAGCTACTCAAATCCCTTATGGTGAAGGAACATACCCTCTCACCAACGTGCAGATCGATAGGTTTGCTTACAGTGTTAACTTTGGCTATCCAGAGCAGGCTGAGGAGTTCGAGATAATTACAAGGATAGATGAATTAGAACATCCTGTTGTCAAGCCTGTAACCTCTCCCGAAGAACTTGCATCGTTAGTAGATCGAGTTAGATTGGTTAAAGTCTCTGAGCATGTTAAGAAGTATATATTAGACCTCGTCGGTAGGTTGAGATCGGCTGAAGAAGTACAGTCTCCTCCCAGTCCCAGAGCAAGTATCTGGCTTTATAAGGGGAGTAGAGCCGTAGCTTTTCTCGAGGGAAGATCGTACGTTATACCGGACGATGTTAAGAAGCTGGCGGTTCCAGTTTTATCACATAGAATCAAGATAAAGCCCGAGTATCTCACAGATAGATTAACCGCCAAAAACCTCATTCAAAAGATTCTTGAAGAAGTGGAGGTCCCACTATATTGAAGCCCACTCCAAGAGGGTTAAAAACTATAATAATTATGACGCTACTCTTAACATTATCTATCCTTTTCTCTGACATCATGCTGACAGTATGCTTTCTTATCTTAGTAATTCTTGTCTCGGCCGCGTTACTTGATCTGGTAAAGAAGGTTAGGAAGGTTAAGAGAACTGTTATCGAGCCTTCGACACTAGATCTCAAGTTGGTGGCAGGGAGTGAGGGGAAAGCTTTTATCAAATTCCGGTCAGAAGCAGTATTCAAAATAGATGTTGAAAAAAGCTGGATAAGTTTCCAGCCAGAGATTATAGATCGGCCTGAGACGGTCGTTACTTTATCCATAAAACCTACACTCAGCGGAGTTTATGAACTATCGAGCTTGAAGACGAAGGTATACGATTTCTTCAAGTTTTTCCAAGCCTCTTTGGAGCTACCGATCCAATTAAGGCTTAAAGCTTACCCACGTGTCTACCCCTGGATTCTAGAGGCACTTAGTTTATTAGAAGAGATGGGGGCTGGGGCCGGAGACCATCCTGGAAAGAGAAGAGGTAGAGGCCTCGAGTATCTTTGGAGTAGAGAATATCAGGTTGGAGACGATATCTCGTTTATAGACTGGAAGGCTTCCGCCCGCCATAGAAAGATATATGTAAAAGAGTTTCTTGAAGAATCTTACGGATCGGCTAAGATAATATATGATGTCCGTGCTCATGGTCCTATTACGGGAGATGAGTGCTCAGCATACTTTCTATCCACCGTCATTTTTGCTTTAAGAGAAGGGCTGCAGATAAGCATTATGGTAAAGAATGGTAGTAACGTAATCATCGACAGAAACGACCTCAACCCTAGCGAAGCATTAAAGCTTGCTTTAGCCTACGTATTAGAGCATTACTTAACGAATAGGTGGAGTGTTTACGAACTCTTCGAACCAAAGTCCGCTCACACATTATTAAAGATCTCTAGAGAAATCGGGTCAAAGGCTTTCATGAAGATTACTGAGCTGAGGTTAAGTGATTTCCTAAAATATTTGAGCAAGTTTTTTGAAGAAGGTAAGAAGACAGTTATCTATGTTGGCTGCATCCTCATAGACTCAGACTTCGTTAAGAATCTAGTTACAGAGTTTTCAAATCTTGGAGGGAACGTAATTGTATTATCTCCTCTAAAACCATGGCTTGATGCAAAGAATCTAGAAGAAGCTTATCTAATGCATCAATCCCATGAAAAATTACTTAAGGTTCTAGAGAACATGAAAGTGGACACGATGCCTAGACCGTTCCGAAGTTTTCTAACGTAGGGGTGTCAGTTTCCCATTCTTAAGAAGGTAGTCATGATGCGTTGGAAGAACTTCCTCGCGACTTACTGTCGTTATGATTATGGTTACAAGTTCCTCCTTGTTAATACGTTTGAATAATTCAATTAACAATTCACTATTTTCTTCATCTAGACTTGAGGTAGGTTCATCAGCTAGTATTATGTCTGGATTGTTGGCGAGCGCCCTCAAGACTGCTACTCGTTGTTGCTCCCCACCACTTAACTGGTTTGGGTATCTGTCGGCAAATTTAAGCATCTCGAAGCTCTCCAGGAGCTCTATCACCCTCCTCCGCCTCGCATCTTTCTTTACACCTGCTAAAGCTAGTGGGATTTCTATGTTTTCGAAGACTGTTAAAGACGGTATGAGGTTAAAGGATTGAAATACGAATCCTATATGTTTCAACCTTAGCTGAGATGCTTCTTCACACTTCATTTTTGAAGAATCGTTTCCGAGGATTATTGCTTTCCCTCTTGTCGGTTGATCAATCAACCCTATTATCCTTAAGAGAGTAGATTTTCCTGAGCCGGATCTTCCTCTTATAGATATGAAACTTCCCACTTCTACTTCAAGATTTACGCCTTTCAAGACCGGGTCATTCGGATTATAGGCTTTCCAGACATCCATGAGTTTAATTGCTTTTATGGCATCATCATTCTCCATTAAAGCTCTGTTTAACTTTTTAGCCCACGATTAATAAAGATTTTTGATTTTTAATAAAAAAGACTAATAACCTAACTCTACACTATAAGGTATCTAGATTGACGTCACTATTGAATCTAGCTTTTAAAAGCGTTATCGCCGATATAAGTAAGTCTATGCTCTACATACTAACAATAGGTTTCCTCTTAACGGTTGCTTCAGCACCTATCGTGATAGCAAATGGATATTCTGAGAATCTCTACACCATGCTACCTAAATTTGAAGAAGAGAGGTTTTTATTAATTAATGCTTCTGCAAAATCTTTGAACGAAAGCTTTCTAGATTATTCCTTAACTGAACGACTAGTTTCATTAGGCTTCAAAAAATTCTTCCCCCAGCTCATATTCTATTCAAAAGCATTCTTTAACGACAAACTCTTCGATATTAAGGTCAGAGGGATTGATCGGCTGGAAGAATATTTTAAGCATAATAGGTTCCATGTTGACGGAAATATCCCATCTTCTAGTTCTGAAGTTGCTATTGGGATTCTAATTGCAAGAAGATTTGGTGTTGAGAAAGGTGTTTTTTTAAGAATTTTCTCTCATGATGAAGATTTTAAAGATTTCAGAGTTTCAAGTATAATTGATTGTAGATGTCCATCAGATGAAGAAGTGCTAGCACCACTCTCCACAGTCTGGGATATTAGACCAGATATTTTAGGCAGGATTTCGCTCATAGAAATTATAAGTTCGGAGGAGATAAATCCTGCCACATTGTATTCCTTAGACGTCAAAGTCCTTGAAGAGAGATCATTCTATCAAGCGGCTTACAGCTTAATCTTGAAGACCTTTAATTCTATAAGGAACTGGTCCACCCCGATATACCTTCTTGTGCTTACCGCTGTGTATGTTGTCTCTGTCAGAATAACGAGAGATTCGGAGAAAGATGTCACGATAATTCGATGTATCGGGGCTTCACGATGGAAGATCTTTAGATACTTGTTTTATAGATGCTTTATTGTAGCTGTATTTGGAATTCTTGTTGGAATATCTTTTGGAGTAGTCTCCGCCCAAGTCATCTTTAGATTTGTATCGATCATTTTATCAACTGGATCTTATACTCCCCCAAACATTGATACTTTAGATCTAGTCTGGCTAATAGGTTTTTCACTACTTTCATCTACAGCCGGAGTAATCTATCCTGCCTTTAAAGAAATGAGGAGGAGGTTAAGTGATCTAACGTGGCAGCTTACATATCC